>CATZCM010000061.1 GCA_958417225.1 uncultured Eubacteriales bacterium | reverse complement strand
ACCACAGAATATGTATTTCGTGGTAAACTTTAAAAATAAAAAAGTTAAAAACTCTGCAAAACACTAACTAAACTATAAATTTATAAACAGATTTTCTCAGTTCCCAACATTTCAGTTAAATTAGAAAAAACTTTCATTTCACAAAATCACACCTCAAAACCACCTAACAGTAAAAAATCATTTCTTTAAAATCAATCGGAGTAACAAGTATATTTTATATACCTGTCACCCCGAAGCTTTTCCCAATTCACCACTAGCATCTAACTATTAGTACTTACAATAAACCCTACCCACACTCAATTCTCATTTTTCTCTACATTTAAATAAAGAGCCCGTTTCGAAGCGATATAATCCCTGCTTCAGAACGGACTCCATAAATTTTACATTGAACTAAGTCAACCTAACCATTTTAAATTTAACGTTTTTTTCTTTTTCCGATGCCAACCAGCGAAAAACCTGACACGAACAGCAGAATTGCTAATGATACTAGTAAGTTATATCCAATCGGATCCCCGGTTCGTACTGAATCGTTTTCCGATTCTGTTAAATCTATCTCATCCGGTTCACTAGTAGTTTTATCAGTATCGTCATTATTAATTGGAGTATCATCATTATTTATTGGTGTGTCATCGTTACCCGGAACATCCTCATCACGAGGTATATCTTCGTCATAAACCGCATATGGAGAGAAATGCTTTAACATTACCACCGCGAACGAATAATTTTCTCCATTTGAAGTTTTCATCGTTTCGATGCCTTTGAGTTCCTGTAACTCATCTTCACCAGTACTTATAAATACTGTTTTAACATCATCTATGTCCCAATCTTCTCCTAGTTGAATGAAAAACGCAACCGGTAAACTTAATTTAGTATATTTTATTCCCTCAGGACTTTCTACGACAACTTCAAATATCCACAACTTACCTTCCTCTGCTGCCTTTTTGTGTTCATCATCAAGCATTGCTTCAAATCGTGAAAATGCTTCAGGATTTTCCTGATTGTTCAACCAACGAACATAAAGCATTGAACCTAATTCAAATACCCCCTCACTATTATCAACCGCATACATCGTAACAACTCCTCCGGACATCTCCATTGTCCATATGATGCCGTAACGATCAATGTACACTCCTGTACTTCCATCTGGAAATACCACATTTACAATTACTTGATTGGTAAACTCTTCTAAAGGTTGTTCTTCTGATTTTTTTAGTTTTTCCGTATCACGATACACAGGGTTTGCACAAATGTTTACGCTAATCGAGTCATACTTTTCATCATCTGGAACAAATTTTGCTGTATATATCGTCTTATCGTTCTCAGACAATTTTACCTCATCTGGATCAAATTCATTTCCATTAGAATCTACATACGTCCATTTACCAGATATTTCTTCTCCGTTAATTCCACTCACTTCATAATCATCCAAAATTTCTCTAATAGATTGTCCAAAACTCGGATTCGAATACCCAAACGATCTCATATTTAATGTAGCCTTAGTTATTTCGAAATTCAGTTCTTTTTCTCCAGCATATTCACCTATTCCTTTTACTATCACAGTTGCAGTTCCCATGTCTTTATTATTTTTATAAGAAATTTCGTAGTCCTTATCTTTTTCTAAAAATTTCTCTCCGTCCTTCACAACTACCTCAGGTTCAATTTCTAATCCGGTATATGCTTGTTTTTCTATTTTGAAAAATTCACAATCATCAATTGATTTTTCGGTAATTCGAAATTCCTTTTCGATTATTCCATCAAAGTTATTACTCGTAATAGTTAACTTCGCTGTGCCGACATTTTTATTATTTTCATATTTCACCTCATAGTCTTCTTTTGGGATCACCGTACCGTTAATACTCAAACTCAAGTTATCCTGTTCAATTTCTTTTCCTGATTTATACTGCTGATTAACGATACCATTTACTGTGATTTCGCTGGTCTTTGCTTTACCTATAATTATATCAAACGAGCCTCGTGCTTCTTCGTGATTTGCAGCACTTGCTTTGTAATACACCGTATGATTTCCTGCATTTTTAAACGATGGAACTCTAGATTCATACGTTCCCAATTCTTCAGTACTATACGTAAACATCGCTAAGATGTCTCCAACTGCATTTGCTTTTGCTTCTACTTCAACACTTTGCTCCTTTCCATCATAGGTAGGGAAGCTTAATTGCTCTACCTTTATATCTGTAAGCTGTGCCTTATCTATCGTCACTTTAAAAAAGCCTGTCGCATCTTTGTGATTTGTAGCACTTGCTTTGTAATACACTGTATACGTTCCTACATCGGTAAAGGTTGGTACACTATTTGTATACGAACCATTTTCGTCCTTACTATACTTGAAATTCACTTTATCATCAGTATCATCAACGGTAGTTGCTGCTACAATTACACTAGCTCTTTGTTCTTCTCCATTATAGGTAAGATCATTTGACTGTGTTACACTTACATTTGTAAGTTCTGCACTATCTATCGTCACTTCAAAAGAACCTGTCGCATCTTTGTGATTTACAGTACTTGCTTTGTAATATACTGTATATGTTCCTGCATCGGTAAAGGTTGGTACACTATTTGTATACGAACCAT
>CATZCM010000060.1 GCA_958417225.1 uncultured Eubacteriales bacterium | reverse complement strand
CTTGACGAACGTCTAAAACCTCCGCCACTGCGTTCTTCACTTACACTTTCAGCACTTCCTGTTCCACTTGACGAACTTCTAGAACCTCCACCACTGCGCTCATCACTTATATTTCCATCACTTTCCATACCATCTAATAATTTTCTATAAGCCCCACCATTTACAAGTTCAACAATTCTCGTACTGCCTAATGAATTTCTAGAACCTCCATAACTCGAACTTGTACCCAAAGCCGAAGCAGAAGGTGCAATCAAAGGTGCCAACGCAAGTGCTGCTAAAGAAAACGCTACTACTGTTTTTCCTCCAACTCCTCCAGATACATTCTCCAAATCATCCATATCTAATTCTTCTTTTTCCCCTGAAAATTCAATTTCATCATTTACCAATATAAGTTCCTCTGGAGTGAAATCGAATTGAAAAGCTTTAGCAATCGGAATAATTTCATTTTCTATTAGTTCTACTGCCTTTTTGGGGTCATTGGACTCCCAATAATGCTTTTCATAAACTTTTTGCATGTGCTTAAGTAATACCGGAGATTTTGTAATAGCTATCAAAAACTCTACTGCATTTTCTTTTGACATAATAACACACACCCCTCTAAAATTCCAAATATATTAAAATTTATCACGTATAATCATTATATCAAAAAAATTCTATTATGTCAAAGATTAAATATCACTTTATCTCAAATATAAATTTGCTTACATATAAAAACAAATATATAAAATCGAAAATCATATCAAAATATATTAAATCTCTAGCAATGCGATAAATCTATAAATTCTTTATTTTTCCATTCTCACACCCAAAATTAGACACATATCATGTCACGCATCTTTTCAAATGTTTTCTCCCCTATCCCTTTCACATTCTTTATTTCATCTATTTTCTTAAATGGGCCATTTTTATTTCTATACTCAACAATTCTCTGTGCCACTGATTTTCCAACCCTAGGAAGTGCATCTGCCATTTCCTCCACCGTAGCGGTATTTATGTTAATAAGGTAATCTGACACTTGTCCATCATCATTTACTCCCTCTGAAGTAGTATTCACAATTTCACTATCTTCTGATACAAAATCAGATTTCGGTTTGTCGGCATAAATAACAGTCGGCGGTAACACTGATGGCACAAAGAAAAAATTATAACACATAATCCCGGCACACAGCGCAAGTGCCACTGCAATAAGAATTCTTTCATGATTTATACTACTGTTCATAATTACATACTCCCCTCCATTCCTTAGAAATCATTATAAAAATACTGACTTCCATTAGCTATAACACATTCGTTTGCAAAGAAGTCAGTACTACACTTACTTTTCGTCTTTTAATAATTCTTTTAATGAAGTCGCTAAACCTGCCAGTGATTGTATCTGAGACGGTATTATAATTTTAGTCGCCTTACCGTCAGACATTTTTTCAAGAGTTTCTAAACTTTTCAGCGTAATTACACGATCAGTTGGTGTAGCCTCGTTTAAAAACTTCAAACCATCTGCATACGCTTTTTGAACAAACCTAATTGCTTCTGCTTCACCCTCTGCCTCTTTTATTTTAGTCTCTTTTATTGCATCTGCGTTTAAAATAGCTGCTTCCTTATGGCCTTCCGCTACAAGTATCTCACTTCTTTTTGAACCTTCAGCATCTAATATCCTTGCTCTGCGTTCGCGTTCAGCTTTCATTTGTTTTTCCATTGCATCTTGTATTTCACGCGGTGGCAAAATATTTTTAAGTTCCACACGATTAACCTTTATTCCCCAAGCATCTGTTGCCTCATCCAAAATCACACGAATTTTTGTATTTATTACATCACGCGATGTCAAAGTATTATCAAGTTCCAAATCGCCTATAATATTTCTAAGAGTAGTAGCTGATAAATTTTCTATTGCAGACATTGGATGCTCCACTCCATACGTATACAACTTAGGATCAGTTATTTGAAAATACACAACTGTATCTATTTGCATTGTAACATTATCCTTAGTAATAACAGGTTGAGGTGGAAAATCCACTACCTGTTCTTTTAAAGATACTTTTTTAGAAATTCGGTCTACAAATGGAATTTTAACATGAAGCCCTGTCCCCCAAGTAGCATAGTACGCACCAAGCCTTTCTACAACATAAGAATTAGCTTGCGGAACTATATTAATATTTGCAACAATAATCAAAATAATAAATAATATCAACGCCATCGAAATCCAAAACACTGTACTCATAAAACGCTCTCCCCTAATTAATCTTTTTCTACTAACAATTTTACTCCTTTTATGCCTCTGACAGTCACCCTATCGTTAATACATAAATTTTCTCCATTTAAAGATATTGCTGACCAGATCTTCCCTTCAACATTAACCTGCCCCGCACCTATTGAATTATTTACTTCACTTATCACAACTGCTTCTTTACCTATGTACCTACCAAGATTAGTATCTTCATGTTCAAAACTAATCCACCTATGTACAAAAGGTCTAGTAAATAAAAGTAAAACTATCGCCACAATTAAAAAAGCTATAGCCTGAACTGAAACCCGACATCCTGTAATGCTCATAAAAAAAGCCACTATACCTGAAATTACAAACCAAATCGATACAAGTTGACTAGTTCCGGCCTCCAGTAATGCCATCGTTACCACAACTAAAAACCATATATATGGCATGTATTCTTGAATCATCTAACCTTCCTTTCTTCATCTAATACTTTAATTGTAGCATTCCACACCACCAAAGTCAAGTTTTTTCTTTATTCAGATTCATTACACTTATCTACTCAAGACCATTAAAACGACAAAAATTTATTTCACCCTATTGTTGGCACTTCATTGTCCAATTATTACATCAAATACATCTAGTAGACTTGTAAAAATTTTCACTTGCTTTTAAATGGTTAATTGTAAAATGAAATAGGACACATAGAAAAGGTCATAGCAGACGTGGTAT
>CATZCM010000059.1 GCA_958417225.1 uncultured Eubacteriales bacterium | reverse complement strand
GCTAGAACTTGTGAAGAAGCAAAAAACTACGCAAATAGTTATACCTTTCACATGGCAATTTTGGATATAAATTTACCAGACGGTAATGGATTTCAATTTTGTAAATGGTTAAAAGCTAGAAGTAATACGTTGATTTTATTTTTATCCGCTAAGGATTTGGAAACTGATATTTTAAATGGATATGAACTTGGAGCAGACGACTATGTGACAAAGCCCTTTTCTATGAGAATTTTGCTGAAAAAAGTGTATGTAATCTTATCCAGAAAGTCACAAGAAGCGAATATTTATGATGATGGCTTTCTAAAAGTAGATTTTGAACTTGGTATCGTTCAACAAGGAGTAAATGAATGCTTACTTTCCCCCACAGAATATCGTATTTTAAAAAAACTGATTGAGAATAAAGGGAAACTACTTACCTATTCCGTTTTATTAGATTCTTTATGGGACGAGGGAGTACAAATTACAGACAAGCATACTCTTGCAGTAAATATCAACAGATTGCGTAAAAAGATTGAAACCGAGGAACACTCTTATATTTCAAATGTATATGGAATGGGTTATATATGGAAGTAATGATTTTTATAATATTTTTTTCGTTAGTGTTTATCACTACTTTTGCACTTTGGAAATATGTTCGTTTGAAACATGATGTTTATGAATATACAGAGAAACTGGATAATACTATAAACTATATGTTAAAAAACGGAGAATTAAAAACAACTCCCTATGAAAACGATGATTTGTGGGAAAAAATTTATGAGAAGCTGGTTCGTCTTTCCCATCTGTATACTCATAAAAATTTAGAGATTTCAGAAGAAAAAGATAAACTGAAAGAGCTAGTGTCTGATATTTCTCATCAAACAAAAACATCGATTGCTAATATAAAACTCTATTTAGAGATAATGACGGATGAATCAGATTTTAAGAAAAATCAAGAATACATGAGAAAAATGAACGGTCAAATAGATAAGTTGGATTTTCTTCTGCAAAGCATGGTAAAAATGTCACGGCTTGAAACTGGAACAATTAAAATCCAAAAACAAAATGTCCTTCTTGCCGATACTCTCGCTATGGCGATCAGTAACGTAGTAATAAAGGCAGATAAGAAAAACATTAAGATTGATGTGCAGTATGATGAACAGCTAATGCTAAAACATGATAAAAAATGGACAGCAGAAGCAATTTTTAATATTTTAGATAATGCAGTAAAATATACAGAAGTTGGCGGAAATATTCATGTTGTTGTGTGCAGGCAAGAACTTTTTACAAAAATCAGCATTGAGGATACAGGAAAAGGTATTGCACCAGAGCGACAAGCGACTATTTTTACTCGGTTCTATCGAGAACCAGAGGTACATGATAAAGAGGGAATCGGTATTGGCTTATATTTAGCTAGAGAAATCATCACGCTACAAAATGGATATATTGAAGTACAGTCACAAATTGGACAAGGAAGCAAGTTTATAATATATCTTCCAAATCGGGATTAAGAAAAATCACAGTTTTGTGATTTTTTCTTTTTGTGACTGGTTTGTGATTTTTATGCTTTATCATGTAAGTCAGGAGGTGAAATCATGAGAATCAAAAAATCGACGGTATTTCTGACAATGTTCGTTTTATTATTGGCTTTTACCGGTTGCCAGAATGAAAGCTCCAGTACTGACGAAAATAAACAAACGAAGAGCACAGCAAGTGATAAGGTTATTTATAACCAAAAAGACTTGCAAAACCCTCAAAAATTAGAAATTTCAGAAGATGGAACTGTTGAAATGGAAATAAAGAGTATGACTGAACCAGATAATATTCTCCCAGAAAATAAATCTATTTTTCTTTCTATTACATCAAAGAAAGATACAGATGTTTCTTTGCAATATACTTATGATACATATGGAAAAGAGGGGGCATTGTTTTGTTGCGAATTAAAAGAAAAGAATGGTGTTAAAACTACATTAGAGCCTTTATCTTCTTTCTACTTGTCTCAAACTTCTGAAGAAAACTACAAAGAAACATGGTTGACAAATGGCGTGTTTTTGAAAAAAGGGGAAAATGTGTTTTATTTGAATGGTAAAGACCAAACATTTCCTTATCGTATGATACTTAAAGTAACTTTTTTTGAACCAGAAAAGATAGATAGCGTTATTCTTTATCCGATAGAAAAATAAGGAGGACTTGATTATGAAAAATGTGATTGTCAAAACACAGGCTTTAAAAAAATATTACCAAACAGGGAATCAGACCGTAAGAGCATTAGATGGTGTGAATTTTGAAGTTGCTGAACGAGAATTTGTTTCTATCGTCGGAAAATCAGGTAGTGGAAAAAGTACGCTTCTACATATGATTGGTGGATTAGATACGCCCAGCAGTGGAACTGTTATTGTTGATGGACTAAATCTTGAAACATTAAATTCGGAACAACTTGCTCTTTTCAGAAGAAGAAAAGTAGGATTTATTTTTCAGCAGTATAATCTAATACCCGACTTGAATGTGTATGATAATATTACTTTTCCTCTTGAGTTAGATGGTACGCAAATTGATAAAGATTTTATTCAGGAACTATTGGAAACATTAAATATCTCGGATAAACAAGAAATGCTCCCTGCAATGTTGTCTGGTGGAGAACAACAGCGTGTAGCGATTATACGAGCTTTAGCAACAAAACCTGCGATTATCCTTGCAGACGAGCCAACAGGAAATCTTGATACTTCTACCAGTCATGATGTAATCGGATTATTGAAAATGTTAAGTAGACAATATCAACAAACATTGATTGTAATTACACATGATAATGATATTGCACAAATGGCGGACAGAATTGTTCAGATTGAGGACGGAAAAATATCAACTAAAGGAAGTGATTTCCATGTTAGCGAATAATAATGAGGCAATCATCAATAAACTTGCAAAAAACAGCGTTAAAACAAATAAGAAGCAATATGCAATTTTGTTTTTCACAATAATATTATCTGCATTTATGCTTTTCTGTGTATTTACAATCGGTATGACTTATCTG
>CATZCM010000058.1 GCA_958417225.1 uncultured Eubacteriales bacterium | reverse complement strand
AACTTGCAACTTGGGTCGGAACGCTGCCAGCAACTACTTCGATGGACAAAATGGTAGCTGATAAAGTAAACAAATCAGTTGGTGATTTCCATAAAAATGCGATTGACTGGTTGAAGAACTGTTCACCTACAGAAAGTTCGTTCGAACAGGCGAAGTTGATTGGTGACGTAGTGCAGTTCGTTGACGGAGTAGGTTCGCTCGTCAAGGGCGGAGTGAAGCTTGGTGGGAAAATTGCCAAAGGCGCCAAAGCAGTCAAAGAACTTGAAAAGGGCGCGAGACTTACGGAATTAGCAAAAACTTTTGTGGCTGGAGCAAAAGACTCAAGTGAGCTGAATAGTGCTGCAAGTAAAGCAGCAAAGGTAGCGAAACTTAGAATAGTACGTGAGGCTGAGGAAGCTAGTAAGGTAGAAAAAGCGGCAAGTGTTGCAGAAAAATTCCATAGTGAGCTAGACGTGCTTAAACAAAGAGCACGAGAGATACCACGTACGCTTACGGATGATGAAATCCGCGCTTGTGAAGCAGTAAGACTGCAAATGAAGGGAAAGCTTCCTGAACCTGGGAAGGTAAGTGTTGCGGAAGTTGAAAAAATTGACGATGCAGTCAAGGCAGCGAATGCGGTGGGAGAATCTGTAGGTGTTGTTAAGACATCTAAAGTAGCAGAAACTTTAGAGAAAATTAAGAGTGCCGGTAGCACCAATTCGGTTACTGAGACTAAATCTTTAATCGAGAGTGTTAGTGAGAGTACTAATGATTATATAAAAAATTGGAAGGGTAAGAGGGTGAGAATTCCAGATGGACATATAATGAGTCCAAAGGATCCAAGCTTTTCAGCGAAACCTATTATAGAAGTGGGACCGTATACATCCGTTCAACGAGTTGAATTTCTTAAGGGAAATTCAGCAGGAACAAAACTAGCTTCTCATCATAGACATCAGATTCCTGTGAGAGATGGTGGTGTGATAGATGAAATTCCAGGACCAGGCCATTCTAGTGGAAATTTGCACACAGCTGGTTCACCAAGTAGACATCCTGCTAAATCAGTTTTTAATAGTGAACCTGCGGGAAATGCATTAAGGGCATATGAAATTAAACAACATTGGATAGATAAAGGAAAAAGGTTGATAGAAATTGAACCGGGAATATGGATTGATCCTGGAGTTTAGGAGAAAATTATGAATTTTTATGAATTTATTAATAAGAATGATATTGCGATATTGGTTATAGCCAATGTGAGGAATAAAAGGTTTGATATAATAAAGAAAAATATTGAGCTTGAATCATGTGATTTATTTGAAAATTTAATTGTCTTTAGTAGTGTAGATAATTTGTTTGAAAGTGTACGCGGACAGATTTTACCTAGAATTTGGATACAAGGTAATACAAAATGTGTAATTTGCCAACCGAATGATGAACATATAGTTGCACTTTTTTATGAAAATTGTATGGATTTAAAAGAAAATTATTTTTATGCAAAACGATTAGATTCTATGCTGAGAGAATTATTTTAATCGTTTTTTACATGAATATAGTTAAAAAAATAAATTTTAACATCTGTTGCAACCAGAGTTGAGAGTTATCGATGGAGTAGGACAGCCAAAACAACTACTAAAACCTGAATTGAGAGTAATAAAAGGAGGGGGACAAAAACCACTAAAACCATTAACAAAACCGGGATTGAGAGTTATCAAGGGTGGAGGGGAAATTCCACCGAGAGGACCTCAAGCAAAAGCCGCGGAATTACCGATGGCAGTGGGTGAAACTGGAAAATCCGTGTGTAAAATTGATGTTTTGACAAGTGGTGAAAAATCATTTAAAATTCAACTAAAATCGGAATTGGAAGTTAGTAAAAAAACTAACAGTTCAGTTGTAGAAATAGTGGATCAATTAGAGTTTAAGGTTGAAAAATTTCATAGTGAACTAGACGTACTTGAACAAAGAGCACGAGAGATGCCACGTACACTTACGGAGGATGAAATTCGCGCTTGTGAAGCAGTGAAACTGCAGATGAAGGGAAAATTTCCTGGACCTGGAAAGGTAAGTGTAGCAGAAGTTGAAAAAATTGACGGGGCAGTCAGGGCGACGAATGAGGCAGAAGAAGTCAAAAGTGTGATTGAAAGTGATATACCATATCAGGATGCAACAGGAAAATGGCATAGAGCAAATGGACAATTTGCTTTAAATACAGAAGTTGGTATAATAAGTGGCTCTAGTCATTATTTGAGCAGACCGTATATAAGAAAAGAAACTATAGAAGCAGTGAATGCTAACACTAGGGTAGATTATAAAACAGGTCAAATATATGATAGCATAAGCAAAAAATGGGTAGATCCAAGCAATGTTGAGTTAGGACATAAAACAGGAAAAGAATTTGCATATCTTCGTGATTGGGCTGAAAGTCAAGGAATGACTCAATCGCAGTTTAATGATTTTATGAATAACCCAGAATTTTATGCATGGCAGAACATATCTAGTAATAGAAGTCATATGTTTGAAGCTAAAAATTGATATAAGAAAGGAAAAATAAAATGTACTCAAATATGTTTAATAGGGATGATATGTTTTTTAGATTAGGCGTAGAAGAATCTGATGCTTTGTTAGATAAGATTAAAAACATTAAAAATCCAAATTTCCAGGATGATAATGGAACGTCTTATCTTCACATTGCTTGCCAAAATCATTATTTGGCAGCAATCAAAATGTTATTGGAGGCAGGAGCTAATCCTAATATAAATGATAAAAAAGGATTTTCACCAATTTTAGAGGCCATAGGAACTATAAATGAAAAGAACAATGATATTCTTGAACTGATGTTACAATACGGATTAGACTTAGATAAAATGGAGGGCGATATGTCTTTAAAGAAAGTGATAGAATCTTTTGGTGACAATGAATTGAATAAAATAGTAAAAAAATATTATTACAGATAAACTTTTTATGAGAAATGACTTCTTAACTTACATTATTTTTGAGATTGTAGTATAATAATATGTTTGTAAATATACAAAATTATTATGCAAAGGTTGTTGTAAAAATGTTTATCCATCTGGTATGATACTT
>CATZCM010000057.1 GCA_958417225.1 uncultured Eubacteriales bacterium | reverse complement strand
TCGACGAGGCAGTCAGGGCGGCGAATGCTTCCGGGAAAGCTGAAAGTGCTGCTAAAACGGCAAATGGAGCTAGTGTTACAGCTAGAGAAGTAGAGACTACTGTTGAAATTGACATTATAAGAGATGGGAGTCAGCTAGAAAATAGTAAATTAAAACCAAGTGTAAGATATCAAACAGGAGAACATGAGTACATTTATCAAACCAACGAAGATGGGTTAATTTCACATGCAAGTACAGATAGATTGCAAATTAAAGTACATGAAGGAAGGTTAGATCATAATCCGAATACATTTGGTAAAAGATCAGGTGATTATGCAGGTCATATTTTTGGGGATAGATTTGGGGGTTCACCGGAACTAGATAATTTAGTTTCGCAGGCTAAACAAGTCAATTTAAGTGAATTTAAAGCTATAGAAAGTGAATGGGCAAAGGCTTTAGAAAACGGACGAAAAGTTACAGTGGATATACATATAAACTATGAAAATTTGAGTAGTAGGCCTATATCGTTTGATGTATCGTATACTATAGATGATATACCATTTTTTAAGCATATTGAAAATTAGGGGGGATTAATATGAAAAAACAATTCGAAGACGATTTTATGGAAATTCAAGCTGAATTAATCTCATTGTGTTTAGAAGTTACACAAGATAAAGTTGATAGAATATATGCTTATGCATCAATTGAAAAGAAAAGCACAATGTTTAATGCTTTTTTTGAGAAAAATGGTAGGATTTTAACTGTGAATGAATTAAATATTGATAAAAGTGTTGCAATTGAATTTTTAAAAATTGGGACATTAACCTTGGAAAAAATTAAAAAATTATGTGAATATAATGAAATCTGTGCACCGAAGGAAATAAAAATGTATTATGATGTGAATTTCAGAAAATATTATGCATTCTATGAATATTCAAAAAGTTGTTTGGATAATTCAAAAATGAGTTCGGGTGAAGCATTTCTGAATTGGTATAATGAAATAAAAGTTAATATCGGGAAGGACAGCAAAGGTAGCGAAACTTAGAGTAGTACGTGAGTCTGAGGAAGCTAAAAAAGTAGAAAAAGCGGCAAGTGTTGCAGAAAAATTCCGTAGTGAGATAGATGTACTTAAACAAAGGGCGCGAGAGGTACCACGTACACTTACAGATGATGAAATCCGCGCTTGTGAAGCAGTGAAACTGCAGATGAAGGGAAAACTTCCTGAACCTGGGAAGATAAGTGTTGCAGAAGTTGAAAAAATCGACGAGGCAGTCAGGGCGGCGAATGCAGAGAGTGGCGTTGTCAGTGAATTAGTTAAGAATCCTTTGTATTTTACAGTTGAATATAGGGGTACAACTAGGGTTGATGGCGAAATTAGGGATATTAGTAGACGTGTTTATCAGCGCTGTGATATTGATTGGAATAGGATCGATTCAGGAACTGGTTTGACAAATTTACAACTTGCGATGAAAGGTAATGCTCCATTTTGGAATGATGGGACTAAAATTGAATTACACCATATACTTCAAAATGAACCTGGTTCAATGGTGGAGATCCCATCTAGTTTGCATATGAAGGGGCATAAAGTTCTTCATGGGTTAAAGGGTACCGGAGAAAGTTTTAGGAACGATCCTGTACTGAAAAGGCAATACGAAAATTTTAGGACTCAATATTGGAAATGGCGAGCAAAAAATATTAAATAAATTTAAAATGGGGTTTTTTATGATTGATTATAAAAGTAAAGTTGATGAGATGATTTTAGCAGCGAAAGATAATGCTTTTTTTATAGGGACGACTGATAAAAGGTATATTGATCAAATTGAAACTTTATTAGAAGTTAAATTACCAGAGGAATATAAATGGTTTATAAGCAAATATGGTCATGGATTTGTTTATTCTGTATTTATTTTGGGGGTTGGTAAAGATAAGTCTTTAGTTTGTGCAAATGAAACTTTAATTAAAAGGCAGGCAGGATTACCGAAAAATTTAGTGGTAGTAGAAAATTGTGATGAATGGGTGTATTGTATAGATTGTGATAATGGTGAAGTTCTTATGTGGTCAGCATGGGATGGAATTTCAGATTATTGCTATAACTCATTTTTAGAATACTTATTAGACAGAATAAAGGAAACTGTAGAAAATTAAAGATTGGGAAATATGGCATATTTCAGGAGTGCTATGCGTCCCTTCATTCGGTGACGTAGTGCAGTTCGTTGATGGAGTAGGTTCGCTCGTCAAGGGCGGAGTGAAGCTTGGTGGGAAAATTGCCAAAGGCGCCAAAGCAGTCAAAGAACTTGAAAAGGGCGCGAGACTTACGGAATTAGCAAAAACTTTTGTGGCTGGAGCAAAAGACTCAAGTGAGCTGAATAGTGCTGCAAGTAAAGCAGCAAAGGTAGCGAAACTTAGAATAGTGCGTG
Source organism: uncultured Eubacteriales bacterium (assembly GCA_958417225.1). Taxonomy (GTDB): domain Bacteria; phylum Bacillota; class Clostridia; order Oscillospirales; family Acutalibacteraceae; genus CATZCM01. The sequence continues at coordinate 877 of CATZCM010000057.1, read as the reverse complement.
AGGCTGAGGAAGCTAAAAAAGTAGAAAAAGCGGCAAGTGCTGCAGAAAAATTTCGTAGTGAGCTAGATGTACTTAAACAAAGAGCACGAGAGGTACCACGTACACTTACAGATGATGAAATTCGCGCTTGTGAAGCAGTGAAACTGCAGATGAAGAACACAAATGCTGCTGAAAAAGTGGCAAAGAAAGTAGAAACTGCAGCTAAGACTGAAGTTGTAGTGAAACGTGTTAATAATGGTGAACATGGAATTAAAATATTGTTTAGAGGTGAAAAAGCTAGTGTTGTTCCTGATGATGTATTTCAAAATGGGTTTATACCTAAGGGAACACATAATAATGCATTGCTACATACTAAAAGTAATAGTACTGTTGGAAATTTTGTATCTACCTCTGGAGATAAGTCTATTGCTACAGAGTTTGCGGGCAAAAACGGATATGTATATGTAATACAAACTGATAATTATGTTGATATAAATAGCACATATGGATTAGGTACATATTTTCCAGAGCAGATGGAATTTTCAATACCCGGAGGAATAAGACCAACTGAAATTATTGGAGTGTATAAAAAACAATCAGGAAAAATTATGGAAGATTTTATTCCTAATCCAAATTTTGGAGGTAAATGATGGAGAAAGAAATACGTAGTGTTATATGTGTAAATAAAGGTAAAAAAAGAAATGCCTTACTTGAATTAACAGAAAATGATGATGATACAGTTGTGATTAAGTTTTCCTTTGAAAATTCGGTGTTTGAAAAGGAGGGAGATAATTTTTTTGAAACATTGATTAAATTAAGAGAAGAACTTGAAAAAATAAATATAAAATTATTATGCAAAGGTTGTTGTAAAAATGTTTATCCATCTGGTATGATACTT
>CATZCM010000056.1 GCA_958417225.1 uncultured Eubacteriales bacterium | reverse complement strand
GTGAGGCTGAGGAAGCTAAAAAAGTAGAAAAAGCGGCAAGTGCTGCAGAAAAATTCCGTAGTGAGATAGATGTACTTAAACAAAGGGCGCGAGAGGTACCACGTACACTTACAGATGATGAAATTCGCGCTTGTGAAGCAGTGAAACTGCAGATGAAGGGAAAACTTCCTGAACCTGGGAAGATAAGTGTTGCAGAAGTTGAAAAAATCGACGAGGCAGTCAGGGCGGCGAATGCTTCCGGGAAAGTTGAAAGTGCTGCTAAAACGGCAAATGGAGCCGGTGTTGCAGTTAAAGAGGCAGATACGGTTACTAAAGCAGAGACTATAGTAAGAGATGTTAGTAAATACTCTACCCTAAAAGATTCAAAATTAGTAGATAAAGGGAAAAAGTTTACACCATATCAGAAGAGAAAAATTATACAACATAACATGGAAAGGAATGGTGGTGTAATTAAGTCAGATTTATCAGGGGAAGTACTTGTACCAGCAACTAAAAGTCAGAAGGGAGTTACTCCGAATCCGCTAGAAGCACAAATTGATCATATTGTTCCAAGAAGCAAAGGTGGTTCAAATAGTTATTCTAATGCACAAGTATTATCAAGAATCGAAAATATAATGAAATCAGATAAGTGAGGTAATAGGATTCTATGGAATTTAAATTTTTAGATAATAAAAACACAATGGTAATTACGACGAAGAATATTGTAAAAGGAGAGAATGATATTAAATTAGTTTCGCATGATGAAGACGATGGAATGTGGGAATTTTTAGATGGAGATGAAGTTGATGAAAAATCTGCGGTAATAGTGTCACTACTTGAAATGGTTAGGATAGATAGTAGTATCAACGAATTATTTGATTTGCCATTAGGATGGATTGCATATAGAGAAAAGAAAAATTTAAATTGGACAAGGCGTCGATGATGTTGTATAATTGCTAAGATTGAATCTGTAGTTGAGAGTGTTAGTAAAAGTAGAAAAACAACTAAACCTAGTCAAGTACATCATTATGCAACTAATAAGAGTAGGACATACACTCCACAATTGGAGGAAATTGTTAACAAATATGGATTTAGTTTGGATGATGTTTGGAATAAAGATTTATTACCTCATCAAGGACGCCATCCCAATGCTTATCATGATTATATACTTGACAATATGCAAAGATTTGATAGAGTAGCAGATGGAGATAAAGATAAATTTTTAAAATTATTCGGACAATTGAAACAAAAAATAATCGATAATCCAGCTGTGTTGTATAAGGATTATTGGGAAAATTAAAAAAGGAGATAAAAGATGCGTTTCTTTAAATTGATGTATGATTATGAAAATGATTACGGTTATGCTAGTTGTGATGTTGCAAAAATTGGGAATATGAATAAGTACGTAACTATTAGTGGAAGAGAGATAAATCAATGGGATAATGTTGTATTTGAATATAATTCCACAAAAGGAAGTGTATTAACAGATTATCTTGCTAATTTATATAGATGGCCGATTGTATCTTCTTTTTTTCGAAAATTAACTTACGAGTTAATAAAAAATCAAGTACAATATCTTCCAATTAAGGTTATTGATAACTTTACAAAAGTAGAAATCAATTCATATTACGTGGTTAATATAGTGAAAACAATCGATGCTCTAGACCTAGAAAAATCAAAATACGATATTTTTGAATTAGATGATAAAAAATTTATTTCAGTTGAGAAATATGCATTGAGAGATAATAAGATTTGTGGAGTACATATATTTAGATTAAAGGAGGACGTTATACCTATATTTGTTTCTGATAGCATAAAAAAAATAATTGAAAGTAATAATTTAGTTGGATTTAAGTTTTTAGAAGTAGGTGTAACTTAAAATATATGTTTATAACTAGAAACTGAATTGAGATTAATAGAAGGAGGTGGCAAAAAACCTTTGTGGCTGAAACGAAAGACTCAGGTGAGCTGAATAGTGCTGCAAGTAAAGCAGCAAAGGTAACGAAACTTAGAGTGGTGCGTGAGGCTGAGGAAGCTAAAAAAGTAGAAAAAGCGGCAAGTGCGGCAGAAAAATTCCATAGTGAGCTAGACGTGCTTAAACAAAGAGCACGAGAGGTACCACGTACACTTACAGATGATGAAATTCGCGCTTGTGAAGCAGTGAAACTGCAGATGAAGGGAAAACTTCCTGAACCTGGAAAGGTAAGTGTAGCAGAAGTTGAAAAATTGACAAGGCAGTCAGAGCGTCGAATGCGGTGGAAGAATCTGTAGGCGTTACTAAAGCTGGGTCTGTAGTTGAAAGTATGGGTAAAAGTGTTAGTGATTTATGTAAGTATCAAGTTGGTACATCCCAGGATATAAGAGGGGTTGAAGGTTTGGATGCACATCATGTAGGACAAAAGGCATTGATGAAAAAATTTGTGAAAAGTTATGATCCTAAAACAGCACCTGCGATTAATGTTCCTAGGGTTGGTCATACAATATCTGGACCAAATGGAATTGTATCTAGAAGCACACAAGGAATGAATAATGCACGTCAAGTACTTGCAAGAGATTTGTTTGAGTTAAGAAGGGTATATCCAGATATACCTAATTCCTCCTGTAGGGAATTGATAGATATGAATAAAAAAATGTATCAGGAAATGAGGAAATAGCGATGAATGAAAAGTTTGTAAAGGATGTTTATAAATCAGTAATCGAAGATGGAAAAAACATTTATAAAGATTTGTATGAAAACACAAAAATAACAAAAAAGACCGTAGACTACTGGAAAAATGCACTTGAATTGTATCGTTCTTTTGATGACAAGCAAAAAAATGTGTTTATGAATATTGTGACACATACAATGATTGATACAGTTTCAAGTGTCCTTGGCATATTAGATGGATCTAGTACGTTGCCTACTGATAATTTTGATTTTGAAGTTAAGATTAATGGTATTAGTACGAAAAACGAATTGCAGGATACTTTTCTAGGTTTTGTAGAAGAAAAGAATCAAATAAATTAAATTTGATATATGAATACTGCTTAAAATTGAAACTGAGTGATTTTAAGTGTAAGCAATATTAGCAAAAACTTTTGTGGCTGGAGCGAAAGATTCAAGTGAACTGAATGGTGTTGCAAGTAAAGCAGCAAAGGTAGCGAAACTTAGAATAGTGCGTGAGGCTGAGGAAGCTAAAAAAGTAGAAAAAGCGGCAAGTGCTGCAGAAAAATTTCGTAGTGAGCTAGATGTACTTAAACAAAGAGCACGAGAGGTACCACGTACACTTACAGATGATGAAATCCGCGCTTGTGAAGCAGTGA
>CATZCM010000055.1 GCA_958417225.1 uncultured Eubacteriales bacterium | reverse complement strand
TAAAGCTCAAGGTAAATATCGAAAAGAGCCGAGCGGTCAGCGTATATTCAATCCGAAATTTCGATTTCTCGGCTTTGCGTTGGAAAGGAATGGAAAGGGTACATATATCCGAGTTCACGCAAAGTCGAAGAAGAAAGCCAAAGACAAACTGCGAAAATTAACTTCCCGTAGTCAGGGCAGGACACTCGATACCGTGTTATACAACATAAAGGTATATATGAGAGGGTGGCTGAATTACTACGCTGTAGCGAAAATCGAAAAACTAATGAAAGAATGGAACGGATGGTTGCGGCGAAGAATACGAATGTATATCTGGAAACAGTGTAAGAAGCCGAGAACAATGGTAACAAACTTAAAGAAGTTAGGAATGCCCAAATGGCAGGCGTATCGAAACGGTAACATCCGAAAAGGATACTGGGCTATTGCAGGAAGTGGTATATTGACACATACCATAACAAATGAAAGACTTGCACGCAGGGGATATTATGATATATCCGAAGCGTACAAGTCTATGCACTTAATATGATTGAACCGCCGTGTACGGAACCGTACGCACGGTGGTGTGAGAGGTCGGCTATTCAACTAATGGTTAGCATCCTACTCAATTGCGCTTGACACTCGTATTTATTTGGTGATGGGAGTTTTTTGCAGGTTTGGTAGTGAGAAATATTATGTAAAAATAAGAGTGTTCAATGAGTGGCTAAATCTGAAAAAATTGGATTTAAAAGCAATATATGCAAAACTTCGTAATGCTACAACAGAAAATTTATTAAAAGAGGTAATGGGTGGTTGTTGAAGTTTTTTACGCTTGAATCACTGTGTAGGAGGCAATGTACCGTGGAATTTATTCGGAAAATTAATACAAACTTTATCAATTAATTATTTTGGTAAATTCAGTCTTTAGTTGATAAGTATGTACTAGGATATAATTTGATTAGGTGATAATAAGTTTTGTAAATATAGATTAAGTGCAGAAAAATGACTCTCATTTGAAAAAATGGGAGTCAAAGTTATTTGTTGAGTAAAATACATTCGTATTATTAAAATGAGGGTATTTGTATGTAAAGAATTTTCGTGCATAGTTATGTGAAAAAACAAGGGTTAGATCCTTATCTAAAATAGATTATTGTTTTATTTTACCACGAAATACGTATTCTGTGGTAAAATTGATAGTAAATTTAATAAAAAACGTGATTGGACTTACATATCTAGTTTCGTTTATACGAATCGGCAAAGTTAATTAAAATTCCTTATTCAACCCGATAATTACATTTATTTTGTTAAATATGTTTATTTTTTTTTGGAAATTTTTTGACAAAAAAACAAAAATATTAATTTGTTTATTTTCTTGTAGAGTTTTATTGACATTTGGAAATTATTATAATATAATACATATATGTGTAAATATAAATCCCGAAATTTATACAATGATGCAGATGAAACTCATAATTTTTACCACAGAATACGTATTTCGTGGTAACCCTTATAGCTACTTTGATTTTGTCGGAGTAGTAGTGTTTTTAGGAAAATAGTGGATAAAGACTAATTTTGGAGGACGTAAAAAATATGTTAATAGGAGTGAGTTGAATGAAAAAAACAAACTTGTGGAAAGCATTATTTAGTGTTGCAATGTCGATTTTTATGGTAATGACAATGTTGCCGTCGATGATCTTTGCAGAGTATGATCTTAAAGGAAATGGCACAGAAAGTGAACCATATTTGATAGAAAGCTATGATGATCTTTTGGAGTTTGCGAGGTTGGTTAATGATGGACAAGCAAATCAACATGCTAAACTTGCAAATAATATATATGCTCAAGAGAGTGAGGAGGAAAGTAAAAAATGGACTCCGATTGGTGTTTTGAATAATGCATACAAAGGAATTTTTGATGGAAAAGGAAATACTATAATGGGACTATGTGTAAAATCGAATGATATAGCAGGACTTTTTAGGGAAATAAGCGCTGATGCAGTTGTTAAAAATGTGAAGTTGCAAGACAGTTGTATAGAAGGATGTGATGCAGGGGGAGTGGTTGTGTATAATTATGGAACAGTTAGTGGCTGCAGCAATACTGGAATGGTTACGGCCAATGGAGAAAATGTCAGTGCCGGAGGAGTGGTTGTAGAAAATTATGGAACAGTTAGTGGTTGTAGCAATACTGGAACAGTTACGGCAGATGGAGAATATGCCTTTGCTGGAGGATTGGTTATGTATAATGAGGGAACAGTTAGTGGTTGCAGCAACACTGGAACAGTTAAGGTAAAGAAAACAAGTAGCAGTTCTGGAGAAGTTGTAACAGATCAAGGAGGGAGTTTTGCTGGGGGAGTGGTTGCGTTAAATGGAAGAAAAGTTGTCGCTTGTAACAATATTGGAACAGTTACAGTAAAAGGAGACGATATCTATGCTGGGGGAATTGTGGGAAATAATGAAGACGGCATAACTAAAGACAGTTATAGCATAGGGGAAATAAATATAGAAGAAGGTAATAGCTTTATTGGAGGAGTGTTTGGATTAGCTAATTTTTCCGATGGTGCTTCTGGAGATGGAAAAACTCAAAATTGTTACTATGATTGTAATAGATGTAGTGCGGAAAAGCCTATAGGTAAGAGTGAAGGTAAAGAACCTGATAGTGTAAAAGGACTCTCTACAGATGAGATGACGGGAACTGGTGAAGGACGCGCTGAAACTGAAATGGTAGGTTTTAAAAAAGGAGATGGTGAAACATATGTATGGTACTTTCATGATGATGATAAGGCAGATGTTGTAGGACAAAAATATGCTTATTATCCAAACCTTGAGGAGTATACGAGTGCTGATGCCTGGATCCCAAAAGTGAAAATATTTTATGGAACATTTAATGGTGGTGAAGGTTCTACAGGAACAATGCCTCCTGAAAAATTTTATGATGGGATAAGTGAAAAACTTTTTGAAAATCAGTTTGTGAAGGCTGGGTATAATTTTTTAAATTGGAAGGATTCAGATGGTACATTGTATGAAAATCAAAAAGAAGTTATGTTGAAAGAGGATACCGAATTTATTGCACAGTGGAAAGGAAAGCCTTACAAAGTTAAGTACAATTTAAATGGAGGAGAAATGAGTACTCCGGAAAAAACTGTAGTATGGAATGGAAAAGTACTTCCTGAGGAAAATCCAACAAGGGTTGGATATGATTTTACCGGATGGACGTACAATGGTACAATTGTTGCCGAGGATAGAACATATGAGGATTTGGTTTCGGATGATAATGTGGAATCTATTGAATTAACAGCACAGTGGTTAGAAAAAACTTACAAAGTTAAGTACAATTTAAATGGAGGAGAAATGAGTACTCCGGAAAAAAC
>CATZCM010000054.1 GCA_958417225.1 uncultured Eubacteriales bacterium | reverse complement strand
GATGATGAAATTCGCGCTTGTGAAGCAGTGAAACTGCAGATGAAGGGAAAACTTCCTGAACCTGGGAAGATAAGTGTTGCAGAAGTTGAAAAAATCGACGAGGCAGTCAGGGCGGCGAATGCGGCTGAAAATGTCAAAGAAGTTGTTAAGAAAACTAGAATAACAGAAAATTTAGAGAGAATTGAGGTTTCTGTTGAGGATAGTATTACAACTAAAACTGAGGCTGTGTTAGTAAATTCTTGTACACCAGTAGTAAGTGGACAGTGGAGAACTGTTAATGAAAGTATGAGCGATTTTTCTAGAAAATATCAAAAGCAGATAACTGGACGTGAAGGAATGGTATGGATGCAAAATGGAGTGAAATTTGATGGAATGAAAGATGGAGTTTTATTAGATGCAAAAGGAAAGTATGCTCAATTTATTGACAAAAACACCGGAGAATTTTATGATTGGTTTTCTGGAAAAGAGTCTCTAATTGCTGAAGCTAAACGACAGATTCTTGCTTCAGAAGGATCAAAGATACAATGGTATTTCGCAGAGAAAGAAAGTTTAAATGTTGTACAGGATTTGTTTATGGACAAAGGAATAATGGGAATAGAATTAATTTTTGAAGCACCTAAGTAGGAGGATATATGATACAAAGACATTCAATAATTTTATGGAAAAAGGCTGAAAAAAAAGATAAAGATTTTGCTGAATTTGCGAAAGAAACTTATGAAGTTCTAAATATTTTTCAAGATTATCCGGAAGAATTAAAACCTAATTATTTAACTGCTAAAACTAAAGAAAGCGTTAAGAAAATTGATTGGAATTATGAAAATTTCAGTAAATTACTGAAAAATGGGATTGCCAAAGAAGGTGGAAGTATATTTGAAGAATTGGGATATTCTATTTCATTTTTTTCATCTATGTGTAAGCAAGATTCTTGTGCATTTGAAATTTTAGCAGGAAATAAAAATGAAAAATTTTATAATACATTAATTATAAAATTACCTTTATCTATGAATTTTTGTAAGAAAGATACAGCTAATATAATTAGAATTCTATTTGAAAAACTTGTACAATCTTATATGCCATATTGGGGGTGCGTTACAAACAAGGTATTATCTAGGAAGTATGGGAAATTTTTAGATGGTAAGGTTCCGACAACAGTACATTGGATTAATTATTGGTCGTTAGATATTATTCGTGCATTAGGGTTGAAAAAAATACAAAACATAGTTAGTGAAAATCCAAGCGTTTCGTTTGAAAGTGGAATTTTGTCAATTAAAGAAACTGCACTCGATGTGGAAAAAAAAGACGACATTATTTTTCACAATGGTTTACAAAAACAGTTATTTCTGTGAAATATCGTAAAAGTATGATGTAGTGTTTAGAATATAGAGGAAAAGAGTACAAGAGATACCACGTACACTTACGGATGATGAAATCCGCGCTTGTGAAGCAGTGAAACTGCAGATGAAGGGAAAACTTCCTGAACCTGGAAAGGTAAGTGTTGCGGAAGTTGAAAAAATCGACGAGGCAGTCAGGGCGGCGAATGCTTCCGGGAAAGCTGAAAGTGCTGCTAAGGCGAAAATTATAGATAGAAGTGGTATAGATATATTTGATGAAGTTAAACGGATAGATAAAATAGAAGTTGAATTTAGGTATAGTCCAAAGTATAATAAAGCCGAATTTACTAGACAATTGGCAGACCAACAGAAGGGTATGAATAGACTAACTGTTCAAGAATATCTAGATAATCGTCAAAGATATATTGTTCAAGGGCGTACAATGGAAAGCAATGCAGTACAACAAGCTGCAAGAGAAAATGCTTATTTAGATAAAGTAGCAGAATTAAGAAGGAGTGGTTTATCAGCAGAAGATGCAAAAATTCAAGCTTGTGAATGGATGAAATCACAAGCAGCCTTGCATAATCCTGATCAAGTTGCGGGAGGAAGTTATGGTAATATTGGAGGAGTTGGCAGTAGTGGAGTAAATTCGTCAATTGGAGCACAATGGCGTTATAGGATTGATTCGGTGGATGAGCAGATAAAACGTATGGCAAAAAATATGACGGAGATAGAGAGAAAATCTACATATCTTAATGTCATTTTAACTTACAAAGGAGAGTAAAATGTCAGAAATATTATTTAACAATTTTATGAAAAAATATAATGTAAGTCAAGAATTATGCAATAAATATGAGACGATTTTACCAGAGGAGCTAATATATTTATGGAAGAAATATGGTTTAGGAAGCTTCATGGGTGGATATTTGAAAATGATTAACCCTGAAGAATATCAAGCCTTGCTTATTGACACTTATTTTAGAGGTTGTGTCTCTATTCCAATGTTTATTACAGCTTTTGGAGATGTAATTACTTGGGAAGAAAACAAGTATGTTCGAATGATAAAATATAGGAATGGGCTATTTAAGGGAATGACTTCAGGTTTTGATTTTTTTCTTGAAGATTTACAAGACGAAGTTTTTAATGACGATTATTTTGATGTGAGTATGTATAATGATGCAATTAAAATATGGGGAAATATAGAGTTTGATGAATGCTTTGGGTATGTACCATTATTGGGATTAGGTGGGAGTGAAAAAGTACAAAATCTAAAAAAAATTAAGATAAAAGAATATATAGAAGTTATTGTTCAGCTAGTAGGACGGATTGGTTTTTATTAAGATTGAGTACGTTAATGGAGATAAATAGTATTTAATTTAATATAATAAATTAAGTTCTTAACCTTAAGCAATAATAAAATATGGCGGTATAGTTTCACCAAGAGAACTTCAAGCAAAAACCTTTGTGGCTGGAGCGAAAGACTCAAGTAAGCTGAATAGCGCTGCAAGTAAAGCAGCAAAGGTAGCGAAACTTAGAGTAGTGCGAGAGGCTGAGGAAGCTAACAAGGTAGAAAAAGCGGTAAGTGTTGCAGAAAAATTCCGTAGTGAGCTAGACGTGCTTAAACAAAGAGCACGAGAGATACCACGTACACTTACGGATGATGAAATTCGCGCTTGTGAAGCAGTGAAACTGCAGATGAAGGGAAAGCTTCCTGAACCTGGAAAGCTGAAAGTGCTGCTAAAACGGCAAATGGAGTTATGGTTGCTGGCAGTGAAGATAGTGTAGTGTCTCGCGTTGATGTCCCTAAGACAGATTTTTATGTTAAACCAAATGGAGATACTGTTTCGTATAAATGGTTAATTCATGGGGAACCAAGGAATCTTAGAGTACATCCAGGGCGACAAGGAAAACACATGCTTGGACAAAATAACTATGAAAATGCAATTAGAAGAGGTAAAAATCCAAGTGTGTTTTATGGAACAGTGGAGGATGCACAAAGACTTGTTGATGAATTTGCTGGGAAGGGTCAACTTATAAAACCGGATCAAGAAAGAGTTAATTTTAAAAGGGTAGTAGGTAAGTATATAAATGGAAAAACGAAGGAGTCATTGGAAACGACTTGGGGAACAATAAGATATTCGAAGGATGGTGTTCATATTGTACCTTCAAATCCAAACTCTTATTAATTGTTTAAAGGTGTGTTTTTATGAATTTTTCAGAAAAAGAAGAAAGAATAATAGGTTCTTTTTACCGTTATATCATTATTCCTAAATTAAAAAAGGAGTTGTATTTATTGAAATGGAAACATGGGACTTTAATTTATGCAAAGAGTGATATAATATATGAATCTGATAATAATTTAGATTTAGATGATCCAGATTATGAAGATTTTGTAGGTATTGCTATAAAAATAATTAAGAT
>CATZCM010000053.1 GCA_958417225.1 uncultured Eubacteriales bacterium | reverse complement strand
CTTTTCTTTTGTGGTATACTGTTCTTGTGTCATAGCGGACCTCCTTGGTTTTTTGTTTGGGTTATTTCAATTATACCACGTCTGCTATGACTTTTTCTATGTGTCCTATTTCATTTTACAATGAACCATTTTAATCCGTTTATGGATTCGATTAGGATTTATCTTGCCTTCTTTAAGTTTATATTATCTTCATTTGTTTTGAAGTATTTAGTTTCTTCAGGTGTGTCCGTTGTAATCGAAGTGTTCTTCTTTACGGTTTTTTATAATAGTTTTGGAAACGAATTCGCGGCAACATACATGGCTAGGTGCATTTCATCTTTTGTAAATTACCAAATAAACAAAAACAAGGTATTTAAGGATAAATCTAAGCATTCAAAGACCTTGGTGAAATATTATGTTCTGTGTGCACTTCAGGCAACATTGTCGGCTTTCACTATAAAGGTATTGTCCAACTTTGTGAGCTTGCCTGTCCCAATACTTAAGGTGTTTGTAGATGCAGCTTTACTTTCTGTAAGTTTTATTGTACAAAAACTGTGGGTGTTTAAAAAGGAGAATGGTAATGATAAAAAATAAATGGTTGAGGGGTGCATTGTCGAGTTTATTTGCAATGTTTTCTACGCTTGTGGTGGCTTTAGACAAATCGGGAAAAATTAACAATGATTTTAGTTTTTTAAATTATACTTACGATGCAATGCGGCCTGAGAGATTTGGAGATTTTTTTAATTTGATAAAAACAGATATGGTTTGCACCACAATCATAAGTATTATAATGTTTTTGATCTTTTATAAATTTTTCGCAAGGACCTATAAGAAAAGCATAATTGTAATTTCACTTGCATTATCGACAGTATTTGCGTTTTGTGAGTTGATTGGGTATTATATGAATCTTTATACAAGTTTCTTTACTAGAAATATGAATTTTTACGAGGTATTATTTAATATTATATTGGTTATGGGATATATTTGTTTGATGTTTCCTGTGTTTACAATTGGTATTGGATATTTAACAAAAAATGAGTTACTTGCACAAACACCTAAAAAAATATGTAAAAGAAAATATTTTCAGGATAATGTGCAATCAGTCTTTGCTGTGATGTTGTTTTTGATTTTATGTTGGGGAATATATTACTTGATATTTTTCCCTGGTGTTGTTACAGCGGATTCTTATCAGCAAATACGGGAAGGTCTAGGCTTTGTGCCGCTTACGGATGAACATCCGTTTATTCACACGGTTGTACAAGGAACTATTATAAAAATTGGCTCTTGTATTTTTGGAAATGTTAATCGTGGAGTAGCGTTTTTTACATTTGTACAGATGACAACTATTGCAACTGTTGTTTCATTGCTAATAAGATACCTTGCTCGAAAGCAAGTTCCGGAATTAATTCGGTTTTCAGTTTTGCTGTTTTATGCATTGCATCCGATCATAGCGATGTATAGTATAACTTTATGGAAAGACATTTGGGTAGGGATTTTCGTCCTTGCGTATGTCGTACTTGTTTTTGAGATATGTAGCAATCAGGAAAGTTTTTTTAAATCTAAGAAAAAAATTATATTTTTTATTTTTTCAGTTTTATCTGTTTTATTTTCAAAGGGAACGGGCGTAATTGTAATTGTATTGACGCTTCCGTTTATTATGGTTTGCGCAAAAAAATACTGGAAGCAGCTTTCACTTTCATATATAGCTGTATTTACAGTTTTTTTCGCAACGAGAGCATTTGTGATGCCATACTGTAATATTACGTCAGGGCATTTAAGAGAACCGTTGTCTGTACCAATACAGCAAATTTCTAGAACAGTTAAATATCATAAGCAAGATTTAAGTGATTATGAATATGAAACAATTAATAAAATTTTGCCAATAGAAGACTTAGGAAACCTGTATATGCCACGTTTATCGGATAACACGAAAGGTCGTTTGAATGAAAAGGTATTCAGTGAAGATCCGATGAGGTATATTGGTTTATGGTTTAATTTAGGTCTTAAATATCCTACGATTTATTTAGACTCATTTTTATCAAATTCATATGGGTATTGGTATACGGAGACGATTTATTGGAAAGTAGCAAAAGAAGATTATGTGGATCACTATAACTCAGATAATAGTAGCGTGAAAGAAATAAAAGAGGGTGGGTATCAAGATGTGTACCCGTTGAGTAAGTTTAAAGTAATAGCCTACACGTTTATTAATTATGCATTAGGACGAGTTCCGATAATCAACTTGTTTTTTAGTATAGGCGTTTATTTCTGGATTGATTTTGTGTGTTTAGTGATTGCCCTTATAAAGAAAAAATACAACCTGATTCCAATTTTTATTGCAATTCTTTCGGTATTTTTTATTTGTATAGGTTCTCCTGTGTATGCTGAATGTCGTTATGCATATGCAGCTATTACAACTTTGTCGTTTTTCATCGTTTTTTCTCTTTTTAATATCCCTAAGTCTCACTTTAACCGGAATGATAATTATGGTGAACAAAAGATACCTCAGCAAGATATTTAGCCTGTTCTTCGCAATTACGGTATTTCTTATTGGTTACAATTTACCATTTTAATCCCTTCTGTTTCTGAATGTAGGTTCTTTGATTTATGGATTTCTTATATATAAATACTTTAACTAAATTAGACTTACCAGTTAATATATGAAGAGAAATTTAATCAACGTTTTTTCTTATAACGTAGACGATGAGGTTGAGATAAAGTTTCCAATATAGCTAGAGTATTACATTCAACTTGGCTTTGTGGAGGAAATAGACATGCCTAACATATATAAAGAAAATGTATACGAAAAGCTTGTTCTTGAACGTGACGCTTCAAAAGACAAAAGTGTGTTGCCTGAGCAAATTGCCACTATATCAAAATTACGGGAAACAGTAAGTCGATTAGACTCTTAAATTATCTTCAAGTGAATTTTGGGCGAGTGCCGATTGGAGAAGACAAAATAGGGATACGTCCTGAAAATGGCGTATGGCTAGTGTATGAATCAAATAATCGAGGATTGTTCTCATTTAGAAAATATTATTCTAAGGAGTTAGTTGCGGCTAATCGTACGTTTAACTTGATTTTAAAAGAAGGTTGTCGTCGACGGCGTTTTGCAAAAAAAATTAAAGGGAAAAATTTAGTACTAAGTGTTTTAAGAGAATAAAACGTTTAAAAATGTAAATAAAATAGGCAAGCACAACTTACAATTTAGCAAATGCGAAAAGTTGTAAGTTGTGCAATTTTTTATAGCTTTAATATGTTTTTATCTTATCTCAATAGATTGTAGAAATCTAAAAGGGTTCCACCCCCAATCAACGCTAGTTTTCCGCATCTGTGCTCTTTTTTGAAGAAGTTGCAAAAATACTCTGCAAGCAACTCCCTCATCATCGTACTCACCTATAACATCATAGTCCGCCCGATCCCAGCATTTGTACACTATCCACTTACCACTTTTTTTCCCATTAAGTTTTTCTTCAGATGAAACGCCAAAAGTTCCCTCATCGTTGAATCCACCCAAGCACGTTTTGCACACGAAAAACCAATGGAGTCTTTCCATTTCTGAACGTAAATCCTTTAAATTATGAATTTCCCATATGTTTGGTTTTGCACCTGGATCATATCCTAGCTTTTTGTCGTACACTGCGGCTACCTTCATTGTTGTGGGAAGTTCAGTTATTATCCCTCCAGTTAGAATAATTCCTGCTATTAGTGCTGTTGTTAATATTTTTTTAGGTTGTTTACTCATCATGATCAATCCTTTCAAATCCGAAATATACTTGTATAACTATGAGTGGAGAAAAAGTTATCAGTTTAGATTAATTTTTCTCCACCACGAAGTCTATCAGAATTTTTCGAAATTACTACTGTTTATTTTTAAAGGAACCATACTGTAATATATTTTTATCTTATCTCAATAGA
>CATZCM010000052.1 GCA_958417225.1 uncultured Eubacteriales bacterium | reverse complement strand
GAAGCCGTGGAAACCAACAAGGACATCGAGCAGTTGTTGCTTTCCATCCAAAAGGAAGAGATGTGCTTGTGGACAAGAGAACGGACTTACCTATTCCTACCATTCGGGACGACACTCGTTCGCCAGCCTCATTACGCTGGAGGCAGGTGTGCTGATAAGCTTGAAGAATATACGGCAGTTTTGGGAAATAGAGCCAGCTTGAATTCAATAGCTGGGACATATTGCGGTATGTTACCACCTGATGTTGAAACAACACTCACGTTAAATGCTGATGGTACCTATTGATACAGACATTCAAAGAAAAGCAGAACGAGCAGGAAAGGTTAAAAGGTTCTTTCCAAGTGCTTGACGGCAACATATTGATGCTTGTGTATCCCTTTGAGTAAAGACAATATTTTACAAGGAGAAGGATGCTATTTTCGTAAATATCATTTATTTTACCTCTTTAACGGATTTTACGGTTCCTCTTGGATTGGTCTTAAACTCAAGGGCATGGCTTTTTGCGTCTGGTATAGAATAATTACATATAATATATGTCGCATCGGGTTGTAGATGAAACTTCTCATTTTCAATAATACTGTTTCCATAAGTAATAACATAAGCGTCATTAATTCTATTTAGATTTATTGATGATAGACCTACATATCCATCTTTTAATGAAATCTGATATGTAAATAACAAAGAATCATTTTCTAATGTTAAACTTCTTAAGGGCTGATTATCAGAGGATGAAATTAATGCACTTTCAACTCTAATAGAAATTATATTATTTCCACAAGAGATACATAGAAAAATCATTAACAAAAGAAATAATTTATATTTTCCCATATTATTTTGCTTTTATGTTATAACTAAAGAACGAAGATTGATAAAGTTTATTGCTTAGGATTACATCATTTTACAAATGAAAACACTATATGCTTGTGTCGGAAAGGTATATATTCATTTTATAATGGGGGTATGTTCACAAGTTTGAGATTTCATGTAAAAAGTCCCAATTTAGAGCGAGTTATAACATTAAACTCACCCTGGAAAGGATATGCATAGTGTGTTGTATGCATTCTCTTTCAGGGTGATTTTTTATGGTTCATCCAGAAATTCTATGATTTCTGCTACTTGTTGCCGGGTGTAGAAGTGGGGAAACTATACTGAACAAAATGCAAATAAACTGCATTAAACTATAACAGTGATAGCATGACACAGTTTAGCTTACACTCTCAAAGGTTATTGTCTTTACATTTATATTTCGTCCCTTTTTGGGGGACCTTGGGTTTTCGTTTTTTTGTATCGTGCTCTATATTGTATGACTGCATCTATAGAAAATATTTTTTCTTTATATTTTTCTATTCTTTTCGACAAAGAAGTTATTTTCCAATATTTTTTTTGAGAATCTCTATGAAGGTTAGGATTTTCATAAAGGTCAAAAAGTTTTATGGATATAACATCTTGCCCATTAATTATAAATTCTTGTGAGTTTGGAACCTTTAACAAAATTTCCTTTGGAATTATGCTAAAATACTCCTTTCCAAAAAACATCACAGGTGCAGCAATAAAAGGCATACTTTTGACCATAACCAACTTTCCCCATCTCAATTGTGGACTCAATAAAGATTTTATATAATTAGTCTTTTCGCATTTATATCTAACATCAAATTGATCATAGGCAAAGAGAAAAACTATTTTAGCTTCATCACAAAGATAACTACTCAAAAAATGAATGTCGGGAGTGAAATATAGTGTTGGATATGATACCCATTCTAATATACATATAACTTGATTATTTGAAAATGTCGTATCTAAGATTTTAGCTCGAAAGAATGGGGTAACATTCTCATTTGAATACTTGTTATCATATAAATTAAAGGATGTAATTCCTCCATCTACCTCTGCCAAAGATAATAATTGAAGTAATTTTGGATTGTACTTGATAAAGAATTTTGGAGTAGAAAATTCATTATAGTATATATCCATTTTATTAGGAGTGAAATCGAGAGAGTTTATTATTCTCTCAAAAAAAACACTCAGGAAATTAATTCTCAAAGATATACAAAATGTAACTGTTATCATAAATATATTTTTATTAAGAAGACGTGTTAAAAGTAATACTCAGTATTCTATGACGTTGTTTCCCGGATGGTCGGGATTACTGATACCCGTCAGCCGATGGTAGTTAATCATCTTGCCTTCCTCTGCGATGTTAGCCTTCAGCTTGTTGAGCACGTTGTCGAGTGAGTTGTAGGTGAACGATTTCTTCCGTGCGGGGGTTACCCATGTAGTAAATTGATGGCATCATGTTACCCTTGACATTTTACATTGTGCGAATATCATTATTAAGTTCTTTTCTCCATATTAGTGTACCAATAATCGGAAAGATAATAGTGAACAATAAAGCAGCTTTGGCATAACCCAAAGGTAAGTAATCTCCTTCAAAAAAAAGATAATCAGTTTTTGAAGAATAGTATAATTTAGGAAAATACCCTGACTTTATTTTGTCCAAAATTCGATCTCCCGTATGTAATGCATATTGTTTTGATTTATAGGTTATAAGAATTGTATTTGAACTCTTATAGTTACTTTTTTCCTTAAATCCATTATATGTATAACCAGTAATAGGCTCCTGTGTTTTTTCTATATAGTTGCCGTATAAATGGCATAGATACAAAACAAGAGTTAAAACTAATCCTGCGCAAAAAATTGTCTTAAATAATGTTTTAATCTTCATATTCTTATGATTTTATAATAGTGTTATAATTTACGGACTTTGCATCATCAAAGGACATATCTCGTTGATCTACTAAAGTAAGTATTATCCTCTATTGATTCGTTCTACCAATTCGTCTGGTGTAAGTATCTCCATCTTAGAGAAAACAAACTCTTCATCATAAATAAATTGTTTGCATTAGCTTCGATAGCCCAATTCCCAGGATTCCACATTGCCGATAGTTGATACCGCCAGTTCGTCTCATTCATTTCGAGATTGGATCTGTTTTGCCCATAATACTAAGAAAGTACTCTCCCCCTAAATAGCCATCAATTTCTTGGACAATTACATTATCAACAATAATTGATTTGAGTTCCAGTTGGATCCTTCCTGGAGAGATAGGGCGCTTGTCTGCATCAAAAACAAATTGCGAAGGACATTTAAAGTTGAAAAGCACAAGATGCTGCTTTCCGCCATAGTTCAGTGTCACAGGTACTTTGCTATCGCTATATATGATTTTCCCCATTTTGCTCGCTTCTCCTGTTTCTTCGTCAGAGCTTGCAAAAGAATAAGGTATCGAAATATCATAATCGGGCAACAACTTGACTGCTTCTGCCAATTTAGTATCTTTTATGACAAAACTTATCCAGCTGATTGGGACTTGCTGTAAGGTGACAGTCCGGTTTTCGTACCCTCCAAAAGTGTAGTGGATGATAGGTTGACCATTTTCTGTGACCTCACCCTTCCATAAACTTTTATAATCCAACTGTTCTTGCGATGCATTATAGATTACAGGAATGAATATACTGCTGTATTGTCCTTTAAGCTCATTACTCAGCTCCTCAATTACCCTTTGACGCTGGAAGTAAGAATCCACATAAGTAGGATCCTCATGGCATCCGCTTAAACTAATCATGGCTGAAATAGCCACAATGACCATTGATATCTTTTTCATTACTATTGTTTTTATTATATAACGGCGAGACTATATTATTATTGTTATGTATGATAGCTAAAAATGATTCGGTAACACTTTCTATACGCTTGTCGGATTCTTGCAAGTGTTGCTGCATTTCCAATTGATGGTACTCCATTGTTGAAAGACGTTGGAAAACTTCTGCATTTGTCAACATGAAACGTCTCATTGCACCAAATGCATCCATAATTCGTATGCTTACACGAATTGCGGTTTCACTTCTAAGAACAGTGGAGAGCATAGCCACTCCCTGCTCCGTGAAAGCATATGAACGAACTGTTGAGTGCTTCAAACTATTGAACCGGTCACAATTTGTGACCAGTTCTCCTTTATCTTGATATTCTATATTATCTGCCATGGGTAGTTTTTAAAAAAGGAGAAGATTATGGCTGATACTGCAAGAGAAACGGTTTGGCTATGCTAAACTTGGGTTAACTTTACAGTTTTTTTTAGGAGCTTGGCTTTTTTTACAAAAA
>CATZCM010000051.1 GCA_958417225.1 uncultured Eubacteriales bacterium | reverse complement strand
CTTTTAATTCACGCAACCAAAGTATGTGTAATAAAAAATTGTAATGCCCGCTATTCCACTCATGTAGTGAAAAATACCATCTTATTTTTACTTTTTTGAAAAAATAAGGCAAAAAACTTTTAATTCGTGCAACCTAAATCAGTGTAATATAAAATTGTAATGCCCGCAATTCTACTCATGTAATGAAAAGTACCATCTTATTTTTACTTTTTTGAAAAAAGATAAAAACTTCTAATTTTTGCAACCAGAGTACGTGTAATATGAAATTTATAGTGCTCGCAATTCTACTCATAGATAAAAAAATTAGTTTACTTTCTTTTTAAATCAAAAATGAATCTAGAAATCTAAAAAGTACGTAATCTACAATGCCTTATATTTAAGGCTATAGGTTACGTACTTTTCAATTGTAGTTTTAAATGTTTTATTTTTGTGCTGTTTATTACTAACATTTTATTTTTTCCCATTCTTTTTTGCAAATCGTCGACGACGACGATCTTCTTCTAAAATCAAGTCTGTCATATGTTGAGCTGCATCTAATTCTTTAGAGTAATATACTCTAAAAGAAAATAGCCCTCGATCATCTGATTCATATACTAACCACTTTCCATTTTCAGAGCGTACTCCAATTTCGTTTTCTCCAATCGGCATTCCTCCAAAATTTATATGAAGACAATTTAAGTTTAGCTGATCTACAGCTTTCTGAAGACCTGATATAGTAGTGATCTGTTCATTTAGCACGCTTTTATCTCGAGAATTATCACGTTCGAGAATGAAACTTTCATATGCATTTTCCCTATATACATCAGGCATATCAATCTCCTCAACAAATCCAAACTGAATGTAATATTCTAACCATATCGGAAGTTTTATTTGCATAGCCTCATTTCCATTGTCTACGTCATAAGAAAATGCGGGCTGAATTTTTCCTTCGTACATTATAAAGTCAGATTTACAAAGAATTTTTTTATCTATTTCCTCTTTATCTCTTAAACGTGAAATATTTTTAAATATATCTGCAACTAACTCATCATCGCTTTTTATAACCTCCTGAAAAACACTGTCTGCTGTAATGTCTTTCTTCACTACATACTTATGGTACGAAAGTGGGTTATTGATGTACGGTAACGCACGCTTTTCAAATTCGTATGGTTTACCATTTGGCTTCATAGGTGATACGAACGTCCCTCGTGATGTACCGATGCGATCGATTTTCGTGCCTGCTCTAATTATTGGGCATTCGTTTTTGATGGGCTTGAGGGTTTCTCGATCTATGAGAAATCCTTCATGGTCTGGCCAGTTAATTTTTGGAATAGCACAATCACTAAGAATATCTCTTTTTTGATCATATGGTCGAATATCAATCTGGCACTTTGGAGATAATCTATAGAAAACTTTTTCATTAAAAAGTATCATTTTATCGGGGTAAGTTAAGGTACTTTTACGTTGTTCAATATATGATTGTAAATTATAAACCTCTTCATGATTTAGTTCATGGAGACCAATATTTTCAAATATAGCAGTAAGTCTAAAATCAAATTTGAAATCATCTTTTCTGATTTCATTACATATGTCAACTTGCTTTTTTGCTTTTTTTAGGGGCGTTAAGTCTTCTCTTTTTGCAATTTTTTCAAACATCGCATTTATTCTCTGTATTTGTGCAAAATCTGTGAATTTTTGTGACACTTGGGTTGCATATGCTGTTTCCGGGACAAGCGCATATACAGGCTTTTTCATAAGTGATCCTGATGATGATAAAAACAGTAAAGCAAACAACGATATTGCACTTTTTTGAAATCCGCCTAATCCACCCCAAACTTCTGCAAGTTGATCATCCGAAAGCGGAATTTTTTCCAATGCTTCATTTGCTGTTTCCGTTATGCTTATATCAAGGTCGTTTTCTTTTGCGATTTTCTTCATCCCATCATGTATGTATTCTTCCTGATTTTTAAAGGGAATCTTTCCCTTTAAACATTTCTTTTTCATTTTTCGCAATTCTTCAAAAACTTCTGTATTCTCTTTTGAAAGTAACAAAAACTCTTTCAAACTTGACATAATGTACCAACTCCTATTTCTTAAAATTTATTATCCAATTATATTTTCAATAATTTACTTTGTTAGCATTCTATTTCGACAGAAATCTTCAATTAATACCAATTTAATATGATATAATAAGCATATTAATTTTTGAAAGGAATGATCATAATGAGCAAAACATCAAAAAAAACACTAATAACTACACTAATGGTAGGATTTATTCTAACTGGAGGAATAACAACCCAAAATCCTACAATAACAAAAGTATCCGCAGTATACGATAAAGAATTAAGGTACGATCCAGATGCACAGCCTAACATATGGGGAATCCATAATTTAAAGGATTTGCGTTCAGAAATGAAAAGACTTCGTTGGTTTTCAGTGTGCAAGACGTGTCTGGGCGGATTTAATTACGAGGGAGCTTTTGGTATAATGCCCCCTTCAGATAGACGGAGTAAAGATGGAAAATGGACTGTGTACAAGTGCTTTGAAAGGGATGATTATGAAGTCGTCGCTGCATATGATGATGAGGGTGTTGCATGTAGAGTTTATATACAGTGTTTACAACAACGTGCAAGAATGCGAAAACCAATAGATGATTGGGGATGGTATCCTAAAATGAGCCAGGTTATTCAAAAGTAAAAGATTTATTACTCATTCAACCGAAGTATGTGCAAGGTATTTTCCATTTTAATCCCTTCTTTTTATCTTTTGTCGCTTTTCAAAACTTTTTTATTATCTTTAAAAAGTAATAAGATTTTTTGACGTAATACATCACTTTTTCAATTTTTTTATTTTATTATAGTATAATTGGATTGAATTGTCAATATTTTATTTGCACAAAAACTGTTTATTAGTACCAATTTAACATAATTCGATAATCACACTAATTTTGAAAGGATTGATCATGATGAAAATATCGAAAAAAATACTAACAACTACACTAATGATTGGACTTATTCTAACTGGAGGAATAATAACCCAAAATCCTACACTAACAAAAGTATCCGCAGTATACGACAAAAAATTAGGATATGATCCAGATGCACAACCTAATATATGGAGAATTCATAACTTAGATGATCTGTGGAATGAAATGGAGAGACTTGATTGGTTCTCAGTGTGCAAGACGTGCCTTGGAGGATTTAACGATGAAGGTACTTTCGGGATTTCTCCTGCGGAAAAACTTACTGGAGAAAAAAGTGGTAAATGGATAGTATACAAATGTTTTGAAAGAAATGATTATGATGTTGTTGCAACATACGATGACGAAGGTGTAGCTTGCAGAGTTTATATACAGTGTTTACAACAACGTGCAAGAATGCGAAAACCAATAGATGATTGGGGATGGTATCCTAAAATGAGCCAGGTTATTCAAAAGTAAAAGATTTATTACTCATTCAACCGAAGTATGTGCAAGGTATTTTCCATTTTAATCCCTTCTTTTTATCTTTTGTCGCTTTTCAAAACTTTTTTATTATCTTTAAAAAGTAATAAGATTTTTTGACGTAATGTATCACTTTTTCAGTTTTTTTATTTTATTATAGTATAATTAGATTGAATTGTCAATATTTTATTTGCACAAAAACTGTTTATTAGTATTAATTTAACATGATTTAATAATCACACTAATTTCGAAAGGGTTGATCATGATGAAAATATCGAAAAAAATACTAACAACTACACTAATGGCTGGACTTATTCTAACTGGAGGAATAACAACCCAAAAACCTACAATAACAAAAGTATCCGCAGTATAGATAAAGAATTAGGATATGATCCAGATGCTCAACCTAACATATGGGAAATTCATAACTTAGATGATCTGTGGAATGAAATGGAGAAACTTGATTGATTTTCAGTGTGCAAAACAGCCATTGGAGGGTTTAACAATGAAGGTACCTCTGGGATTTCTTCTGCGGAAAACTTACTGGAGAAAAAAGTGGTAAATGGATAGTATACAAATGTTTTGAAAGAAATGATTATGATGTTGTTGCAACATACGATGACGAAGGTGTGGCTTGCAGAGTTCATATACAGTGTTTACAGCAACGTGCAAGAATTCGATTACCTATTTATGATTGGTCCTGGTACCCTGACTTAAGTAAAGTCATTCAAAAATAACCTTCTTTTTTGAAAAAAAGAAGGCAAAAAACTTTTAATTCGCGCAACCCAAATCAGTGTAATACAAAATTGTAATGC
>CATZCM010000050.1 GCA_958417225.1 uncultured Eubacteriales bacterium | reverse complement strand
GTTTAAAGATGCAGAAACGTATACAGTGTATTACAAAGCAAGTGCTGCAAATCACGAAGAAGCACGAGACTCGTTTGATATAATTATAGATAAAGCCAAGACTAGCGAAATCACAATAAATGGTATAGTTGATCAGAAGTATAAATCAGGAGAAGAAATTGAACAGGATAACTTGAGTTTGAGTATTAACGGTACGGTGATCCCAAAAGAGGACTATGAGGTGAAATATGAAAATAATAAAGATGTCGGCACAGCGAAGTTAACTATTACGAGTAATAACTTTGATGGAACAATCAATAAAGAATTCCGAATTGCCGAAAAATCAATTGATGACTGTGAATTTTTCGAAATAGAAAAACAAGCATATACCGGATTAGAAATTAAACCTGAGGTAGTTGTGAAGGACAAAGAGAAATTCTTAGAAAAAGATAAGGACTACGAAATTTCTTATGAAAATAATAAAGATAAGGGAATTGCGACGGTGAGAGTAAAAGGATTAGGTGAATACTCTGGTGAAAAAGAACTACATTTCGAAATAACGAAGGCTACCTTAGATATGAGACCGATAGGGGATTCGAATCCGAGTTTTGGAAAATCGATCAAAGAGATTTTAGGTGATTATGAAGTGATTGGTCCTGACAGAGAAGGGGTATCTGGTAGATGGACGTATGTAGATTCTAATGGAAATGAATTTGATCCAGATCAGGTAAAGGTGTCTGAGAACGATAAGACGATATACACAGCGAGATTTGTTCCAGATAATGAAGAGTATGATTCGATCAGTATAAACATTTGTGCAAACCCTGTGTATCGTGATACGGAAAAATTAAAAAAATCAGAAAAACAACCTCTAGAAGATTTTACGAATCAAGTAATTGTAAACGTGGTGTTTCCGGATGGAAGTACAGGCGTGTACATTGATCGGTACGGAATCATATGTACAATGGAGACGTCCGGAGGAGTTGTTACGATGTATGCGGTCGATAATAGTGAAGGAGTGTTTGAATTAGGTTCAATTCTTTATGTTCGTTGGTTGAACAATCAGGAAAATCCTGAGGCATTTTCACAATTTGAAGCAATGCTTGATGATGAACACAAAAAGGCAGCAGAGGAAGGTAAATTGTGGATATTTGAGGTTGTCGTGAAAAGTCCTAGTGGGGAAAAATATACTAAATTAAGTTTACCGGTTGCGTTTTTCATTCAACTAGGAGAAGATTGGGACATAGATGATGTTAAAACAGTATTTATAAGTACTGGTGAAGATGAGTTGCAGGAACTAAAAGGCATCGAAATGATGAAAACTTCAAATGGAGAAAATTATTCGTTTGCAGTAGTAATGCTAAAGCACTTCTCTCCATATGCGGTTTATGACGAAGATGTACCTCATGATGAGGATATTCCGGGCAACGATGACACACCAATAAATAATGATGATACTCCAATAAATAAGGATGACACTGATACGACTACTAGTGAACCGGGTGAAATAGATTTAACAGAATCGGAAAACAACTCAGCGCGAACTGGAGATTCAGTTGGATATGACTTACTAGTATTATTGGCAATTCTATTGGTAATGTCAGGTTTTTCACTGATTGGTATCAGAAAAAGAAAAAAACGTTCAATTTAAGATGGTTAGCTTGACTTAGTTCAATGTAAAATTTATGGAGTCCGTTCTGAAGCAGGGATTATATTGCTTCGAAACGGGCTCCTTATTTATCGGGGATTAATGTTATAAATCCAATGAAAAAAACTTAATAAGTCCTTAGCTGAAAATTTTTTCTCTATTCTAAAAACAGAATGCATTTATTGTGTTCAACTGCAAACCTATGATGATACTCGATTTCTCATAGATGAATATATAACTTTTACAATAATGCAAGATTACAATTAAAAGCAAAACTGACTCCGATTGAAAAACGAAGTCAGTTTGCTAATTAATTTTTATAGTCGTTGCCATAACAGTTTTTTTGTATTGTATACACAAATCGGAGCAGTTCATATGCAGTGCCTTTGTTGTTATGAGTTTTTGTTTTGTGTAATAAAGGCTGATTAATACATAAAGTGCAATAATTTAGAGGTTTTTAGGAATGTTATTTTGAGCTGTGCGTGTATAGTGAAAGATGTATTGTTGTGCTACACCAGCGTAAGGTCCAAAATCATTTGGGTTTACGTTAGGAAAAAAAGTTTTCATTGCTCGTTTCATCCAGACGTCGATAGGAAATGCGTCGAGTCTATGCAGTCCATATAAAAGCGTACATTCAGCGACCTTTGGACCTACACCATAAATTGTCATTAATTGCTGTCTAGCTTCATCAAGTGGCATTTCTCGAAGGTTTTCTAAATTTACTTTTCCTGAAGCAATTTTTTGAAATGCATCCAAAAGATATGGAACACGAAATCCACACCGAAGTACATCTAAATCTTCTGGGGCTAATTCAGCTAGTCGTTTTGGAGTCGGGAACGAGTATACGTCAGAGTGTTCTGATTTTTTACCGAATTGCTCACAAAGTGTATTTACGATTTTGCTTATTCGTTTTATGTTGTTGTTTTGGGAAATTATGAATGAGCAAAGAGTTTCAAATGGATTTTGGTTTAGGATCCTGATTCCAGGGGCGTATTTTATGGCCAAATCAAGATTTTTATATCGAGAGGATAGATTTTCCTTAATTTTGGAGTAGTTCGTGTCAAGATCAAAGTACTTTATAATTTGATCTTTTAGATTATCAACACCATATGTACAAAAGGTTAAAATTTTTCCGTTTAATTGCACAATAACTTTTTCTCCATTAATAACCCCATCATAGCATTGATCGTGTATTTTATTCCATCGGAAGCACTGTCCACACTCCAACGTATCGCTTAAACTAAAATCATCTTTTAGTGCGATAGAGAATTTTTCTTCATTTTTATTTATCATATATTTCACCTCGGCATTGCCAAAAAATGTCGCAAATACATTTAATTACGGATTACTTCTAGTTTTTTATAAAGTCTGTTTTTATAAATTTAATTAAGTTATAGTAACGGTAGTCTACGATTATACGGCATTGTAATGTGGAACTGAAAATAGGACGGATGCATTACCAAGTGATTTTTTGATAGTTATGTAATGTTAGTGTGAATAGCAGAATATTTATCATTAATCACGGGAATTTGAGATGTTGTCAACTTATATTTTTAATAGCGGATTTTTTTATTTTGTAACAATCGTTTACTAACCAAATAAAGATTTAAATTTTATAAAAAAAACACCTAATTAATTTTAGGTGCTTTTTGCATTTAAAACGCTTAGGTTTTTATTACTTGTTTAAATTACAAGCTAAAGCAGATTTTTTTCTAGCAGCTGTATTTTTGTGTAAGATTCCTTTAGCTACAGCTTTATCGATTTTCTTTACAGCTTCAGTAAAAAGTTGTTGTTTAGATTCATCACCAGCAGCAATAGCAGTGTTAGCTTTCTTTATAGCTGTCTTTAAAGACGACTTAAATGCTTTATTTCGAGCTGTTTTGGTTGCTGTAACTTTAACGCGCTTTTTAGCTGATTTAATATTTGCCATGAATTTGCCCCCCTTTTTCTTTTACACTTATAATCTATGATAACATTTTTTCAAAACATTTGCAATACCCATTGCATAATTTTTTTTTGTTATTTTCGGTTCATTGTAAAATGAAATAGGACACATAGAAAAGGTCATAGCAGATGTGGTATAATTGAAATTACCCAAGCCAAAAAACAAGGAGGTCCGCTATGACACAAGAACAGTATACCATAAAAGAAAAGAAATTTCAACATCTAACGTGAGAAAAAAGAGTCCAAATAGAAATATTGCTACGTCAGGGCTATCAAAAAGTACAAATTGCCAAAGTAATAGGCATATTACGCTCAACTTTGTATAATGAGTTAAAGCGAGGAACAGTAAAACAGCTGGATACAAACTTGAAAAGGCATCAAAAATATTTTTGTGATGTAGGACAGTGAGTGTATAAGGTAGATCCTTTGATGCCGTCTCTGATGAACAAATTTCTTTTGTTGAACATTGGATTAATAATTACCGCGTAAAATTTTTGATTATCGCTGTTCTGATTTTATTTTCAAAAGTGTACTATTTGATATTGCAATTTAGATTATTGTAAAAAGAAATAGGATATATGGTAAATAATATTAATTGAATTAAACATTTTAATGAAGAACTATTTAGGGGGTATTATAACTCAATGATATCACTATATGGAAGAGAAAATTTTATACTGAAAGTATTAATGCTATGTAAAGGTGTATGTCATAGTAAAAATAGGGACTCTACTGAGTCCCTAAACTAAAAAATATAAGGTTTGTAAAATGAAAAATTAAAAAAATTACAATCTCATTGTAGCATAGTTTAAAGGAGAAGTCAATAAAAAATTTCAAAATGGGAAAGGTTTCTAAATCTAAATTGCAATATCAAATAGGACACTTTTGAAAATAAAATCAGAGCAGCGAT
>CATZCM010000049.1 GCA_958417225.1 uncultured Eubacteriales bacterium | reverse complement strand
ATACTACGTGATAATTAAAATTTAGGAAACCCCTAGTTATTTTAAATTACCAAAACCCGAAAAGAAGGCACTCTCTTCGGGTTTTCGGTCTGTACTGAAATCAAGGTATTATTGGGAATCCCAGCTTAAATCATAGATACCGTAAGGGATTTTATTCTTTATTTAAAACTTTGCAACAGAACCCATCAAGGTTTAATTTTTTATGTATTTCTTTTAACAAACCACCATAGGAGATTAACCTTTTACGGTGTAAACCTTCCTCCAAATCAGACAAACGTTTCAAATTCTTTTCTTCATCATCGGTCATAAAATCCGTATCCTTTACAGGATATTTTGCAGTTTCGTCAATTGCCGATTGTATATCCGATTTATATTTATTTTTCGGTCGAATCATTTGAACTTTTACATTTGGATCATAGTCTAATTTCATTGCCTTTTTCCAAAATTGAATCCATTGTTTTTGATTCACGTAGTTTTCTGTATTCTTAAAATAAGTTGGTTCCACACATACCAATACATGCATGTGCTGATTATAAGAATTATCTTTATTATTTATTGTCACTTCCGTTGCACGCATAAAACCAACAAGATTTTTATTAATTTTTTTATATTGCATCATTCGGCGAAATCCTTGAGCCATATCTGACAAACTCTTATTTAATTCTTCGCCATCATAAACATTTTTAACTGTTAATGTGAGAAACAACCAACGAACTGTTGGCTTTTGTTTAATAACTTCAGCAACAACCTTTTGTGACTGAATGCCATGTTTCATTGCTCTCCTCCAGTTGCACATTGGACAAAGCCTGGATTTACAAAACCACACTCGATACAACTTTCTTTCGCCTGTTTCACGATTTTGTTTATACTCTAATATTTCAGCACAATCTTTTACTCTTTCAGCCTTTTTAAATTCAAGAATATGCAGAAGTTCAAAGTAATCAACATTAGCGATTTTCTTTTCTCTCCATGGTCTCACTTTTCCACTTTTTGTCTTGTCCACTAAAACCCTTGATTTTTCATCTGAATAAATGCTACTATTAGGACACATAATATTAAAAGAAACCCCCATCTATTTAGTTATTTGTTTGGTCACTTATAACTTTAACAGATGGGGTTTTTCTGTGCAACCAATTTTAAGGGTTTTCAATACTTTAAAACACATACATACCAACACTTCAACGCACCTTTCAGCAACTAAAATAAAAATGACGTTATTTCTATATGTATCAAGATAAGAAAGAACAAGTTCAAAACCATCAAAAAAAGACACCTTTTCAGGTGCTTTTTTTATTTTATAAACTCATTCCCTGATCTCGACTTCGTTCTTTTTTTACCTCTCGGTTATGAGTTAGTTCAAATTCGTTCTTTTTAGGTTCTAAATCGTGTTTTTCTTGGAATTGTGCTGTTTTATCCTTTACCTTGTCTACAAACCCCTTAAAAACGTTTTTAAAGGCTTTTAAGCCGTCTGTACGTTCCTTAAGGAATTCCTTAGTGCTTTCATAGATTAAACTCACATCACGCTTTAAATCGCTTATTTTAGACTTTAAAGACTTGTTTTCTTCAAGCAACTCATTATAATCATTTACATTTTCATTAAATCGCTCTACAAGACCACTATATTTTTCTTTAACTTGCCCATGTTCTTTACTTAATTTTTTATATTCTCTCGCCATATCAGTACTCATGAGATTTCTAACATGCTGTTTTAACCTATCGTTATCTCTCGCAGCAGTCACTAAGTTTTTATAATCACGCTCCGATATAACAACATTTTTGGTTGGTTTCTTTTCTGTTTTCATTATTTCTTTTCCCAAACCAAACATGGACTTTTCACCCGTTGGCACTTCAACACTTTTCATGTGTCGTTTCGCTGGTACTTCTAAATCTGATTTAACTTTATCGCTATAAGCAGTCCATTCATCTTTTTTAACTGCTAAATTTTTTTCTAGAAAATCAATCTCTTTTTCCAAAGTTTGTTTTTTAAATTTAGCTGTCTCAATATGTTTACGGTCAGAGCCACGTTCACCACGCTTCAACTCAAAACCCTGTTTTTTCATATGCTCGGGGAATTTATCTTGTAGCCATAACAGTTCTTGACGATTAAACACATTTTTTCCTTGCAGTTTTCCATCACGCATAGGCACAACACCTAAATGCATGTGAGGGGTTTGCTCATCATTATGAACTGTTGCATAAGCAATATTTTGCTTGCCATATCGTTCGGAAAATAATTTATAACTTTCCTCAAAAAATCGTTTTTGTTCTCCTGGATCCAGTTGCTCAAAAAAATCTCGGTCAGATGTTACTAGCAACTCATTTACAAGAACAGCATCTTTCCTCGTTTTTCTTGTACCTGTTTTTTGTGATTCAATAATTTCTTTGACACGTTCGTTGTAATCAATATTTTTATCATTTTTCAAATCATAATTTTCACGTGTTCGCTCATGGTCAATATCATCATTCGTTCTACTTTTTCGCTCTCTTTGATTATGAAATTGCATGCCTTTTAGTCCAGCTGATTTCACTTTTTGCATTCTACAAACTGCATAACTCATATGTAAATCGCTCCTTTTTAGGTGGCACAAATGTGAGGCATTTTCGCTCTTTCCGGCAACCACTTCCAAGTAAAGTATAACACACTATACTTTATATTCATAAAGTGTGTGCTCTGCGAGGCTGTCGGCAGTGCCGACCAAAACCATAAAACCTTTAAGACCTTTCTTTTTTTTACGAGAAAAAAGAAACAAAAAAACCTGCCCTCTGCCACCTCAGCAAAGGGGGGTTTTGCTCTCGTGCTCGTTTAAAAATCAGCAAGGGACAGGTAGTATTTTTTGAGAAGATCACTCAAAAAATCTCCACCTTTAAACCCTTGCCAATTTTTATTTTGTCCGTTTTGTCTAGCTTACCGAAAGCCAGACTCAGCAAGAATAAAATTTTTATTGTCTTTCGGTTTTCTAGTGTAACGGACAAAACCACTCAAAATAAAAAAGATACAAGAGAGGTCTCTCGTATCTTTTATTCAGCAATCGCGCCCTTTAATGGAACAAAAAGATTTGAATTCCTGTTATAAAAAAAGGATCAATTTTGAACTCTCTCCCAAAGTTGATCCCTTAACGATTTAGAAATCCCTTTGAGAATGTTTATATACATTCAAGGTAACCAGCCAACTAATGACAATGATTCCTGAAAAAAGTAATAACAAATTACTATACAGATAAGTTGACTGATCAACTTCCATAGGTAACAACCTTTGATCAAGTAAGGGTATGGATAATAAACCACCTACAATTGCAATACCTGTTCCCTCTGATAAAAAGCTGGTAAAGTTAAGCAAACTCATTCCAGCACCAGCTTCCTGCTGTTTCAAGCTACTTGAAACAATTGTTGATATAACTGTTTTGGTGAACGAAAGCCCACCTAAAACAAATACGATTATAATTGTCATGAACCATGATGTTGTTTCTAAAAGAAAGGAAGCAGTTAAAAAGCTAACAGAAAGAAATGTAACTCCGATGTTTAACACGTATAAAGGACCTCTTCTATCAACAAGTATCCCACCAATGTAGCCGAAAATAATGACACTCATTGTTCCAGGGAAAATAATTACACTTCCGATTTCGGCAGTACTTAGCTGGTGAACATCTTTCATCATATAAGGAACCATAGAGACAAACCCTGCTACTGTTCCAAATATAATTCCCCCACAAAGAACTCCAATCATAAAAGGTATATTTTTCCCTAATCCGGGATCAACAAAAGGATCTGTTACTTTCCTGATATGTTTTACAAATATCAGGAATGACAGCACGCTAACGATAAGAAAAGAAATGCTATATGATGTTGTAAACAACATAAAAAATACAATGCCTACAGACATTAGTATAATTCCTTTGATATCAAAATGACCTTTTATCCTTACTTCTTTCTTTAATAATTTCATAAGAAACGGAACAGTGATAATTGTTATCATAGGAATGAGTAGAAGATAGGACCAATGAATATAATGGGCTATCATTCCACCAATCGCTGGACCGACTCCTTCTCCCATGGCTACTATCGATCCAATAAGACCAAATGCTTTACCCCTATTTTCCTTTGGAATATAGCGCGCAACTACAACCATTACGAGTGCTGGAAATGCAGCTGCACCAGCCCCTTGAATAAAACGAGCCATAATAAGTAAGGAAAAGAAAGAATGGCCAACAAACCCAATTACCGACCCGAAACAATTTATTATAATTCCAAATAGGAGTAACCTTTTGATGCCTAATTGATCAGATAGCTTTCCATATACAGCTGTTCCAATGGAAAAGGTTAACATAAAGGCTGTGTTCACCCAGTTTGTACTCGCAGGTGGTTTATTAAAATCATTTGCAATATCAGGTAATGAGACGTTCAAAACCATTTCATTTAATACGCTAAAAAAAGATAAAACGCAAAGCCAAATTAAAATTTGGTTGTATTTAACCCTGTTACATTCATTACACTTCATAATTAATTCCTCCTTTACACTTTAATTCAAATCTTTATTAAAAAATATTTCATCTTATTTAACAAGAAACCATATTTATATAACAACATAAAATACACTAAGTTATTTTATTGAACATATATCGT
>CATZCM010000048.1 GCA_958417225.1 uncultured Eubacteriales bacterium | reverse complement strand
AATGAGAAGTTAAAGTGCCCGCGATTTTACTCATATATCAAAAAGCACCTATTTTATTTTTACTTTTTAAAAAGAAGGCAAAAAACTTTTAATTCACGCAACCAGAGTTAGTTTAATGAGAAGTTAAAGTGCCCGCGATTTTACTCATATAGTGAAAAGTAATTTTATTTTTACTTTTTAAAAAGAAGGCAAAAAACTTTTAATTCACGCAACCAAAGTTAGTTTAATGAGAAGTTAAAGTGCCCGTGATTTTACCAATATAATGAAAAGTACTTTTTTTATTTTTACTTTTTTAAAAGAAAAATAATTTAATAAAATTACAAGCAATATGAGTAACATTTGCTCCACTTAAAAAGGTAGGTGATTTGTTTTCGACAATGTTTTGATTTCATTTCTGTGATGTTGTATTGTGGTTTGGAGCACTATACTCAATGTATCTTTAGCTTTGTTGAGGATTTCATAGTCAATTACCTTTCTACAATATTTTACAACAAGTACAAGATGCTAATACGAAAATATCAAATATGCATTATTTCATATTTTTTATCTGTTAATCTTTGATAGGCACGAAATCAAATTCATACGTCTAAAGTGGAAGTTTAATTGCTGCGTAAAGTTAAATTGTTGTATGTTAAGTACGGTAATACAAAAAATCGATTCTTCAACTGAAGAATCGATTAATGAAGTGGTGCGCCGGAAGGGATTCGAACCCCTGACCTTTTGGTTCGTAGCCAAACACTCTATCCGGCTGAGCTACCGGCGCTTTTAATGTCTTTAGTTTAACATAGCGAAAAACGAAAGTCAATAGGTATTTCCAATTATTTTTCAAAATCATGAAATTGCTCAATTATATCATTTTAATGTGATATTTATTGTGCGTTAACATTTGTTTTATGGATTAGAGTTATAAATGCGAGTAAGGATAAAAATTTGATTTTTTCAAAACTGTGAAAGAATTTAGAATCCTGAGTCGTTGCTGAAAAATAATTCGATGTATTTTCAAATAAGGGAATATAATTGACCTAATACCATCAGAGAAGAAGTATTGCATTATGTACAACTATTTAACGAGTGGCATTTAAATTTGAGTTTGCTAACTTTTTATTGCCAAGTAATTTATTTTATGTATGATACGTTTATATCACAAAGTCCCGTCGTATTTAAATTAAAGTGAAATTTTGCATATAACAGCATTTTGTGGTTTTACATTTAATTTTTTTAGCTGTCTTTTTTTTGCGTTAGTGATTTTTACCTTTCGGCATGCAATGAACATTGGAAACTAAAGTATGATTATATATCGATAAATTTTGAAATGAAAAAATACTTATTTATACGTGAATTTATTGTATTGTATTAAAAAAAATTCTTGTTCTATGCATTTTTTACGGTTAATCATACTTGATTTCAATTTGTCGCAAAAAATATTGACTTGATCGCAGAAAAGTTGTATAATATTAATGTAATAAGATTTTAAAGGAGGTTTTTAAAAATGAATGATATGAAAATTAGTGAGTTCTATAAAAGATTAGAACAAAGCGGTAATGTAGACTCTACTTTAAGGGAAAAGATTCAGCATATAAAAAATGAGGATGATTTGAGAAAAATCATAGAAGATGAAATAATTCCACTTAGTCGTAAAATGGGCATGGATTTTACTTCTGATGAACTTATGGACTATGAAAAACGAGTAAGCCGAACACTAAGTGATACAGAATTAGAAAATATTTCTGGAGGACTTTCAAATAAAGGGTTATTTTTAGGTGGATTAGTCTCATTGATGTTTTTGGGACTTGGATCCATAAATGCAAAAGCTATAAATGCAAAGCAAGCTACTTGTTTATCAGAACGCATGCTAATAAGTTCCGAATATGGTCCTAATGAAGAGAGTAAGGTTAGCTCGCTAGGTAAACGTGCATTAAAAGCGCAAGCAAAATCGGCGGGTACTACTAGTGTAAAGGAAAAATTAACACCTGATCGACAACCAACTACACTTGAAACTGAAGGGAATCCTGCAAAAAGACCTGGGTTAAATCAAGCACCAACAGATTCTACTGAAGTTGTAGCTAATCCTGAGGGACAAACAGTACCGGATCAATTACATCATACTTCTACTGAAGGAACGGAAATTAGCAATATTTCCCAACAAACCAATCCAATTGATGGTGTTGTCAGAGTTCATGATGTGCCCATAGATGACCATGAGGGACAACCTGGAATAAGTGTAAATCAAGTGTTAGCAGCTACACCTGGTGTTACCGACACTACACAAACAGTAGAAGTAGTGGTTGAGCCATCAGATGGTATTAATTCAGTGTCCTTACAAGGATTAACAAATGAAAAGAAACTTTATTCCATAGAAGCATTAAATCTTTGTTATCCATTTATTTATAATATCACTAAATTAACCGATAGTCTACGATCTGCCAACGGATATACAGAATCTATTAATATGGTACAAGCAAATAATATGGTACAAGAAAACCCAGATGATTCCGCTAGGAGGAAGTACCCAAACGATAAAGGTAAAGGGTCTGCAAATGTAATGAATTTTCTTTTTCCTTCTCCTTCTGGAGATTTGAACGTTGTTGCTGGAAGTGAAAAAGTTGATAACCTAGATAAACTTAACCCTACACCCGAAAGACTTGCCAGAATATTATCAGTTCTATACAACTATAGAGTCTGCAGGGAAAATGGAATTCGAGCAGAAAGGTTGAATCCCAAAACTGATAGAGTTTGCCGAAAATTAGGTATAACTGACGATGAAAAAGAAACAAAAGAAACTGCAAATTTGCATCATAAATATTGTCCGAAGGACATGTATTTGAATTTTATACAGGATGCCGAGTATATGATAGAAAATCAAGAAAAAAACGGTTTTTCAAAGGATGAAGAAGTTAGAATTTTCCCTAAATATACAACTGAAAGACTAATAATTAGCTATTTCTTGAAAAAATTTGATAAAGATGAGGACATAAAAAGGTTTTATGACGAGATAAATAAACAACTAAAAGATGAAAGTACTCCTAAACTAAGGCGTAACGTAACCGAAAAAGAATTCAGCGATGCTAAAAAAAATCTTGAAGAAACAATACAAATGTTAAAAAGGTGTAATATTGCAGCAAGTGATTATTCTCCATATAAAGAAGCAACGAAGGAAAATTCCACTTGTCCAGCAATAAAAGATATATCAGGTGGAAAAATTTCCTTTGGAGATACTTTTGCAGATTGTGCGGATACAGCTGCACGACATGTGTTCAACTTACTGATTTACTCACAAGGCAAAATAGATCATCCTGATTCCCCATGGGCCAATATTCTTCCTGCAGAAGGTTCAGACGAGGAAAAAGATTTAGAAAAGAAGCTTGAAGAAATAAGTGGAGCAATAACAGATGCACTAAAAGGAGAAGAAAAAAAAGTGAGTTTTTATCCTTTGAAAGACCGCTTGCAAATGTTTTTTTTACACCAAAAGAAAGTTGGTGCTGACGCGGGAGATAAGGTTACTCGTACGTTGTGGGAGTATGCTATTTGTAACTTAACAGAGCCCGATGGTGAAATTGGTCCTGTAAGATATGTTAAGGAAGAGACTTATGAGTTAGAAACAGGTTACAAAAATATGCTTACATTGATGTGCCGATGTGCCAAAGCGTTATTTCCTGAAAAAGATAAAGATATAGAAGATGCATATGAGAAAGTTAAAAAGTGTCCAGAATATGGATTTAATGAAGATTTAACTTCAGCTATCACAGATGTATTTAAGTTGTTTAATCAATATAATCCTGTCGTTACGCCGTCAACGAATAAAGTAAGTATTAAATATTCTAATTTAGATAACTTAGAGTTTCACATTGAACAATTAGGTGGTCATGGAAAGGCAGACTATAACCCTGCTGCAAATCAAACAATACTATTTGAAGAAGAAATAGGTGCCATAGAAAAAAGTAAAAACGATTTTACAAAAATGCTTGCAACGTTCACTTCAAATCGAAAATTTGACCTATTAGACGATTTTCATAAATTGTTTTTTGGAAAAGGTTTTTATTATGACAATGATTTCAAAAAATTTAGTTTAACATTATCTTCAGATAAAATTACAGATAGTGATTTCTTATCTAGGTACCAAGCATTAAGGTTTTTAAAACATTCTCAAGGAGAAGAACGTAATTTGATGAGAATCGAGAGACTTTTGCAAGAGTACGTAAGGCCTCATATAGATTCCAGTTTGATTATGCAGCTTCCTAGTGAAAAAACTACTAATTTTTGCGATTTTATAGTTGGTAAATATAGAGGGCGATTATTAAGGTGGTGTAGCTACTTAAAAGGTTTTGAATTTGTAAATAGTGATAATAAGGTAACTATAACTTCGTTTGAGACTAGCGTCGGTTGGGCCAAAAATAACACTAACACTAAATTTAGATACACATTAGACGAAAATGGAAATGCTATTTTATACCCTATGGAAGACAAAGAAAATTTATATATACCAAGTACTATAACTACAAAAAAAGGAACATTTAATGTAAGTGGTATAGGGTATCGAGCGTGTTATAGTTCCGAATTTTTAAAGAAAGTTGTAATTGAAGGAGGAGCGACAGCTTTTCAAATAGAACAAGGTGCATTTGGCCGGTGTAAAAATCTTGAATCAATCACTATTCCTGACAGTGTTAGTGATCTGCAAATTGGGAAAAAAGCTTTTAGTGAATGCCGAAATCTTAAAACGTTTAAGCTGCCATCAAATCCTGAATTCAGAATTTTAAATATTTTTGAATCAGCTTTTGGTGAGTCAGGTATAGAATCATTTACTGTTCCTGATAGTGTTAGTGATCTGCAAATTGGGAAAAAAGCTTTTAGTGAATGCAAAAATCTTAAAATGTTTAAGCTGCCATCAAATCCTGAATTCAGAATTTTAAATATTTTTGAATCAGCTTTTGGTGAATCAGGTATAGAATCATTTATTGTTCCTGATAGTGTTACTGAGTTGGTAATAGACAATTCAGCTTTTAGTAGCTCATCAATAGAGTCAATCATTATGCCTAAAAACGTTAAAAACTTAACAATCGGAGAGAACGCCTTTGCTGAGTGTCCCCTCAAATGTTTAGATCTGTCTTCATGTAACGAGTTAGAAAGCATTGTATTTGGAAATTCAGCTTTTGGTGCCACAGTTTTTAGCCACTCATTAATAAAGTCAATCATTATGCCTAAAAGTGTTAAAAACTTAACAATCGGAAAGAATGCCTTTGCTTACTGTCCCATCGAATGTTTGGATCTGTTTCCATGTACCGAATTAGGAAGCATTGTAATTGGTGATTTAGCTTTTAACCACTCATTAATAAAGTCAATCATTATGCCTGAAAATGTTATAGACTTAACAGTCGGGGAGAACGCCTTTGCTGAATGTCCCATC
>CATZCM010000047.1 GCA_958417225.1 uncultured Eubacteriales bacterium | reverse complement strand
GCCTACTTTCTTTTTCAAAAGAAAAAATATATCGTGCAGTCACAACAATTGCTTACACAAAACACAGTAAATATTGCACATTAAAATTTTCTTTGCCTACTACCTTTTTCAAAAGAAAAAATACATCATACAGTCACAACAATTGCTTATACAAAACACAGTAAATACTGCACATTAAAGTTTTCTTTGCCTACTTTCTTTTTCAAAAGAAAGTAGGTTAAAGGAAGAGTAGAGGTAAACCGCAGCATATCACGGTATCACCCTCAGAAACACCTGCATTTTTCAGTTTATCAACAACGCCATTTCGAGTAAGAACCCTATAAAAAAACCTAAGCGAATCACAATCACCGAAATTAACAGACCTCATCAAATTTTCCACCCATTTCGACTCAATAACGAAATTATTATCCACTTTTCGAACAACAACATCATCAGGTGAAAGCTGGACCTTATCAATTACAGGTTTCGGATCAGGCTGATACACTTCAATAGGAGGAAGTTTCGACAAAGCCTCCTGAACACGTTTCATCAAAGTATCCACATTATGCCGCATAGGAGCCACAATATCAAAGAACTCATACCCAAGTCCCGTAACAAAATCTCTAAACCTACTAACTTGGTCATCGGAAGCGACATCGCACTTATTTCCCACCACAATCATTGGTTTTTCAGCAAGTTCCGAATTAAACTTTTGCAATTCCTCGTTAATAATTTTAAAATCATCAATTGGGTCACGGCCTTCACATCCTGACACATCCACAACATGCAACAACATTCTGCACCGTTCCGCATGCCTAAGGAACAGATCTCCGAGCCCCTGTCCAAGCCAAGCGCCTTCAATCAAACCAGGTATATCCGCCATAACGAATGAATCGCCATCTGGCATACGCACAACACCCAAAACAGGAGTAGTCGTAGTAAAATGATAATTAGCAATTTTGGGTTTAGCACCGCTTACCACAGAAATCAAAGTAGATTTACCAACATTAGGAAACCCTACGACTCCGACGTCGGCTAACAATTTCAGTTCCAGTTGCACTTCAAAATGTTCACCAAGGGTTCCGGGTTTTGCAAACTTAGGTGTTTGTCTAGCCGCAGCAGCAAACCTTGCATTTCCGAAACCTCCCTTACCGCCCTTAGCCAGCACATACTCCTCATCTGATGAGACATCGGCCATCAACTTTCCCGTTTCCACATCTCTAATCAAAGTTCCCCTAGGTACCCTAATGACTAGATCACGAGCACTTTTTCCACTTGCCCTTTTTCCACGACCATTTTCACCGTTATCGGCAGCATACTTTCTTTTATACCGGAAATCCGCAAGTGTAGATAAGCTATCATCCGCTTTAAAAACAATATTCCCACCGTTACCGCCGTCCCCACCATCGGGACCACCTGCTGCAACATATTTCTCACGATGAAACGAAACAGCTCCATCACCGCCATTTCCAGCCTTAATTTTAATTTTAGCAACATCAACAAATAAACTCAACACTATCCCACCTTTCAAATTTAGCACAATCAATTAAAAAAATCCCAAGGGATGCATCCCTTGGGAAAAAATGTGAAAATCGATATCCGAATGCAAACTTGCAAATACACTTACTAAACAGCATACACGCTAACACGTTTACGATTCTTACCATATCTTTCAAATTTTACTTCTCCATCAATTTTTGCAAAGAGAGTATCATCTGAACCTTTTCCAACATTTTCACCGGGATGAATATGAGTACCACGTTGTCTCACTAAAATATTTCCAGCCAATACAAATTGACCGTCCGCGCGTTTCACACCCAATCGTTTCGATTCGGAATCGCGGCCGTTTTTTGTTGAACCAACTCCCTTTTTATGAGCAAAAAATTGAATACTAATTCTTAACATTAAAACTACACCTCCACGTAATCTTTCATATAAATTCTCTTACATTCACTTTGATGCACTCAGGAAACTCCTCTTCCAATATGATTGATTGCAATTTAAAACCATTCAACACATCCTGAGCCAAGCCCAAATCTTTTTCTGCCACGAACAAATTAACATGTCCATCACCCAAAACTTTCACATCCGCATCAACGCGTATAATATCTGTTAAAGTATTGGCAGTCATCTGCATAGCTGATGAAACAGCAGCACACACTGTATCCTTACCATAAACATCATAACCCGCATGACCTTTCACATCAAAGCCTTTTATAAAACCATCCTTCGACAACAGAAAATCAATAATTACCATAATATCATATTAAGCAGTAATTGACTTTATCTGAACTTTCGTATATGGTTGACGATGTCCAAGTTTACGTTTTTCACCTTTTTTAGGTTTATAAGTAAACACTGTAATTTTCTTACCTTTACCATTTTTAAGTACTTCACCAGTTACCTTAGCGGAATCCATATAAGGGTTACCAAACATCAACCCATTATCACTTGACACTGCAACTACATTAAACTCAACTGTAGCACCTTCCTCAGCCCCAAGTTTCTCCACAAAAATAACATCATCATTTTGGACTTTGTACTGTTTTCCACCTGTTTCAATTATAGCGTACATTTTTACACCTGCTTCTTTTTAAAACTCGCTGTTATAAGGCGAACATAGTTCTTAAACATACCTTCAACATGCGGTATATTCATAATAACATAAACTCAATCATTTGTCAAGTACAAAATAAAAAAAATATAAAATAAAGCAGTTACCTATAAAAAAGCAACTGCTATTACAATATTCAAACATTAACTATTTGCCTTTGCCTGTTCAAGTATTTCCTGAACATACTCCATAACATTTGGGTTATTATACGTTCCTTCAGCTAACATCCTAATCATCACAATTAGCAACCATGCTCCTAAAGCGATTGCAACAGATGAAGTTACTATTCCAGCAATAGCCATACCTCTCCCACCGTATCCGCCTTTCAAAGACACGATACCAAAAATAAGTCCTATTAAGGCCGCTGGAACCGTAATATAAGGCAAACAGCACACCACTAAAGAAACTATTCCAAGAACCATTGACGTAATAGCATATCCTTTACTTTCATTTTTCTCCATAGAATTCACCCCCTTCCTAAAATATCAATCCATTCACAAACCACAATTTATTTAAACACACCCTATTGAATAAGGTGTGTTTCTGATAATAATACCATGTAATGCAGGCAAGGAGTTTTTAAAATTCAACTAACAAACAATTGATTCAAGCAAAAACCACTACTTATCCGAATCAATTTCTTCCTCATAAACTATATCATCCAAATCAAATTCTAAAGGTTCTCCACACTTAGGGCAAACAATAGAACCTTTATCAAGAAGATCTTCAGTTAAGCAAATAACCTCATTACAAATTGGGCAAGTCACTTCATAGTCGAAATCATCATCACAGTCACAATCGCAATCACAACTGCAATCACAATCATGGTCATCGCAATCGCACTCATTATAACCATAGTAATCCTCTTCAAGGTCAGCCAAATCATCATCGACACCCTCGATAGTTTCCCAAATTCTTTCATTTTCATTTTCAAGGTCTGTAACGGTAACAGCCAAATCATCCAAAAGTTCTATTACAGAAAGAAGAACTTTATTTTCACGACTTTGCGCATCAATTTCAAGTCCTTCCACCAAACCTTTTATAAAAGCCACTCTTTCATTCAAATTCATTTTTTTATCCTCCCTTAAGCACGTTCCATGTATTCGCCGGTACGTGTATCAATTCTAATTTTTTCACCAGGCTCAATAAACAAAGGAACTTTAATTTCGGCTCCAGTTTCCAAAGTTGCCGGTTTAGTAGCATTAGTTGCTGTATCACCCTTAAAACCTGGATCCGTTTCTGTAATTTCCAACTCTACAAACAAAGGTGGTTCCACACCAAAAACATTTCCCTTATACGAAAGAACTTTACACTCCATATTTTCTTTAACAAACTTAAAATTATCCCCAAGGATACTTTTGTTAATAGGAAGTTGTTCAAACGTTTCATTATCCATAAAATAATACAAATCGCCATCATTATAAAGATATTGCATATCACGTCTTTCAATAAACGCAGTTGGATACTTGTCATTTGGATTAAATGTCTTCTCTGTAACAGCACCTGTAATTACATTTCTCAATTTCGTACGAACAAATGCTGCACCTTTGCCTGGTTTAACATGTTGAAATTCTATAATAGATACTACATTTCCATCCATTTCAAATGTTACTCCATTTCGAAAATCTCCTGCAGAAATCATACTTTAATCTCCTTTATACTTAATTTATGACATACGTCTACCAAATCATTATGTAAACATTAGACGTTTCTCTTTATAATAGCAGCATCACAAAGAGCTATCCCCGTGTGCCTCACGGTTTTTGATTTACAGATTAAATTTAAGTTTTCCACTACTCAAGTAAAAAATTCTCCGGAAAGATTTCACAAAGCACTTTCGCAGCAAAACAAAAAAAGACTTAAATTAAACTGCTAATACATAGTATTGTATACCATTAAAAGAAAAATTTCAAGTACTTTTTTCATAAAATTCAATTTTATGAGTTAGTGCAAAATAAAATCCCATATTCATATTTAGCATCGCAAGTTTACATACACAACACACATTAATTTTCATAAGACTTTGAGCCACATTTAAATTAACAGACT
Organism: uncultured Eubacteriales bacterium; assembly: GCA_958417225.1. Taxonomy (GTDB): domain Bacteria; phylum Bacillota; class Clostridia; order Oscillospirales; family Acutalibacteraceae; genus CATZCM01. The sequence continues at coordinate 769 of CATZCM010000047.1, read as the reverse complement.
CTCACGCTTTTAACTATTCTCACATACTAATGAATAAATACGGAAATTTTACCTTATAAATAGTGCACTCAATTAATACACCACAAAAAATCGAGCAAGGACATCCTTACTCGACTCTTTTATTTGGATTTCATTTCATCCAGACATTTTCTACATATACTTTTACCTTTAAAGGTAGTCAATCCATCAGATGAATCGCAAAAGGCACAGGTACTCTCAATCTTTTGCAATCTCACGCTATCACCTTCAAAAAATATTTCTAGCAAGTCCCCTGGATTTACATTTTGCCTTTTTCTCCATTCCATCGGAAGCACTACTCTACCAAGTTGATCCATTGGCCTTACAATACCTCTTTTGTCCATTCAAAATCCTCCTAAACAAAATTCAACAATAATCTATCACCAGTAACAACATTATACCTCTTCCGTAAAAAATTGTCAAATAGTATTAGTGGTCCAAATTCACCTAATTTTCTTTGTAATAAAAATATAACAATATAAAATAATTTAATTAATTTCCAATTAGAAAACTAATTATAAGCACTTATTCTATCCCAGTGTACAAACAATTAAATTATTCAAATTAATTCATACTCAATGAACATCATTAATTGGGAACATTTTCCTAATTTATTTTAATATTATTGGTATTACTTTTTCGTACAAGGAATCACATAATATAAAATCGCGAGCACTGCGTGGTATTTCTACACTACATGCAGTTTCGCGATTAAAAGTTTTCTTTGGTTACTTTCTTTTTCAAAAGAAAG
>CATZCM010000046.1 GCA_958417225.1 uncultured Eubacteriales bacterium | reverse complement strand
GTTAGATCCGGACTATAATGAAAAAACTTTAGATGATTCATTACAATCGGCACTTCGTCAAATTCATGAAAAAAATTACGATGTGGAACTTATCGCAAGGGGAGTACCTAAAGACAAAATCCGTCATTATGGGTTTGCGTTTGAGGGAAAGACTGTTCTTGTTGGCACAGACGATAAAATCCTCAAACTGTGAAAATATTATCTTAAAGGAAGAAGTGGATGATTATACTATTGGTTGTTGGTATGCATTGTTGGTAAAATTAAAAACCTTTTGTGTTTTCAATCTGAAACTACAAAAAATGGTGATATTTACACGTGATCGTTTGAAAAATTGAAAGACATAAAAATCTTGATTTTGGGTACTAACTGTGAATTTTGACGTATGTGAGAATTAGGAATTATTGTTCCTGCTCAGAAAAAAGCAGAATTTTTTAGCATTATACTAAAAAGTTCTGCTTTTTTAAAATAATGTAAGAAGTTGAATAAAATTATAGTGATTGATCGATATGGGCGTCTACGAAGGAAACCCAATCATCACTGGAAATAACGTAATGATCAACTAAATCTATACTCATAGCACGTAGTACCTGTTTGAGCTTAAATGTAGATTTTATATCGTTTGCGGAAGGAAGTGCTAAACCGCCGGGATGGTTATGAGCGATAATAACAGAGTTAGAGTTATACTTTGTGGCATAATTGAAGATTTCCTTAGCATTTATGTCAATTGAATTAAAATTACCTTTTCGAATAATATCACACGATTTCATTTTTTGATATTTATCGAGAAGCATAACAGCCAAACATTCGTCAGTCATATTAAAAAACTTATTTATGAAAATTTTTCCGATATCTTCACGTGTTAAGATTTTATCCCCAGGATCGGATTGATCAAGTAAATACATACGAATAAACTCTGAAAAGAATTTTAACGATATAGCACCGTTTTCACCAATTCCTTTGACTTTCATAATTTCTGAGTACGGTGCATCGATAATCCCTGAAATAGAACCAAATCTATCAATTAATCGATGGGCAATGTCGTTTGTATTTCTACGTGGTATCAAACCAAATAACAACATTTCAATTATTTCGTGTTTCTCAAAGTGATCAAGACCATCTCTGAGAAACCTCTTTCTCATGCGATCTCTATGATTTTCATGCACCTGAATCACCTCATTGATAAAATAAATATTTAATATTATTTTATCACATAATGCATTATTTTACAAGAGTTTTTTAAATTTTTTATGTTTTCATTTTTGCTTTGTGTATATAATAGCATTTTAAGAATCATAAGTATGAGTAAATTTTGTAATGTTTACATTTTTTATAAAATAGTATTTTATGGATAAATATCACACAATATATCACACAATATATATTTCGTGGTAATTGGAAAACGCGTTTAATCTATTTGATGGATATGAAGAGGCGAAAGGAGTGAGATAGTGATATGAATCCGCATAATAGAAATACGGAAGCAAAAATGATAGTAAAAAGAAAAAATAGGTTTATTCAAAAACAGCTTTGTTAAAGTGCCATTCAAAAATTACAGTGGGTAGGATCAAGAATTTTAGAATAGAAAATAAGTTTATATTGGTCTGAGAAACTGAAAGTATTGTAAACGATAAGTAGTATTTAAGTGTAGTTTGTGATGCGTACTAGTATATGGTTTTACAATTAAGTGGATTTTTTAAAATTTATTTTTAGAAGGAATGGTGATTTGGATGATAAAAAACAAAAGTGCGCTATGTGAAGTGATAGATGCTTTAAATTTAAAACCCGTTCCATTTGAGGGAAGCGTAGTTGTTACGCTAGATACGGCTGATGAGGTTGAGCAGTACGTTGCAGTTAAACAGATGCCAGAAGATGTACGAAAGCAATGGTTGTATAATGTCGCGCACGATACACCAATAATATTAGGATATACAGAAAGAGGGAGGTTAAAGCAATCAGTGAGTTGAGTACAAATTTGCGCTGAAATTAATAAAGTGCGATTTATATAATTTTTGATTTTCTATCTGAAAAATATTGCGAAAGGCTTAGTGAGATGGACAATTGTGAAAATTAAATGCTGCGATGTATTTTGAATTTTTCAAAAAAAATTACGATTTGTGTAATTATAGATGATTGGTTTCAAGAGTTTTCTTAATGCACTTAAGGATTATAGCATGTGAAAAAACAGTGTCCTATGAATTTTTGGCATTTAGTACTCGATAAAAGTTAAATTACTATTATTTTAGGTGGAAAAATAAATTGAAAAGGGGATTATCAAAGATGAAAATTGTAAAAAAGATTATGTCATTAACATTAATGGTTATTATGGTTATGCTGTTTATTGTACCGTATGTGAATGCTGAAGGAGATACAACAACGTATAGTATTACAATAACGAACAATGATGGAAGACAGCATGATTATAAGGCATATCAGATACTTAAGGGAAAAGTTGATGTCACAACAAAGAAGTTGTATGATTTAGAGTGGGGAACTAGCGTTATGTCAAATCAAGAAAAAAATCTTTTAGATTTAGTGACTCCGGAAAAGGCTAGCAACTTAAACGAACTTGGGGAGTTTTTAAATGTTGAGATAAATGCAGTGGCATATGCAGAGGATTTAAGTAAGGATATAAATAAGTATTTTAATACAGCTTTTGCTGTGTCAACATCACAACCTGAAACTTCCTATGTATTTTCTGATGTAGTGCCAGGGTATTATTTGATTTCAGATACTTCTAGTTATGGGTGTGCTCCCAGACTGGTAGCAGTATATGATGAAGATTTATCTATAGATGCAAAATTTGAAATTCCAGTTCCATCAGTATTAGCTTGTGATAAATCATTTAACAAATGTGAAAGAGCTATAAATGCTGGGATTGGAGATGTGATTGGATTTAAAGTGATTGGGTATGTACCTTATGATTTTAAAGGTAAACTTACATTTAAAAACACTTTATCATTAGGACTAACTTATGAGAATGTCGCAAATGTTTTTGTCGCCAAAACTAAAAATGATGGTGAAAAAACAGAACTTACAGTTGGCTGGAATGTGGGAGTGGGTGATCAAATTAATGTAGAAATAAATACAAAAGAAATGGAAACTGCAGATGGAAAGTGGGAATGCGCTAGTAGTTTCTATATTATCATTCAATATAGTGCAACATTAAACAATAATGTTAATATTGCTGAAGGAGAGAACAGTACAGTACAAATTGAATATGAAAATGTAAAATATGATGATTATCCGAAAGAAGGAAATACCGAATCCGATGTAGCTAAAGTTTTTACCACTCAAGTAAAGGTTTGGTCCTCAGATATTAGTACATTAGCAGGTGGTTCTGTACAGATTAGTAAGATTACTGGAAGTGGCACTATATTGTATGGTAAATTGTCCGTTAATGGACAGTTAACTGGATGGTCTGAATCAAGAGATGATAGCGGTACAAGATGGACTTGTACAGACAAAACATGGACATCGAGCGGGTTTAGCAAGGATGTCGTTTATACTGTTACGTATTCTAATCAAGGCGAAACGGTAACTGCTAATTTTAAAATTACTGATATTGAGGTTGGCTTTGAAGGAATAAAAAAGATAACATATATTATAAATAATGATAGTGAGAAATCTATGGAAGGAGATATAGTTGAATTACCCCTTAGGGTACCGGTTTCTCTCGCGACAACGGGAGGAATAGGAACGACGATTTTTTATGCACTGGGTAGTTTATTAATAGGATTAGCAGTAGTAGTTTTTATCAATAAAAAGCGCAATTTAAAACAAAAGATGTAGTATTTATGAAAGTGATTGAATGGGATAAGGAGGCCACAACAAGTGAAGGAGAGGAGACATACGTACATAATAGCGATATCGTTCGTAACAGGAATTTTGTTATTGTTGTATCCCACGGTGTCAAATTACGTTTATTCTAGGAATTCGGCTCGAGTAATATCGTTTTACACAAAAGATGTATCTGAGATGAAAAATGAGACGTATAATCAAAAATGGAATGCAGCGCTAGAATACAATCGGACTGTGGCTTACGGTGAAAATTATTACTTGACAGACAAGCAGCTGTCACAGTACAAAAATACTCTAAATTTTTGTAATACTGGGATCATAGGCAGTATAGAAATTTTAAAGATAAATTGTTCACTTCCGATATATCACGGCACGGGAGAATCTGCGTTGCAAATGGGTGTAGGTCATGTAGAATGGACATCGCTTCCAACAGGAGAAGACAATACTCATTGTGTATTGTCGGGGCATAGAGGATTACCCAGAGCGAAGTTGTTTACGGATTTGGATAAACTGGAGATAGGAGATACATTTGTTCTTCATGTGTTAAATAAGAAAATGACGTACGAAATAGAACAAATACAAGTCGTTAAACCAACTGATATCTCTGCGTTGAAAATTGAGAATGGTAGAGACTTATGCACTTTGGTGACGTGTACACCTTATGGAGTAAATTCACACAGATTGTTGTTGAAAGGTCATCGAATAGAAAATGCTGCAGATATAAGCGAAACGTCTAAAGAAGTGAAAATTAGTCCGATATTTACAGTTGTATTGATTATACTTTTGATCGTAAGTGTAGTTCGGTTTTGGAGAAAATTTAGAAAAAAATCAACAGGAGGTGGTGTATGTGAAAATAATTTATAAACGGATTTTGGCAGTAATGATTAGTTTTCTAATTGTGATTTTAAATTCTGTAACAAAGTCTATTGCAACTGGTGTAATTGATCCGAATAGAGATGTAACTTTGACGATAAAATATGATTATAAGGAAAAAATATTGCCAAACGTTCCTTTTAAAATTTATCGTGTAGCGAATGTGTCTTCAGACGTGAATTTTGAACTTACTGGGGAATTTGCACGATATCCTGTTGAGGTGAACGGTTTAGATAGTTCAGGTTATAACTCTCTTGCTGAAACTCTTAGAGGATATGTACAGCGAGACGAAATAAGTCCTATGTGTGAGGGGGTTACCGATGAAAACGGAAATCTTGAGTTTTCACACTCCGGTCAACAAAATCTTAAACCAGGAATGTATTTAGTAATTGGAGATACCATTTCAGTTGATGGGTATATTTACGAAACAGAACCATTTATGTCGTGCTTGCCAAATATGGATCCAATTGATTATACTTGGTTGTATGATGTTTCCGTTACGCCAAAATATATTCGGGAGGAAATTTCACCAAAAGAGACAATAAAAATACAAGTTGAAGTACTTTGGGCTGATGAGAAGTTGAAGAATCAACGCCCAAAATCAGTCATTATTAATTTGCTAAGTGATGGGAATATTTATGATACTGTTTCCATTTCTGAGTTAGATGACTGGTGTTATATGTGGAATGATATACCAAAATACGATGAAAGTGGAAATTTAATTGTTTGGTCAATTGTAGAAGAAGAGATACCTGGATATACGATTTCGATAACTCAGGATGAAAGCACATTTACTGTGTTAAACACTGCGGTGCCACAGGAAGAAAATCCGATGCCGCAAACAGGTGTGCCTTGGTGGCCTATACATATTTTTTCGATTTGCTGTACATTTTCTTTAATTGCCGGATTTGTCATTATTAGGAGGAAAATTTGTAGGTAAAGTCAGTGGTGTATGGAATGATTTCTATTGTATCAAGAATGGCGTAAAATCAAAAGTAAATGCTGTTGCATATAAAATTGCAACAGCATTTTTTAGTGCCTGTAAGACAACTAGAACCTAAAGGTAGTGGTTGTTTATTTGTTTTACCACGAAATATATATTCTGTGGTAAA
>CATZCM010000045.1 GCA_958417225.1 uncultured Eubacteriales bacterium | reverse complement strand
TACCACGTACACTTACAGATGATGAAATCCGCGCTTGTGAAGCAGTGAAACTGCAAATGAAGGGAAAGCTTCCTGAACCTGGAAAGGTAAGTGTAGCAGAAGTTGAAAAAATCGATGAGGCAGTCAGGGCGGTAAATGCAGCTGGTGAGGTTGAAAAGGCTGAAACTGCATTAAATTGCGTTAATAAGAGTGCTAGTGGTATTTGCGGTGAGGCACATAATGTGGTAAGTTATGCAAAATATAAAGAAGTATTAAAGACAACAGAATCTGCTAATCCTTTAGTAGAAAGTTTAAGAAAAACAGGTGAACTACCGCAAAGATATGTAACAAAAGCAGAGGCAATGGCAAAGGGATGGAAACCTGGGAAAGCTCTTAGTAATTATATTCCAGGAGGACAAATAGGTGGAGATGAGTTCTTAAATACGACTGGGGTGTTGCCGAATGCAAGTGGAAGAGTATGGTATGAGGCCGATGTAGGGTTGAGTGATACTATGTCGAGAGCCAAACAACAAGGTACTAGGTTGGTATATTCAAATGATGGATTAATGTATGTTACATATGAACATTATAAAACGATGTATCCTATTGGTAAATGGAAATAATTTTATAGATAAGGATGAGTGTTATGAATAATAAAAAAAAGATGAAAAAAATTATAGATGTTACAGAAATAAAATCATCAAAAGAGTTACAAAAAAAGTTAAAGAAAGAACTTGGTTTTCCAGAATTTTATGGAATGAATTGGGAGGCATTTTGGGATGCAATAACTGGTTTAGTTGAATTACCTGAAGTATTAGTTATAAGGGGATGGAATAATATAGTAGAAACGTTACCTAGTGATACAGAAATAATGAGAGCCTTATTTGAAAAATTTAATAAAAATTATCCTATGTGTAATTTTATAGTAGAGTATATTTAAAAATATAGTTAGCATAAGTTCTGATTTTCATGTGCGATGTGATATACCATACAATAATGGAATAAGTATGTATGTGTACGAGAAGGCTTATTTTTTCACTTTTCGCCCGATCGTGTGATGTGAACCCGCACGGAAGGCTAGCGAAGCTTGAGCCGAAGTGCGGCCATGATATAGTAAGACGTCTGGTGCCAAAGATGGTAAAAGGAATTGTGGCGAATTGAAAAAATGAATGGGTGAAGGAGTCTTTTAGTTCCTTTTCTTCTCCGCTTGGAAGAAAAGGAACCGCCCGGCCGGCGTGAGGCCAAAATGAAAAATTGGAAAATAAGGTATATTTCAGGGGGCGCAAAGCGTCCCCTGATGCAGATAATTGAAAATTTAGATTTCATAAAAATGCGATTGACTGGTTGAAGAACTGTTCACCTACAGAAAGTTCGTTCGAACAGGCGAAGTTGATTGGTGACGTAGTGCAGTTCGTTGACGGAGTAGGTTCGCTCGTCAAGGGCGGAGTGAAGCTTGGTGGGAAAATTGCAAAAGGAGCCAAAGCCGTCAAAGAACTTGAAAAGGGCGCAAGACTTGCGGAATTAGCAAAAACTTTTGTGGCTGGAGCGAAAGACTCAAGTGAACTGAATAGTGCTGTAAGTAAAGCAGCAAAGGTAGCGAAACTTAGAATAGTGCGTGAGGCTGAGGAAGCTAAAAAAGTAGAAAAAGCGGCAAGTGCTGCAGAAAAATTCCATAGTGAGCTAGACGTGCTTAAACAAAGAGCACGAGAGATACCACGTACGCTTACGGATGATGAAATCCGCGCTTGTGAAGCAGTGAAACTGCAGATGAAGGGAAAACTTCCTGAACCTGGGAAGGTAAGTGTAGCAGAAGTTGAAAAAATCGACGAGGCAGTCAGGGCGGCGAATGCTTCCGGGAAAACTAATGATGTGGGGGAAGGTTGTAAAATAGCTGAGCAACTTGCAAAATGTCAAGTAACGTATGGTGAAAATGTAGGAAGAATGGGAAAATATGTACCTAATCCAGAAATAAGTATAAATTGGGAACAGTGTTCTAAACATGGTTTTGAACGGTTAGTACAAAGAGGTATGTCGAGGGAGACAGTGGAATTAATCGTAAAAAATGGAAAAACTTTAGAGCAAATTATAGGACGAAAATATGCATTTATTAGTTCGGAAGGAGTAGTAATTCTTACATCGGAGGGTAAATTGATTACAGCGTGGTCCAAAGATTTTTTTGATGATGCAATGGATCAAATAATTAAAATTTTATTTAAATAGTTGGAGTGAAGTTTATGTTAGAGAGGATTAAATTTGTAGTAAATAATTGGGATCCGTTGGAGTTTTTTCCATATGCCCCAAATGATGAATATAATCTTGAAATTAATAAAATTTTTGAATATATAAAAAAAAATGAGAATTTATCTGTAGCTTGTTTAGGAAATCAAATTTATGTTATATTTTTAAATGTATTTGGAGAAGATGTGTTTAAAAAATCTCTAAAAGAGTGTATTGATGTGGCTAATTTAATATTATTTTAATAAAGTTTAAGTATGTGAATTTTAAGGAAATGATTTATAACCTAAAAAATTCTTAGATAATAGGTATTTGTATGTATATATGTTTTTTAATAATATCGAGAAAATTATAAGAGAGATTGCTATTTCTAAATAGGCCCGAAAATTCCGATTAAAGAAAAATTAGCAAAGGCGCAGGTGAGCTGAATAGTGCTGCAAGTAAAGCAGCAAAGGTAGCGAAACTTAGAATAGTACGTGAGGCTGAGGAAGCTAAAAAAGTAGAAAAAGCGGCAAGTGCTACAGAAAAATTCCGTAGTGAGATAGATGTACTTAAACAAAGGGCGCGAGAGGTACCACGTACACTTACAGATGATGAAATCCGCGCTTGTGAAGCAGTGAAACTGCAGATGAAGGGAAAACTTCCTGAACCTGGGAAGGTAAGTGTTGCGGAAGTTGAAAAAATCGACGAGGCAGTTAGGGCGGCGAATGCGGCTGATGATGCAAAGTTGGCAAGTGAAACTGTGGCTAATAAGGAAATGACTTTTGTAGAAAATAGTGGAGATAACAAAGCTATTGAGTCTAGTTTTTTGCCTGAAGAGTATTATAATAGAAAGTATAAATTGAGACCACCATTAATAAGTGACGGTTATGGGAATATAAAATTGTATAGAACTATTAGTGAGGTAGAGTATGGTGAGATAATGGTAAATAAAAAATTTAGTACTATACCGGGAGCTATGTTGGATAAATGGTTTTCTACAAAAATCGAAGACGCTCATGCTTGGGGAAGAAAAATGGATTTTGGCAAAAATTATAAGATTATAGAAATAACTTTGCCGGAGCCTTTAGTAGATAAATTATTTTATGGTGGACCGAATTTAGATGGTATTGGTCCAGCATATTGTGCTTCTTTGGAAGTGATAAATGAATATAGTAGTACGATAAAATTAATTGAATAGATAGTGGGGGAAACTTTATGAAAAAACTATATAGACCAGTTGGAGTTAAAGAAATGGACTTGATTTTAGATACGGGATGTAGAAGATATCCAGATAGATTACCGACACAACCTATTTTTTATCCAGTTTTGAATCAAGAATATGCAGTAGAAATAGCCGAAAAATGGAATACCAAAGATATAAGTTCTGGTTTTGCGGGGTATGTAACAGAATTTAATATTGATGAAAAGTATATATCCAATTATGAAGTTCATAATGTTGGTTCTAGTATACATGAAGAATTATGGATTCCAGCAGAAGATTTGTCAACGTTCAATTCACGTATTATTACTCCTATAAAAATTAGTTATGCTTTTTTTGGGGAAAAGTACAATTGCAGCAAATACATTAAGCATTTGATTGAATTGAAATATTTAAGAGAATACAATCCAATGGATTTTTCTTGTACTGTTCAAACTATTTGGAAAGTTATAAACCTTAATTATATATTGTGGCTAAATTATAGTTGTATTGAGGGTATTAACGAACAAGAAAAATGTTTTTTATTGAATGATATTAAAAATATATTAATAAAAAACAAAAAATGGTTTTTATCAACGGAAGAAATGTGCTTTTTGAGAAGTATGGTTTGATTTAAGAATTAATACGCAAGTGAACTGAATAGTGCTGTAAGTAAAGCAGCAAAGGTAGCGAAACTTAGAATAGTGCGTGAGGCTGAGGAAGCTAAAAAAGTAGAAAAAGCGGCAAGTGCTGCAGAAAAATTCCGTAGTGAGCTAGATGTACTTAAACAAAGAGCACGAGAGATACCACGTACACTTACAGATGATGAAATCCGCGCTTGTGAAGCAGTAAAACTGCAAATGAAGGGCGAATTTCCTATTTCTAGAAGAGCAGCTTTTAGAGAAGCAAAAGCTGCATCTGGAATTCCTAGATCAGCTCAACCAATTACTCATAAATTTGTATATGATGGTAGTACAGAAAATAGAATGGTGCATGCCTTTGATATTGTTGACTCTAATGGACATAGAAAATACATTGTGGAACATAATTCTGATAAAATGGGTAGAGGGCCTCATTTCCATGGAGCAGATTCTTGTAAAGGAGATCCTTTTTCGAAAGGAAGGTATCATCAGTTTGATGGGCATTTCCCAGAAGATGTAAAAGGATATAAAAAATAAAGGAGGATAACCAATTGAACAAAAAAACAAAAATTATTGAGTTGAGATCTAGAAATACAAAGAAACGCATTTGTAGAGAAATGAGTAATATGTTTCACATAAACATGAATTCATTTTTAAGTATTGATAATACATTAAAGTTGCAAAAAACTATTATGTCGATTATTTATGAAATGGATTTAAAAAAATCTGCTATAAAAATACCTAAAAGCATACAATCTTGTCATAAATATATAAAAAATAATATTAATTTATTATCAAGCAAAGAAGACAAAAATATTATATTTTTTCATCATGATTCTGTTTTATCGGGTGGAATAATTTTAAATATAAAGGATGTTATTTGCCGCATTGACTATTTGATTGAAAATTCTGAGCTTAGGGATCAGGAAATATGTTTTTTCTTGGTAGATGAGTATGCTGAATATGGATTTTGCTTGTGGAGGGGGGAATATGACGCTACAGTATATGTTTGGGGTTTATTTTAGATATATCAATTTGATTTTATAAATGAGGAAAAATTAAATAATTATTCTACAATAAATGACGAATTGGCAAAGCACTTAAATAAAAAAATATTAATTATATAAGTTTGTATGGTTATTTAATTGATTCATAATTCTTGTAACGAAATTAAAAAACTACTACTTTTATTATGAAAGGATGTTGGTGGATTGGTATAATAATGTTGTCAATTATAGGCCGGAATTGCCGAGAAGTAATCGTAGTCGTAAATATGAATAAATGATAATATAATAAATTTAAGTTTAGCGGTAAAACTGAAAATTGGAAAATATATAAAAAGTGGCTTTATTAGAATAGGGGGAAAGATACATGAGCAAAATGACAATTTTTATTTCGGACGCAGGTGGTAGTGTTGTTTTCAAGAACATATTGAATTATAGGGGCCTCTCCTAAATCGGCAGAAGCGAGAGCCATTTTACAAAAGTATGAAATAGATATAAATGATCCTACTAATGGTGTATTTCTACCTACAGTTAGGGATATAGCAGAAGGGACATACCATTCTAGTTTGCATACAGATTATTATTATAGAAAAGTTACCGATTAGAAGATATAGCGTATAAATTACAGAAAGGTGTATTTTAGGAAGATAAATAAGGGGTGAGCAGAATGAAAATATGGTTTTTGAATTGTGATGTAGATAGATATGAGAACTTAACTTGGAAAAGGGATATTGATATTAACTATATCCAATCTTTTGATGGAACAAAAAAATGAAAAACTGGAAACCTATACAAGTAAAACGTGTGTATGATAGAGAGTTTAATAATACACCAGGTTTTTATCCACATATACCTATTTTTGATGAAAAAGCAATTGAAGTTTTAGATGATTTAATTATTGACAATGCTGAGATCTTGCCACTTGATTGTGAAGATGGTGTTTTTTACGCAATTAATGTTGTTAATGTAATTGATTGCATTGATTATGAAAAGTCGAAGTATAAAACATTTAGAGACAAAAAAGAATCATGCGGTTTGAAAAATATGCATTTGATGAAAAAGAAATAGATAAGGTGAATTTATTTAAAATAAAAGATGAACCATTAAAACGTCCATTTGTTTCAGATTTTTTTAGAAAAAGGGTAGTTGACAACAATCTAATAGGTTTTAAATTTGAACTTGCATGGGATAATAAGAGTTGATTATAGTATATTTCAGGGGGCGCAAAGCGTCCCCTGATGCAGATAATTGAAAATTTAGATTTCATAAAAATGCGATTGACTGGTTGAAGAACTGTTCACCTACAGAAAGTTCGTTCG
>CATZCM010000044.1 GCA_958417225.1 uncultured Eubacteriales bacterium | reverse complement strand
AAAAAACTTTTAATTCGCGCAACTGCAGTTAGTGTAATAATAAATTAAAGTGCCCACGATTTTACTTTCATAGCAAATGTATTTTAGCTAATTATCTATATCACCGTATACAAAGTAACCCTAGATATATTAAAAGATGGGAAAAAAGAGGGATGGTTATGAAAAAGTTTTTGGCATTAATAGTACTTACAGTAATAAGTTTAGTGTGTATTCACGTAATTCCAAATTTTATAGTTAAAAGGCAGCCTAAATCGATAGATGTAATAACGGCTGTTCCTGTCACTGCCCAGAGTACAGTTATAGCATCCGGTAGAGTTGAATATACAGATTTTGTTCCGGTTACGGTAAGCACAATGTCGATCATAAAGGAATCTCACGTGAAAACAAACTCGCGTGTCAAAAAGGGAGACAAACTCTTTACAGTAAGCGAAGTTACTTTGAATAGATTTCCGTCAGAAACGGAACTAAATAAATTGCGAAACATAAATGATGCGATAATGGCGTTATCATCTCGAGAAAACTATATTGAAACGGGAGTTACAAAGCAAATATGTGCTCCAACAGATGGTATAGTGACATGTTTATCTTATAGTGGTGATCGAGTATTGATGTCAAATTCCACTTTGTGTAACGTAGTGAACGGAAACAGTTTTTCAATACGCGTTCCAATAAACGAATCACAAGTATCTAGGATAAAGGAAGGACAATCTGTGATTATTACGGGATCTGGATTTAGCGGTGAGTATGAGGGTCATGTTCAGTCTGTTTCTAAAGAGGCTACACAATTAACTGGATTTTCAGGACAAGAAACAGTGGTAGATACAATAATAGCAGTGGATTCATGTGTTCCTGATTTGAAACATGGTTTTACTGCAAAGTGTAAGATTATAACTGACGAATCAGAAAATGTGATGATTTTACCGTACGAATCGATAAAATCTGAAAATGGTAATCAGTATGTTTATAAAGTGACGGATTGCGGAACAGTCGAGAAAGTATACATCACTACTGGAAAAGAATATGAAACGGGAATAGAAATACTTAGTGGAATACAAGCAGATGATACGATTGTAGAAAAGGGAGACCAAAAAGATGTGGAGAGACTTATTTTGTAATGCTAGTAAAAATATTTTTCGAAAAAAAGCAAGAAGCTTTCTTACGATACTTGGGATAACTATAGGAGTTTTGGCGGTAATTACGGTGAGTAATATAAGTAAGTGCGGAAGTGTAGCGGTAAATATGGAATTGACGAGTTTAGGGATGGATAGCTTAATTGTAAATACAAATAATTCATTAACTAATTCCGTATCGCTTACTGAAGCAGAGTTGAAAACTATAAGGAGCATTCCAAATGTGAAAGAAGCTGCTCCGGTTATTGCTCTCAATACACAGATTTACGATGCACAAACTAAGTTAGATGCATTTGTTCTTGGAATCGATGCGAATACTAAAAATATTGTTTCGTTAGATACGATTCATGGTAGGTTTGTGTCGAGTAAGGATGTACATGGCAACGAAAATGTGTGCGTTATGGACCAAAGCACGGCTAGATCAGTGTTTGGAACTGAATTGGTTGTGGGTAAAAATATTTCTATAATTGTAAATGGTATGAATGATAAATATAAAATTATAGGAATAGTGAAAACAGGTGGAGCTATATTGGATAGTTGTATAGGGGATAACTTACCTAATTTTGTGTATGTACCGTATACTACACTACAAAATTATGTGGGTAATGGATTTTTTGATAGGATAATAGTGAAGTCTGCATCCAACGAAAATACGCAAACAATAGGGGAAAGTATTGTATCAAAGTTAAATGCTGAAGCAGGAATTCCTTCTGCATATAAGGTGAGTAATATGTCAAAGCAAAAGGATATTCTATCGAGTGTTCTTAATATAATAACTATTATTTTGTCTAGTGTGGGTTTGGTATCTTTGATTGTGGCGAATTTGAGTATAATGACAGTTATGCTGGTATCGGTAAATGAACGCAAAAAAGAAATCGGTATAAAAAAATCACTAGGAGCAACACGTACGACAATTTTGATAGAGTTTTTATTTGAAGCATTTATATTGAGTTTTATAGGTTGTATAATTGGAGTTATATTGAGTTTAGGTATGACTCATGTGATTGCAAAGTTTGTTACTGATAAATTTTATTCATCACCAGATGTTATCATTTGCGCGGTAGCGTTTTCGTTAACTACAGGATTAATTTTTGGAGTGTATCCAGCAATTAAGGCCTCTAAATTAAAACCAATTGAAGCTTTGAGATCTCTTTAATTTAGTTGGATTATTTGTTCTTTAAACATATGCTGGAATAATCGCAAAATTCACATACGTCATGTGCGGCTGATGGGTAGGGGTTAGCGTCAAAATCCCCATTGTTTATCGAATCGACCATACTAATGACTAGTTCTTCCGTTTTTTCAAGTAAACTACCCATTTCAGAAAGACTCATTAAAGAATCTGTTTTGTTTGGTTTTCCGTTTTTCATTGTCACTGGAATGAAAATTCCCTTGGCGTCTTTTTCCATACCATATATAATATCAGAGTCATTGATGATGATGCCGTTCATTCTGAATTTTTCTGTTTGTTGATTAAGAATGTTTTGTGGATTATCGTGTACGGTATTTATTATTGGTAAACTTGCCGGCATATACAAAACTCCAGCAGGAATAATAGATCCGTATCGATTCTTGCAGTTTGCCCGAATTGCTGCAAGGTATATCAACATTTGCATATTTATTCCATGCAGTACATCGGAAAGTTTAAATTGTTTTGCTCCAGTTTTGTAATCAATAATTCTAAGATATTTTATATCGTCGTTTTCCATGATATCTACTCGATCAACCTTACCTTCAACACATATGCTATTTCCGTTAGGAAGTTTCAATACAAGTGGTTCTATGTCTTGTCCACTTTTTATTGTAAGTTCGTAGTCGATTGGCTTAAATTTGCTTTGATTAAGTTCGTTAAGCACATGTAACAAAAGTTCGTTTGATGCAACTGAAAGCCTAGAAAATAAATATTTAAATCGAGCAGGTTTGTTATCAAGCCCTCCCATTCGAGTGTTTATGTACGACAAAAGTGTTTTACGTATCATATCAGGTAAATCGGATGGTTTAGGATTTGTTTCGAGAACCTTTTCTAGGGTATAATGAATTATGTTGCCATACTCCAAGGCGTCCAATGAAGCTTTTTTTCGTGGTTTAGCTCGGAGTGCGTATTGGCAGAAGTATTGGAACTTACATGTGTAAAATTTTTCAATTTGGGAAGCAGATACTTTTAAGTCGTTTCCAAATAAAGCATGTGTGATTTCACTAGATTCTAATTTTTTGTGGGAAAGAGAAGTAGATTTTTCAATTAGATCAATTTGCGAAGAATAGTTGGAATTTTCGTGAAAATATTTTTTTAGAGATTTCGCGAAATCAGAGTTATCATTCCATAGTTTAGCACAAAGTTCAAAAGCAGTTTGTTTTGAATATGCTTTATCAGAATTTTTAATGTCTTTATAGTGGATTTTTTTAACGTTTGGGAAAATAGTTTCTGTTTCAAATACAATGGATGAAGGTTGTAGTGCGTTCCCAGAAATATTAAGTGAAGGGTATGATATGTATAATTTTTCACAAGTGCATGTCAAAGCAGTATATGCAATAAAACGTTCCCATAATGAAAGATTTTCAAGTGAGTCGTACATATTAAGTCCGCTCTCAATTAATTTTTTCCTTTGAGAATTGTTAAAAAGGCCGGAACTTGACGGAGTTTTCGGGAAATCGCCTTGGGTTGCGCCAATTACGAAAACTACTCTTGGGTGATCAGGACGCATGCGATCAGCAGTACCCACTTTGACTTCGTCAATACCAGCTGGAATAAAAGCGATATCACTTGATTTTATCATTAACTCTAGCAAGTCTTTATATTGTTTTGGGGATAAATATTGATTTTTAAGTACTAAATTCATTTGATCGAGAATATCCATTATCATATCCCATAACCGCAAATCTTCTCCATTGGACAGTTCGGTCGAAGACATCATAATAGTGTCAGATATTTGCATGATATTAAGTAGTTCATATATTGCCTTTGATATTGCATTGCCGGTGGAATTTTTTATTTTTTCGTTAAAGTTTAATAGGGGTGTAATTATACTTTGTCGTATGTTATTTATTAGTGAAAGTTGCATTTTCGTTTCATCGGGATTCTTGTCAATGCAAAATCCATTCGGGTTTGATGTAAAATCAGTTAACCAATCAGGGCCAGTAATATCCCAGAGAAGAACGTAATTTTCAAGTAGAGATATATCTTCAAAATTAAGTGTGAGCAAGTTGGTTTTTAAAAGCCTCAAGATATACTCAGTTTTAAACCCGGAGGTAATAATATCAAAAGCTGTTAAAATGAATCGAATTAATGGTTTAGTACAAATGTCGTGTACAGTATCGATAAAATATGGTATAGAGTATTTTTGTAAAATACTTTCAATTATGCTATCATATTGGCCAAGATCGCGCGCTATGATAACAAAATCTCTATATCGAACAGGTTGTGTCATTATGAGTTCCTTGATTGTGCGTGCAATAAAATGGCACTCGTCGTATATGTCATTTGCAGAATAAATTGTGATATTTTCTACAGTTCCAGAGTACTCCTGTTTTTTTGGTGTATATAGATTTTTTTCTAGAGCTACAAGATCGTTGCTGCAAAATCGATATGATTTTTTTAATTCTATAGGATCTTCAATAATGATACTATGACTTTTAGCAAATTTTTCAATGGTTCGTACGGTTTTATTTACTGATTCATATATAGTAAGGTGTTCCGATGCGAGTAGTTTTTTATCTGTACACATAGTGATATAACATTCACTAGCTTGAGAAATTATACATTCTAGTACTTTCATTTCTTGGGCTGTAAATCCGAAAAATCCATCTATAACAAAAGTGTATCCGTCAAAGACATTATGAGTAGTAAGTATGCTTGCAAGTTTAGTAAGGTCGTCAATAGGATCAATATAATTTCCCTTAATCATGGCATCGTAAGCACTGAGAATTAGGGAAGTTTCTTTTAGTTTTTCTCCTAAAATAGGATCATTCATGTTAATATGGGAACACGATTCAAGATCTTCAGTTGATATATTACACATACGAAATTCTTTTAGAGCTTCAGTCATGAGTTTGATGAATTCTGTTTTTTTTGCTGATTTTCTGTATAATTTAAGTTTAGGTTGAACTGCGTTTATTGCTAAACTCATTATTAGATTTCGTCCACCGTCATTAAGACGAATCCCTGCAAATCCACCTACTTTTCTTGAAACAATGTCACAAAGTCGAGTAAAGCTAACTGTTTCCAATACAACACTCGCTTTAGGACCAAGTATGTTTATCATGTCTTTTTCGTTTTCAAACGAATATTGTTCTGGGACGAGAAGCATTAATTTATCACATCCGGTCCGGGACTTTGTAGCTAATATCTTTCTTGCAGTATAAGTTTTTCCGAAACCAGATCTTCCGAAAATAAATTGTAACATTTACGTTTATCCTCCAATTTAATAAGTTTTGCATAATTTGATGTTTTTTGAATAAATATATGATAGGATTACTGTGAGAGGAGTATGTGTATGATAAAATTAAAAGAACTTATAAAATGTCTTGGTATAAGTATAGGTGTTGGTGTGGTTTCCGCGGTACTGAACGCAAAATCAATGAGTTCGTACAAAAATATAAATTTGCCACCACTTTCACCTGCATCAATAGTTTTCCCGATAGTCTGGTCGATATTGTTTATACTAATGGGTATATCATCGTATCTTATTTGTGTATCAAGAAATTCCGATCGGAAAAAAGCTTTATGGATTTATGCAGTTCAGTTAGTTTTGAATTTTATATGGTCACCTATATTTTTTGGTTTGAATATGTATTTATTAGCATTTTTTGATTTAGTTCTTTTATGGATAGCAGTTTTGTGGATGATCATAGAGTTTTATAAAATTAATAAAGTGTCGGCATGGCTTCAATTTCCGTACATTTTATGGCTGACGTTTGCAGGATATTTGAATTTTGCAATTTTTCTTCTAAATTAATTCAGCCAAAAAAAGTTTGTTTCATTACCCATTAGGTATGAGACAAACTTTTGTACTTGTTATACCAGGAAATACTTAACTTGACATGTTGATGCTTAACCGTAATTTGGGTGGAATTATTGCATTAGTATCAAATGTACTTATTTATATTTTATCATTTTTCACTAGCAATATCAATAGGAATGTTTTTTAGTAATTGATTTCCATTAGCGTTAGTTAGAAAAAATATGTGGATTTTGAAAAAGTTTAAACACATCGGTAGTGATAAAACAACTTTGATTGTTTAACATTCAAAATATCATTTGTATAGCTGAGTTACCCTTTGGAGTTGAAAAGTCTTTAGAACTTGAAATTGAAGAATCACGTCAAAAAAAGCATAATATTACAAAATTCGTGTTATCGTGAAAATTAAAAAAACTTATAATTTGCAGTTCACAACTAAGATAAGGTGTTGTGGACTGCGTTT
>CATZCM010000043.1 GCA_958417225.1 uncultured Eubacteriales bacterium | reverse complement strand
AATTAGCAGAAGTAACCTGAACAGCACACTCATTACTACAATCTAAAATTTTCCCCATTATTGTCGTCTTATCCTCTGTTATATATTTCTTATTAAACCCACAAACACCTCCGCAGTATACTGCATTTCCTCCAGTATCATTTGATATAACACTTCCTTTAGCCGTACATCCAATAATTGCACCATTATTTTCTCCACATATCATTCCAACGTACTGTTTTGCTGTAACATTACCACTTACTTTTACATTTTTTATTATACCGTCTGTACCAACTGAACCAAAAAGGCCTACATACTTCTTATCAGAACTTATGGTCAGATTCTTTATCGTCTTGCCCCCTCCGTCAAAAGTTCCAGAGTATTTATTTGAGTCGTTTCCTATCGGAGTCCAATTGCTTGGCGTTGTAGACTCTGCTAAATCAATATCATTCATAAGTTTTGCAGATATTTTAGTTTCACCGCCGTTCACTTTTCGTGCAAACTCTTCAAGATTCGCACAGCTAGATATTAAATACGGGCTACTTGCAGATCCATCTCCCGACATCCCATACACCCTCAATGAAATCGAAGGCAATAAAGATATCATCATAAAAACTGACATTATTAAACTAAATATTCTCTTTGATGTACTTGTCCTTATCATCTCTAACCCTCCAATCAATAATATCTTTTATCTTTCTGATTCATCACATAGCCTTAATAACATTTCCATAAACACAATGTAATACAAATAGTATTATTTTTTTATTTTTTCCATTAACATACTCAATCACCTCGTATCAACACATAAAATGCAACAAATACTTTTTCGATTTATATACATTATACACTATATTTTTTCTCATTTCAACAGCTTGTGATATTTGTTCTCTTTTTTTTGAAAAAATCAGCATTTTTATCAAAAGTGCTGACCTTGTGTGTAACAATAAAAACAAAAAGCACTATAAAAAAATTCAAAATATTTTATTTTTTGTAAAATTAATCCAAATAAACTTCCATCATAAAAATGCATATAAAACCATGATTATTCTTATTTACCACTAAATACATATTTCGTGGTAAATAACAAAAAATACTTCCTAAAAAGTTTAATATAAAATTAATTGTCACAAAATCAAATAAAACAAATCTAATGTATGAAAAAAGAAAAATATAAGATTAATTTAGTTTTATCTGCAAAACAGCTTATTCCCTATGTTGCATTCAAGGTGAATAATTTTGATAAAATTGCTGATTTTCGTTATTTTTGAGAATATATGTCACAAACTATTGATTTATACATGACTGCAGGGTATAATGTATATAATTCAAAAAAACATTTGAAGAGTTTGGTGAATTAAAGCGGAGTAATAGTCCGTTTTTTACCACGAAATATGTATTTCGTGGTAAATCATTCTAATTAACACACCAACAAGCATATAGGGCTTTTATTAAATTCATAGATGATTGCATACTAATATAAATATATCTGTAGACTAAAAAATAAACTTTAATCCCAATTATTAATAAAAAAATTATGTAATTATTTCCATTAAAAAACGAATTTTTAATTATCAATAAAAAAATTATAATTTCTCATTCCTATAAAATTCATAAAACAAATCTATTTCACATTACCTTATACCAAAAACAATCAACTATGTTCTTAAATCAAATCAGGGTGACATGTATAAAATATACACGTCACCCTAAAATACTCTTTTAAAGTAAAAAATTTCATTTTTTTATTGGATTACACATACCTAAAAATAATCTATCACTGCATAAAAATCGAGATTATGATAATAAACATTACTCTGATTTTTACTACTTTTACCATTATGATACCCTTTCACATCCAAAACTGTGCAAATATAACTTTACAAAAAAAGACTATTACCTTTTATTTCACTCATAGGTAATAATCTTTTTTTAAAATTTGCAAAATATAAATAATACATTATTTCAACACAAATCAATGTTAATTGTTTTGGAAAGTTTTATCTTCTGAATAAGTTCAGAAAATGGTGAAAGTGATCTTTCTAGTATTCCGTGCATTTTCGCAATAGCTATTCCGTAATTTGTAATTGATACGTTATTCTCTTGTGCACAGTTAATTCTGTAATTCATTTCGCGTTTATTGATCATGCACGCCCCACAATGCACGATTAAAGAATATTTTTCAAGATTGTCCGGAAAATCTCCTCCAGAAGTAAACTCAAAATAAAGATTTTTATGCGTGTACTCAGTTATCCACCCAGGTAACTTCACAGAACCTATATCATTGCACTGACGATGATGAGTACAACTCTCAGAAATAAGTACCACATCTCCATCCTCAAGTTCACTAAGCTTCATAGCACCCAGAACCATTTGTTCTAACTCACCTTTATACCTTGCAAACAAAATCGAAAAAGATGTCAGCAACACATTATCCGGCACAATTTCATTTACCTTACCAAAAACTTGCGAATCTGTTATTACAATCTTTGGCGGCTTCACAAGAGAAGACATTGCCAATGATAACTCTGTATCCTTTGTTACTAAGCTTATCGCCCCGACGTCAATAATATCCCGTATCACTTGTTGCTGTGGTAAAATCATCCTACCTTTAGGTGCAGACTCATCTATTGGAGTAACTAAAACTACCACATCATGGGGTTCAACCAAGTCACCCACCAATAATTTTTTCGAATTGAAGTTTCCGGTTATTTTTCCTATAAATTCCTTTAGTTCATATATTCCAAAGCCTTTTTTCGCACTAATATTTATCTCATTCTCCTTAGATAACCCTTCTGGATTTACTAAATCGCATTTATTATATGCTATAATATACGGCAATTTACGTTTTTTGAAAATTTCACAAAGTTCCTTATCTGTCTCCTGAATCCCTTTTGTCGCGTCTACAACAAGCACTGCAATATCTGTCTTATCAAGCATCCTCCGTGCTCGATCGGCGCGCATTTTCCCGAGAGATCCTTCATCGTCAATACCAGGCGTATCTATAATCACCACAGGTCCAAGTGGTAAAAGTTCCATCACCTTTTGAACCGGATCTGTAGTTGTTCCCTTGACCTCTGACACAAGAGACATCCTTTGACCTGTAATCGCATTAACTACGCTTGACTTACCCGCATTGCGCAACCCGAAAAAACCTATATGAAGTCTCTCAGAAGATGGTTTATCATTAAGTCCCATTACATTTCACCTCAGAACCTGAAATCACGACAATTTGAATTTTTAATATCGTTTATATTTTTTCTCGCAATATCACGAACTTTTTCTGTTGGTATTTTCTCTAATTCGCTCTCTATTAACTCAAATCCAATTTTTTTAGTTTTTTCTGAGGCATAGTCAACCAAGTATTCCGTTAATGTCATTAATGCATTAGGATGGCAACAATTTAAAATCTGGCCATTTTTACAAAGTCTCATAAATCGGTCACCTGTACGCCCCTCACGATAACAAGCAGTACAAAATGATGGTATATGTTTCATTTGCATAAGCCAGCATACTACCTCATCGAGTGTTCTCTGATCAGAAACATCAAATTGTTCCGAATCATGTGAACGTTCCACTTCGGTATACCCACCAACCGATGTACGTGACGCACCACTTATTTGCGATATTCCATAATCAAGCACCTTTCCTCGCACGGTTTCACTCTCCCTAGTAGAAATTATCATACCTGTATACGGAACAGCAATTCGTATGCACGCTATTATTTTTGCAAATAGTTCATCTGATATGCTGTTATCAAATGAATTCGGGTCAATATCATCCGCGTGTTTTATTCTCGGCACACTTATGGTATGAGGACCTACTCCGTGCACTGCTTCCAGGTGTTCCGCATGCATTAGCAGACCAGCAAATTCATACTGATACCCTTCAAGCCCAAACAATACACCAAGTCCCACATCATCAATTCCACCTTTCATTGCCCGATCCATCGCCTCGGTGTGATAATCATAGTCATGTTTTGGACCTGTTGGATGCAACTTTAGATAACTTGATTTGTTATACGTTTCCTGAAATAAAATGTATGTTCCTATACCAGCATCCTTTAATTTTCTATAATTTTCAACCGTAGTAGCAGCAATATTCACATTCACTCTTCTTATATCTCCATTTTTATGATGAATGGAGTAAATCGTCTTTATGCACTCCAATATGTAATCAATTGGGTTATTTTGGGGATCCTCTCCAGCTTCAATTGCAAGACGTTTATGTCCCATATCTTGAAGCGCGATTACTTCATTTCGCACCTGCTCCTGAGTCAACTTCACTCGAGCAATATGTTTATTTTTCAGGTGATACGGGCAATACACGCATCCATTGACACAATAATTTGATAAATAAAGTGGTGCAAACATTACTATCCGATTTCCGTAAAATGCAAGTTTTATTTCATTTGCAAGTTTATACATTTTTTCGATTTTTTCAGGAATATCACACGCAAGAAGCACCGAAGCTTCTCTATGCGTAAGACCAACACAGATTACACCATTACCATTTTTCTTCGGTCGAGCCTTTTCGAGCAATGAATCTATAAGTTCAGTGTTGTTTTTATTCGCATTTGCATATTCAATCGTTTCTCTTATCTCGGCATCATTTATAAATTCATCAGCCTTCATCGATTTTGGGTAATACTTAATCATAATTTTTCCTTTCTATCCATTTCAAGTTTTATATTTTTGATATCTCCCCTATCGGTAACAATGTTATAACCGATTTCTTTCATGGATTTCCTCAGTAAGTTCAAACTTTGTGCTGATTCAGCCCCATCAGAAAGTTTATTGTCATAAAGGGTATACTTTTTACGCATCTCTACTGGAGATAAATTTGGCATTACAACATTAGCACCAGACAAAATTCCTTTTTCTCTACCACCTTTTTGAATCGTTCCAAGAGCTGTCGTCGCGGGAAGTAAAATATTTGGTTCTATCAATCTAATCAATGATAATAAAAACAGAGTTTTAGTTACACTACCAGCTGAAAAATTTCGAAACTGAGTATTTTTTTGCGGTATAAATGGTCCTATCCCACACATATCAGGACAAAACTTTTCAATAAATTTTAAATCTTTGGCTAAAGTCTTTGAAGTTTGATACGGACTTCCGACCATAAAACCACATCCAACCTGAAAACCAATTTCCTTCAAATCATATAGACAACTCAACCGATTGTCAAAAGACATACTTTTTGGATGTAATTTCTCATAGTGGTCTCGATCAGCTGTTTCGTGGCGTAAAAGATATCGGTTCGCACCTGATTCATACATACGACGATAATCTTCTCTTGAATATTCTCCTAAAGACAAAGTGATAGCACAATCTGGATACAATTTGCGTATTTTCGAAACCACTTCACACACAGCACCAACTGACAAAGAACCTTCTCCACCTTGCAGCACAAACGTACGAAAACCAAGTTTGTATCCCTCTTCACAACACTTCAAAATCTGCTGATTGTTTAGCGTATATCGTTCACAAGCTCTGTTTGATCTTCGGATCCCACAGTAGAAGCAATCATTATAACAAACATTTCCCACCTCAATAAGTCCACGTATGTACACATCGTTACCGTAAATTTTTTTACGTATATCCACAGCATGTTTAGCCGCATACTCTGTAATTTTCTCATTTTGATTTGCGATTAAATTTTCATACTCATCTGATTCAAGGGTATTATTTTTTACAAGCTTGTCCACAAGATAAATCAATTCATTTTGTTTATTCATAGTATCTTACATTCCAAGATCTTAATTAATTATTAAAATCAAAAATAAATACATATAAGTAATCATATTCCAAATCACTAAGATCGCAGAAATTCACACAAAACCTCCTTTAACGAAATCTATTAATATAATATGCCTTTTTTCTATTGCTGTCAAGATCATTTGACTTTCAAGTCACCAAAAGACATAGTGTAAATTCCTGAAAACCGAACGATTACGTGGAAAAACAAAAAATAAAAAACTTTTTAACTCCGACGGATAAATTTGTTACACAAATAATATTTAAAATATTGAGACGTCAAAGTCGTATTGATATTGTTAACATTCTGTTTGCTTTATTCTAAAGTATGCAAACTTGTATGTCTGACATACTCAAGTTTTCCTTCGCTACATAATTTTTCTTGTTTAGTAGCATTTACTTTAACCAGTAATAAAAAAGCTGAAAACTATAAATTATCAGTTGCTGCAAAATGGCAGTTATGTTATAATAAGTATATATTTTTCTAAAATTTAAAAAAATTGAAAGAAGTGATAAAATGCCGTACTTTTTAAATAGCATCACTCCGATTAACCAATTCACCAAAACTACGAAAAAAAAGTACTTTGTGGATAAATCAAACCTAATCAGCAAAATAAACGAGGCTGTCGGTACCGATTCGCAATACATCTGCATTACCCGTCCTCGCAGATTTGGCAAAACTGTCAATGCTATGATGCTTGCGTGCTACTACTCTAAAAACGCTAAATTCAAAGATCTGTTTGATAAACTTAATATTTCTAACGATTCATCATACCTAGAACATTTGAACAAACACAACGTTATTTTCATCACATGGTGTAAACCAGCAAAAAAATACAAAACATTTGATGAATACATGAATGGATTTGTTACTCGTCTTGTTTCAGAATTAAGGGCAAACTTTAAAGATATTCCTATAAGTGAAGATGATTCTATCGGAACTATTTTAAATGATATATACTCTTTAACTGGAGAAAGCTTCATTTTTATACTTGATGAGTGGGACTATATTTTTAACAATAACCTATTCAATTCTGAAGAACGTGAAAAATTCTTAGAGTTTCTGAAAGAACTGCTTAAAGACCAACCATATGTCGATCTTGCATATATGACTGGCGTCTTGCCTATCGCAAAATATTCATCCGGCT
>CATZCM010000042.1 GCA_958417225.1 uncultured Eubacteriales bacterium | reverse complement strand
TTATAAAATTCATATACAAGCATTATTTTATGATTGTATGTAAAAATTTCATATTCACTTTATTTTTCGTACTTAACAATACCATATAAAAATTAGTTAAATCGACCTTATTGTATGTCTTTATCACATTATTTGACAAAATACCCTTTATCGCATTAAAACAAAAAGTGGTAACAATCATCGTTTTTATAACTGAATTTTCGGAAATTAGTATATTTTCCTA
Organism: uncultured Eubacteriales bacterium; assembly: GCA_958417225.1. GTDB lineage: Bacteria > Bacillota > Clostridia > Oscillospirales > Acutalibacteraceae > CATZCM01. The sequence continues at coordinate 8,490 of CATZCM010000042.1, read as the reverse complement.
CTTTGTTCTCAATCTTCCCCGCTATTACCAAATATGCTCTCTAATTCCATAGTACAACTATTCAAAAAAATCTTGAACCATTCTAAAAAAACAGTTCAAGATTTTTTGTAACAGGCACTACTTCAACAAATCTGAGATACGAGCACTATATTCTATGGAATCCGTAGCTTTAAACACAAAAGACGGCATATGACGTATCTTAACCCTATGACCAATCTCACGCTTAATAAATCCCTCGGCAGATTTCAAGCCTTCCACCGCTTCCTTTGCACTATCAAGTCCCTGAAGAGAGCTCACATACACTGTCGCATATGAAAGATCATTTGTAACATCTACCCTTACCACACTAATAAACCCTTTATGCACACGAGGGTCTTTAACTTCTCTCATCACTGCAGTAAGTTCTCTTTTTATATCTTCTGTAATTCTTCCAATTCTATGACCTGACATTATTTTATCACCACCTATTCAGAATACTCCTCCATGATAAACGATTCAAATACATCGCCTTCTTTTATATCATTGAATTTTTCAAGACTAATACCACATTCATAACCTTGCGCAACTTCTTTAACATCATCCTTAAATCTTCTAAGTGATGCAAGCTTATCCTCCGCAATAACTATTCCATCACGCACCACTCTAATGTCAGAATTTCTCATAATTTTACCACTAAGCACATAACTACCTGAAATAGTTCCCACATTAGAAATTTTATACACCTGACGGCACTGAGCACTTCCCAATAAAACTTCACGATATTTAGGTGCTAACATACCCTTCATCGCAGCCTCAATTTCTTCAATGCAATCATATATTATTCTATAAAGTCTTAAATCAACCCCATTAGCTTTAGCATTATCAAGAGCAATTGCTTCCGGTCTTACATTGAAACCTACAATGATAGCATTTGAGGCACTTGCCAACATAACATCCGATTCATTTATAGCACCAACAGCACCATGTATAACATTTACTCTTACTTCATCATTAGACAATTTTTCAAGTGATTGACGCACCGCTTCCACAGATCCCTGAACATCTGCTTTTACAATTATTTTCAATTCTTTCATATCACCCTTTTGCATCTGATCAAACAAATTATCTAGAGTAACCTTTGTTTGTGCTTTAAACTTTTCCTCTTTTTGTTTATTTCTGCGATCCTCCACCAGGTCACGAGCAAGTTTCTCATCCGACACAACATTAAAAATATCTCCACCTACAGGCACCTCAGCAAGACCTGTAATTTCCACTGGAACCGACGGTAAAGCTTCCTTAACCCTTTCACCTCGGTCATTCACCATAGCACGCACACGGCCTACACACGTACCGGCAACTAAAGTATCTCCAACATGCAGTGTTCCATTCTGCACAAGCACACTTGCCACAGGACCACGCCCTTTATCAAGCCTTGCTTCAATAACAGTGCCTTTAGCTGCTCTATTTGGATTTGCCTTTAATTCCTTCATATCAGCAATCAACAATACCATCTCTAAAAGTTCCTCTATGCCATCATGAGTTTTTGCCGATACCGGAATGCACGGCACATCACCACCCCATTCTTCTGGAACAATTTCATGCTCAGTAAGTTGTTGTTTAACATTTTCAGGATTAGCGCCCGGTTTATCCATTTTATTTATTGCCACTACTGTAGATACTCCTGCAGCTTTTGCGTGATTTATAGCTTCAATTGTCTGAGGCATGATTCCATCGTCGGCCGCCACTACTAATATAGCTATATCAGTAACTTGTGCACCTCTTGCACGCATCGTAGTAAATGCCTCATGTCCTGGAGTGTCTAAGAAAGTAATTTTTCTATTATTTATTTGCACGCGATACGCTCCAATATGCTGAGTAATTCCACCAGCTTCAGTTGTTGTAACTTGGGTATTTCTTATCGCATCGAGCAATGAAGTCTTTCCATGGTCAACGTGACCCATCACAACAACAACCGGAGCACGTGGCACTAAGTCTGATTCAACATCCTCTCTATCGTCTATTATGCGCTCTTCTATAGTAACTACAACTTCTTTTTCGACTTTGGCATGGAACTCCATTGCAACTAAGCTTGCCGTATCGAAATCAATCACATCATTAATTCCAGCCATAACTCCCATCAACATAAGCTTTTTAATAACTTCAGCAGCTGTAGCTTTCAATCTCAGCGCCAATTCAGATACAGTAATCTCTTCAGGGATTTGAATTGTAATTGGTTTATTTTTACGATCGAGGGCTATTCTCTTCAATCTTTCTGCTTCCGTCTCCTTGCGTGAACTTTTTGGTTTATTTCGTTGATGTGACTTTTGTGTTATTTTTTGTTTTTTGACTGTATTGTCAGTGCGCATTTTTTCGGAAGCAATTCGATCATACTTTTCATTATACTTTTCTATATCAACCTGAGCCGTTCTTGTGTCCACAACTCTGCCTTGTGGTTTTTTGATCTGAATTTCCTTATTATCAAGCTTTTGGGTATTTTTATCCTGTTTTTTCTGTACATAGTCATTTTGCTTAGATTGTTCAGAATTCTTTTTCGAAACATTCTTTTTAGTATTTTGCAAATGATCTCTTTTTTCTTTATTGTCCTTAAGAAAATCCTTTCTATCAAAAGTCTTTTTAGGCTCCGATTCCTTCACAGAAGCTTTCTTGTCAGTAATTTTTTTGTCTACTGGATTTTTCTTTTCTGAAACTTTTGTATGCTCAGTTTTCGATACACTTTTCACAATAGAATCATTTGATTTATTTTTTACAGTAGATTCCTTTTTTACATTTTTCTCAAGTTTAACTTTCGATTCTTTATCCTGGCGGATACCCTCACTTTTCAATTTAGGAATTTTCTTTTCATCCAAAGCTGGTTCTGATTTTTCTTTACTTTTCGCAATTTTTTCATTTTTGGTATCTGATTCATTAGCAAAGTACTCATCAAAACTTTCAACTTGATTTTTTTGAGTAAAGTACTCAAACACTAAACTTAATTCATCTTCATTTAGTGACGTAAGGTGCTTTTTTTCCACCCCAAAATGCTCTTTTATAAGTGCTATTATTTCCTTCCCCGGTACTCCGAGGTTTTTCGCAACTTCATGTACTCTATATTTTATCACCATACACTGTTTCCTCCAGTTTAATTAATTTTTTAGCAAACCCATCATCATTCACAGACATTACTGAAATTTTCTTTCCGAACATAAATTCAGTCGTACTCATTTTCTCACGTATTTTCAAGAAAGGTAGTCCGTTATGCATAGCCTGTAACTTTACCTTATTGAAAGACCTATCCGACACATCACATGTAAAAATTACTAATCTCGCAGAATGTTTAAAAAGTGACTCTCGTACCGCATCGTAACCAATTGCAAGCTTTCCGGCTTTTCTTGCAAGTCCAAGCATTGAAATAAATTTATTCATCAAAATCAATCTTTTCGTAGAAGTCTTCACCAAGCGCACATTTAAATGATCTCTCAAATTTTCTACCTTTTTGTGCTTTATAGAGGCATTCTTTATTTTTACACAAATACGCACCTCTTCCATTAGCCTTTAAAGTTTCATCTCTAATTATTTCCTTACGGCCATCATCCATTGTAACACGCACAAATCTAATCATTTGATCTTTCGGTTTGACTTTTAAACATCCGACACATTTTCTAAATATTGGTTTCTTCATCAGAATCTACTGTGTCACCGTCCTTTTTTTCATTTACATCATCAGTTTGATTAATTTGTTCATATTTACTTTGGGGTTGAATATCTATTCTCCATCCAGTAAGCCTCGCTGCAAGACGAACATTTTGTCCTTTATTGCCAATTGCTAAAGAAAGCTGTGTATCTGGCACTACAGCCACGCATGACAACTGCATCCCCTCTGAGGTAACATCCACTTTACACACTTCAGCTGGTGCAAGCGCTGCAATTATAAACTTAACTGGATCTTCATCATATTCAATAATATCAACTTTTTCACCATTTAACTCATTTAAAACCGCTGTTATACGATTTCCTTTCGCACCTATACAAGACCCCACTGCATCTACATTTGGGTCCTGACTGTAAACTGCCATTTTAGTCCTAGCCCCGGCCTCTCTCGCAATCGCCTTTATTTCTATAACACCATTAGCAATCTCTGGAATTTCCTTTTCAAATAATTTACGCACAAGTTCTACATTCGTACGAGAAATAATCGCTTTTGGTCCCTTTTCGGTCTCTTTTACATCCGCTATATAAACTTTTATGCGATCTCCTTCCCTTAGAGATTCAGCACCTACAAGTTCACTTTTGGGTAAAACCGCCTCTGCTTTACCTATACGCAAACTTGCAGCACCTGTCCTAGGGTCTATTTTTTCAACCAACGCACTTACAACCTCATGCATTCTGCTATTAAATTCCTTTAACATTTGTCCTCGTTCTCCATCACGTATACCTTGGCGTATGATATTTCTTGCAGTTTGAGCCGCTATTCGTCCAAAATCCTTTGTATTCAATTTCACAGGAACCTCATCTTCAATTTTCACATTCGCATCAAATTCCCTTGCATCCTGTAATGAAATTTCTTTGCCTGGAATCTCCACTTCATCCACAACCGTCTTCATAAGGTATACATCAAATATACCCCTATTTTTATCGAAATTAATTTTTACATTATCATTACCATTATAATTATTCTTACACGCTTTTATGATAGCTTTTTCTATTCTTTCCAACATGAAGTCAACTGGAATTCCTCTTTCAGTTTTCAATAAATCCAGTGCTTCAAATAAATCCTTATTCATTTCCTTATTTACCTCCCAACAACTTTTTTTACAATAAATCATTGCACACTAATTTTACGTGAGCTATATTTTTTCTTTCAAGCTCAATCACTTTTCCCGAATTGTCAATACTAATTGTCTCACGGTTAAACCCACAAAGTCGCCCATAAAATTCCTTAATTTTGTCCTTTGTAGGCCGAATTAATAGAACTTGGCACTCAAGCCCCAACGATTTCTCAAAATGGACATCTCTAGTTAACTCACGTTCTATCCCAGGAGAACTCACTTCTAGACAATATGACTCCTTTATCGGGTCCAAATCATCAAGTGGTTTATCTATGGCCCTACTAAAATTTTCACAGTCTTCTATAGTAACACCCTGTTCTCTATCTATAAAAATCCTTAAATACTTTTGAGGTCCTTCCTTTACTATACGAACATCCCATATTGACAGTCCTTGATTCCTTGCTATCCTATCCGACAAATCCCAAATTTTTCGTTCTGTCTTATTTATCATACTTTAATCACCTCACAGTAAATAAACAAAAGAAGTGGGATGCATCCCACTCCTTTGCTTAAACCTAATTAATACTTATAAATGATAACACACTAAAATCAAAAATGCAACCCCTATTTCTAATTTTTTTCAAATAATAAAGCAAAATACATTTTTAGCCCTTGTAAAAACACATTGTCAAATTCCCAATATTCCGTAAATCATTCATCATATACAAATTAATCTTTAAAATTGGACAAAAAATTTTAAAGTAAATAATATTGACATGATAAAAAATACGTAGTATAATAAGATCATTGTTCATTGCTACTGTGGCTCAGTTGGTAGAGCAGCTGATTCGTAATCAGCAGGTCACCGGTTCAAGTCCGGTCAGTAGCTCCAATTAAAATATATTTTTTCGAAGAATGGTAGTTATATGCCATTTTTTCATGGTACCGTACATCGTATTGTTGTACGGTATTTTTTGTATTTACATACACAACTTTTAAGTCCCAAACAACAACACTACAACGTATAAATCTCAAAAACAAACAAAGCATAAAAATATAATAAAAATCACTTTTTTCCTCATCTCATGTACTTTTATCGCTTAACAGAGTTAACCTTAATTGATAATGAAAAAACGCGTAAACTCAAAACTTGACAAATTCATAATAAAGATTTATAATTATACTATAAACATGTTAAAGGAGTGTTTTAATATGAGCAAAAAAGTTAAAGAATTGTCAGATGATGAAATGAAAGTAGTAACTGGTGGACTTGATCACCCAAATTATTTTGAAATCGATAAAAATGGTAATCTACGCAATATAACAACAACTGAGAATATTTATAATTTTAATAATAAGACAAGCATTAACAAATAAATGCATAACCCAAAAGGGCTGTAGTAAAACGATTTTAGAAATCGGATTGGCTACAGCCCTTTTTTTACAATCTCAATAAATATAACTTTTAAAATGTTTAGTGTTTTTTTTACACCTTTGAAGATTTTTGCTCTTACAGAAGATATCTTTAAAAATTTCTGATATTTCCTTTGAATACTTATAATCGGTCTTAGTAATCTTTTCAAGTATTTCCTGTTCCCTATATCTCGATTCAATCGGAACATTAAATTTTCTTTTTTCAGCACCTATCCTATCACATACCTCAAATCTTTTTTCAAGCAAAAATATAATTTGATCGTCTATTTCATCTATATTTTTACGCAAGTCCTTTATGCACAAAATCTCTCACCTCTTCTAGAGACAATCTTTTTATAATAGGTTTTGCAACATCTTCAAGCAAAACACATGATATACTTTCATCACGTCTCTTTTTGTCATGTCTTATAACACTCATAATTTCGTCTTCACTACTTTTTACACTCGTTGGCAATGAAAAACTTTTACATAACCTAAAAAGTTTCTCATACGTACCTGATTTAGTAATTCCAAAACTTTCAGATGCTTTCGTCATTATGCACATTCCCACCGATACCGCTTCACCATGACTCAATTTAAAGTTACTCAAAAATTCTAAAGCATGACCAATTGTATGACCAAAATTCAAAAAAAGTCGAATTGAAAAATCCAATTCATCTTTTACAACTATGTCACGTTTTATTGAAACTGCTCTGAAAATTATTTCTTTTAAATGCTCTTTATAATTTCCACTTAACATATCAAAAAGCAATTCATCTTGAATACAAGCGCATTTTATAATCTCAGCCATTCCCGAATTAAATTCACGTTCAGACAACGTATTTAACGTATCCATATCCTCCACAACTAATTTTGGTTGATAAAAGGTTCCCACTAAATTTTTTCCAAAAGGCAAATTTACTCCTGTCTTACCACCAACCGAAGCATCCACTTGAGCAAGAAGTGACGTTGGAATATGCACACACTCAATTCCACGCATATACGTCGATGCAGCAAATCCTACAATATCACTGCACACACCACCACCTAAACTCAAAACCATATCACCACGAACAATATCGTTTCGTGAAAAAAAATTATAAATTTTTTCTACTGTACTAAGCGTTTTACTTGTTTCACCAGATGCAAATGCAAAAGTACTCACATTATACCCGTTAGACTTTAGTGATTTAATAACCCTCTGAGCATAAATAGCAAACACTTGTGCATCTCCAATTAATGCCACATGATTTCCACATTGAAGCCTTCTTGAAAGAATTTCTCCGATACGTTCTAGCAGATTGTTCCCTACAATTACATTATATTGATTACTAACATTTACTTGAACCTCAAGTGTAACCAAATTTATAATTTTATCGCATATAACCTCCACATCACCACTAGCATCTACACTAATGTCAGAAACATTTTCATACACTTTTATTCGTTCTTCATAAGAAACTATTCCAAATAGTGGCCTATTTTTATCATGCCTTAATCTTTCATAAATAATAGACTCATCTACATGAAGATATACAATCACTCCAAGGCGTTTTAGTAAACTAACGTTTTCATTACGAAGTACCGCTCCTCCTCCTAAAGATATCACTGTATTGGTACAATTTCGTATATTTTTTATTATTTCACTCTCAGCATCTCTAAAGTACTTCTCTCCATTAATATCTATAAGCTCCTTAATTGACTGCTTTTCTGATTTTACAACACATTCATCTATATCTATGTAATTCATCTTAAGCCTTCTCGCAAGAACATTTCCGATTGTTGATTTTCCACACCCCATAAAACCACACAATACAATGTTATTCAAACAACTCACCTCACAATTCTAATAATTTTGATATCTTATACTGGATATAATTAATTGCATCAATTATGCAAAATCGTTGATTCTTACATAAACATCCTTTCCATTAAATTCAGTAAAATTTCTAATAAAATGGACTTTTCATAAAATCAGCAACTACTGCACAAACAGCCTTATGTTTACACTTATATAGCTTATTTTCGCCATAATTATTAACATTTCATTGCTAAAACATTTTACCTCAAACTAACAAAACGAAAATCCAATGACAACCGTCAAAAGATTTTCGTTCTTTTTGGTGGAGACGAAGGGGATCGAACCCTCGACCTCACGGATGCGAACCGTACGCTCTCCCAAACTGAGCTACGCCCCCTCACTAACCTCCATTATTATAGCACACTCTTCAAACGATTTCAACCCCCTTTTTTCATTTTTTGTACCTTAATTCATTATCTAAATTGCAATATCAAATAGGACACTTTTGAAAATAAAATCAGAGCAGCGATA
>CATZCM010000041.1 GCA_958417225.1 uncultured Eubacteriales bacterium | reverse complement strand
GTGGTTTTGTACTCTCTTTAAGCAAAGGAGAAAAACTACAGAAAGAAGTATTGGGGAACAGAAATTTTTTCCTTTCCCGTATCATCAAACTCTATCCTCTTCATATTCTGATTCTCGCCATTCTCATATTAATGGATTGGCGATTAGGGCGTATATTACCATGGTATCAGATTCTATCCCATTCGCTATTGATACAAACCTGGTATCCGGCACATGACTTTATGGCTCATCTCAATGCAGCTACATGGTTTATTTCTGATCTTATCTTCTTCTATCTTATATTTAAGTATTTATACGCTTGGATTATGCGACATTCCTGGTTATACTTATTAGTAACAATAAGTATATATATGGCAGTTTACATCAGTATCTCGCTCTGTGCACAAGCAGATTATTCAGCCGGCTACATTTATGCCCACCCATTATTCAGAATGATAGATTTCATGATAGGTATCCTTTTATATAAAGTATTCAGATCAGAAAAAGGTAAAAAAATAGCAGATAAGATAACAAACTCAACTTCTTTCTGGCAAGTAAACCTATCGGATATGGGAGTGGTATTGCTGTTTATCGCAATGTATTTCCTATCAATCCATTGCAATCCGAACATTCGCTGTGCCATTATTTATTGGATACCATCAGCCATAACCGTGTTCTATTTTACAGCAAGAGATCAAGGTAAAGGTTGTTTTATTAGGATATTCCATAATAAACTCTTGCTATGGCTAGGCAGTATCAGTTTTGAAATATTTCTCTGTCATAATCTCTGCTTTCGCATCATGCAGAGTATATTTCTTAAACGATATGGAGAAGGAAATCCACATCAAGAATTCCAATTCATCCTATCCCTCGCTTTTATTATCCTCACAGCATGGATAGCAAAGAAAGCTATCGTTTTACCCATCCAGCATCAACTTCAAAAATATCTATAAGTATCTGTTTATAAAAACAATAAATATATGAAAAAGATCAATCAATTTAGCATCTTATTAATAGCTTGCTTAACAGCAAGTATGACATCTTATGCACAATTCAAAATCAATGGTAAGTCTGTTGTATATGATAAATTATCCAATAGCTATATGACTAGTATTCCAGAAGAAACGTTTGGAAAGGATTATACTGCCATCATCACACTGGATACAGACTCAGCATGGAATAATCTGAGTATAGAGAATACAAAAATAGAAAACACTTTTGTATTCAAAGAGATAGAAGGTAACAAGGAATATACCCTGAAAGCCAAAAAAGGACAACAAGATATTAATACTAAAATTACCTTTACATTCTTGCCTATTATCGACTTAAAGGGAACATTTGATTATAACTATTCAAATGGAAAACTCTCTTTGTTAGCCCCAGAAGAAACTGAACCTGTAACAACATTTCTCAAGGCCAAATGGAGAGGAGGCTCTACCAATACTGCTGATAAACATAAGAGAAACTATAAAATTAAAACCCTTAATGAAAAAGGGAAAAAACAGGAAATTTCTTTATTAGGAATGCGAGAAGATAACAACTGGATATTAGACGCAGGACAAGTGGATTTGTTTCGCTTAAGAAATCGTATCGCTACTGAAATTTGGAATGAGTTTGCCAGTAAACCATACTATACATCAAAAGAACCAAAAGCCAAGAGTGGAGTAGCAGGAAAAGTTGTAGAAGTAATTCTTAACAACGAATACCGAGGAATTTATTCATTGACAGAAACAATGGATAGAAAGGAACTTAAGTTAAAGAAATATGATGATATCAATCAGGAGTTTCATGGTCAGCTATGGAAGGTAAGCAGTTGGGATAAAGCGCAATTTTGGAATATAGATAAAGACTATGACAATACAAAAGAAACTTGGCATGCTTTCGAAACCAAATATCCAGATTTTGAAGATGTCAATCCTACTGATTATACTCATCTTTATAATGCTATCAACTTTGTAGCAAACAGCAATGACGAAATATTTAAGAAAGAAGTGTCAGAATACTTTGATATTCCAGTACTCATTGATTATCAGATATTTCTTGAGGTTCTTAAACCTATAGACAATTGTGGAAAAAATATGTACTGGGGGATATATGATGTAGCGAGAGACAAAAAGTTAACACTTGCCATCTGGGACTTAGATGCTAGTGTTGGACAAGATTGGCATTGCTCTACCCCACTCCATCCTGATTATGTTTCACCTGATACTGAACTAGGAATAAAAGAAGCTTTCAACTTATATACAAGGCTTTCCACACTAAATGTGGATAACTATAACCAGAAAGTAGCTGACAGATACCACGAATTAAGAAAAACTTATTTCAGCGAGGAAAATCTTATAGCCAAATATCAGAATCATTATGATATGTTGGCAAAATGTGGTGCTGCCAACAGAGAAGAGAGAAAATGGTCAGAAGATTCAGACATAGGAGGTTATCCGCTTAATTTAAAAAAAGAAATAGAATATATCAAAAATTGGATTATCCAAAGACTCAATTATCTTGATACAACTCAATTTCCGAGTACAAATGGAATTCAAAAAGTCCTATCTTTCAAAAAAACAAAGAGCACAGAAACCTATAATATGCTAGGTTTGAAGGTAAATACTTCGTATAAAGGGATAAAAATTATTAATGGAAAGAAATATTATATTTCACAATAAATAGTTATATTTGCAGTTAATATAGTATTAGGCTTTAAAATAACAGAAAATGAAGACAATAACATTATTAATTACAATACTATTCATGACACTTCCCTTATCGGCCATAGATAAGGGAAGTTGGGAAATATACACCAGTTATAACGATATAACAGAAATCGAACCAGCAGGAAACCAAGTGTTTGCCTTAGCGTCTAACGGACTTTTCTCTTATCATATAAAAAATGGTTCAGTTACTACATACGATAAAGCAAACACTCTTTCTGACTTTGATATTAATCATATTGCTTGGAATAAAAATACAAAAAAGTTGGTAATCACATATACCAATGGAAATATTGACTTATTGGATGCCAATGGAAATATAATTAATATACCTGATTTGTATCTGAAAAGTATGACTGATAATAAACAGATAAACCATATATATATAAGTGGGACAAATGCTTATTTATCTCTCCCTTTTGGAATTATTAAATTAGATACAAAAGAAGGAAAAATACTCGATACATACAAGTTGGGCTTTAATGTTAACTATAGTTATATAGAAGACAACAGCCTTTATGCTGCTTCGAAAGAAGCTGGCTTATACAGAGGAGTTTTAAAGAATAACTTGATAGATAAGAATAATTGGGAAAAAGCCGGTAATTTCAAAGAACAAACAATGAATTCTACTAACGTCTATGATACAACTAATAAGTATTGGTGGACGGTAAAAGAAGGTAAATTGACTTACTATACCCTGAATACAGATAAGGAAAAAATATATCAAACAGAAGGTATTATTCCTGATGGGCCTGCATCTAACAAATTCTACCGTTTATATATTAATAAAAATAAATTATATGCAGTAGCAGGTGCTTGGTCACAAGAAAAAGACTGTAAAAACATGGGAGAAGTACATGTTTGGAATGGAGAAAAATGGGAAGAATTTGAGCAACCTTCAGATGCTTCATTAGGACATCGCTACAGAGACCTGCTCTGTCTTGACTTTGACCCATCAAAAGAGGGACATATCATGGTAGGTTCAAAGGCAGGATTATATGAATTTCAAGATGGAAAATTCATTAAGTGTTACAATAAAGATAATACAAGCGTTATTACATCACCTTTGAGTAAAAGTTATACTATTATTTCATCTGTAAAATATGATGCAACAGGAAAATTATGGCTTTTAAATAGCTTAGGAGATAATTCTATTCTATCGTTTGACCAAACTACACAAGAATGGAAACACTATCCTCATTCGGAAATAGGTTCTAATGACAGATATAATCTAACAGGATTAATTATCGGCAAGAATAATGGGAATATATGGTTTGCAAACAATTATTATGAAAAGAATAGACTATATAAATATAACTATAATACAGATGAATTAACAATGTATGGACCTACATTTACCAATGAGGATGGAAGAGACATTACTCCAATTTACGTACATTGTTTGGCAGAAGACAGAAATGGTAATATTTGGATAGGAACAACATCTGGTCCTCTTTATCTTTCAATGTCAGACATCAAAAATGGTAACAATATATTTACACAACATAAAGTACCTCGTAATGATAATACTAATTATGCAGACTATCTATTAGATAATAGTAATATACGTTGTATAGCAGTAGACGGAGCAAACCAGAAATGGTTCGGTACCGATAATGGAGTATATTTGGTTAGTGATGATTGCAATACACAAATTTATCATTTTGATACAGATAATTCTCCATTAATATCGAATATCGTATATAGTATTGCTGTCAATAACAATACAGGAAAGGTATATTTTGCTACAGATAAAGGACTGTGCTCTTTCAATAATGGAATTGTCGGTTCTAACTCTGAAATGACCAAAGATAATGTCTACGCATATCCAAACCCGGTGAAACCAGATTATACTGGCAAAATAAACATCGTTGGATTATCTTTCAATGCTTATATTAAAATTGTATCAACAAATGGAACTTTAATAAACGAAGGCAGAAGTGCAGGAGGCAGTTATTCCTGGGATGGTTGTGACCTAAACGGTAAGAAAGTAGCCAGCGGTATCTACATGGTAGAAACTGCGACAGAGAGTGGTGAAAAAGGAATTGTTTGTAAAATAGCTATTATTCGATAAAAGGCAGACCAATGACAGAAAATAATATATTATCACGTCAAAATACTTTATGGATGCAAGGTGTATCAGCATTATTAATCATGCTGATGCACTTTGTTATGCAGTTAGAGGACTATCCTCGCTTTTTTAATATTTTTGGTAGCGTAGCTGTTGCTGTTTTTCTATTTATTTCAGGATTTGGCATTAATGAAAGCCATAAAATAAATGGCATCAATAACTTTTGGAAAAAGAGATTTCTTCGTGTAATAATCCCATGCTGGACTATCTTTTTATTTCAACTACCATTCGTTGAACATTTTAATTCAGTACAACTTCTAAAGAATTTGACTTTTTACGCTTCAGATCTCTGGTTCGTCGATTATATCATACGATGGTATCTTGTATATTGGATAAGCAGAAGATTTTTTACGAAAAATACGAAATACATTCTTTTTGTCTTTGGAATATATAATGTATTCCAGCAACAACTATATAGTGAACAAGCTTTCTCCTTTTTCTGTGGATACTTAGCATCAGAATATGTTGGGAAGCTGAACAAACTAAACAAAAAGTATGTATTGAAGTATACTTGCCTAAGCGTAATATACGGAATTATATTCCTGTTAATCAAAGAAATACCAACTATTCAGCAAATAAAGGGATCGATACCGTTTAATGTTATACTGCTTAACATTAAACTGCCGTTGGCTATGTCTATCATAGCCGCACCTTTCCTTTTTCCACTATTAAAAAAGATTGGTATATTCAATAAATTAGGTAAAATCAGTTACGAATTATATATAGTTCACTACAACTTTATGCCAGCCATCACTGGTATTATATCCATATTCATCTATTCTGCATATTCAATTATCATAAGTGTTATTTTCAGAAGAATCAATCAGTTTCTAAGTAAAAAAAGCTATTTCATTTATAGCTTAACAGGCATTCTCTATATAGGGATATGCTATACGCTCATGTGCAAATATAGTATGAGAGTTACAGAACACTATGGATACATCTGTATTGGATACGCTTTAGTTTTGGCTTTAGATATACTCTTCTTTGCAACAAAAGAAGAAGAAGAGAAAAAAATAAACAAATATTTACCCTATCTGTTTGCTGCAACAACTACAGTTCTTGTAATAGGACTATTGATAGTACAATACCATTTTGACCCTTTGACCAACAAAGTTGATCGATGGTCAGCCTTAGCCTATCCTATCCAAAATCTTTTCAATGGACAATTTCCGTATTCTGCCAAAACACATCTAGGCGGAAATGCATCACCATTTCCTATATGGCTGGTATTCCATATACCATTCTATCTATTACAGAACGTAGGATTATCAGAAATATTCACTTGCATGATATTTATCTACAGTATTAAGTTATTATCAGGTTACAAAGCAGCCATCAAGGCTACACTTTTATTGTTCCTTTCTATAAATCTTTGGTATGAAGTAGCTGTAAGAAGCGATCTCATATCAAACTTCTTTCTGCTAGCAGCTTTTATCAATATACTGCAAGCCTATCAAATTAATTTCAAACAGCACCCATGGATTTTGTCTGTGTGTGTAGGTTTATGGTTATCTACCAGACTGAGCGTAGCATTTCCTCTGTTCATTCTATTTTTTCCATACTATATAAAATTAAAAGTAAAGAAGCAGATTCTTATCCCACTTCTTATTGTGGGAGTATTTGCAATGACATTTCTACCATTAATATTATGGGATGCCAAGGAGTTATTTGGAGCTGAAAATAATCCTTTTTCCTTACAGTTTAGACAAGGTAGCCCTATTGCAACAATATTCCTTGTTACAATAGCTCTTACCATGTCACTAACCTGGAAAGGTAGTTACCAATTTCAGGTTCTATATTCTGTTATAATACTACTGCTCATCCCAATAATCTCCTATGGATATTCTATGTATATTTATGAGAATTGGACAGATATATTTAATTCAAACTACGACATAACCT
Organism: uncultured Eubacteriales bacterium; assembly: GCA_958417225.1. Taxonomy (GTDB): domain Bacteria; phylum Bacillota; class Clostridia; order Oscillospirales; family Acutalibacteraceae; genus CATZCM01. The sequence goes on along the minus strand of CATZCM010000041.1, from coordinate 2,293 downwards.
ATATAGATGCAGCCATTCCATTTGCAATAACAATTCTATCTCTTCCTAAACTTAAAGGCTGACGTAATAGCCTAGTTTATAGAGTTTAAATATGAAAAGAGAAGGCATATTGCTACAAAGATTCATAAGCTCCCAACCTTTACAGAGAGCATGAAACTTTCGGAAAGCGCCCAGAAGATGAAACTTTCTCAAGATATTTCTTGCATGCAATAATGGAGAGTAATCATTCAACTCTCCTTCAAATGCATGCAAAGTACGTAATGCTTCTTCTATTTTTCGAAGATAAACCAGATTTTCCTCAAACTCAGTATAGGCAACGGGATTATCAATATGGGTTACTTTTATCTTCTTTTCACTTAATGCCTTTCCCAGCAAAACATCCTCATAACCATACCCCTTAACCTGTTCATTATAAGGAACTTGTTCCAATACAGACTTATGATAAAAGAAATTGGTTGTACGAAAGGATTTATAAGGTTCAGACTTTCTCACTATATATGAATGTTTAGATTCTTCATGCTTTTCGTATCTAAAACGCAAATTCTCACGATATAATTGAACAGTAAGAGAACCACCATCCACACAAACTCCTCCACAGGCAACTTCTCCAACCCGAACACCACAACTAAGATAACGTATCAAAAAATCATTATTCACTAATATCAACCTAGCATCTATCATTAAATGCCACTCATACTTTGCCTGTCTAACTAATGAATTCCGCATCGCAGCACGACAATCATGATGTTCTGAACATATATAACGACAATTTGGCAAAAGAGTCAATGAATAATTATTTTCAATAGTTTTTTTGTTAGTACTACCATCATCAAAAACAATAATTTCATAACACAAACCAGAAACAGCTTGTGCTTGTTTATGAAGAGATTTTACCAGCGAAGTGGCTTCATCATTATAAACAGGAATAAGTATAGACAGCTCTTGTATAATCATACTATTTAAACGAAAATAATCCTGTTTTATTGCTAATAGCAAGGAGTATATGATAAGAATTATTAAATATAACAAGTATTTTTGGTAGATAAATTGAAATATCGTATTTTTGTGAATAAATAAATCTCATTATTATTATATAAAATGGAAATAGTATATGTTATAGAAGATTTTTCAATAAAAGGTGGAGCAGAACGAATTATTGCTGAAAAGGCTAATTATTTAGCCTCAAGATTTCAACATCATGTTACTATTGTTTCCATATATCATGATGAACATCCTATAAGCTACCATCTAGAGGAAAGCGTGGATTTCATCTCTCTTGAAATTCCGTTCACTCCCAAAAATAATTCTATTCTATTAAAAACTCTTTTTAGAATAATAACAATAGGAAAAATTATCTTTAAATTTCAAACTATTATCAATCGTATCCAACCTAAACTCATATTCTATACTATGAGTTTGGGAGCTATCTTATTACCCTTAATCAAAACAAAAGCAAAAAAAGTATACGAGTCGCATTCTGCTCGTTCATTTACTCCTTATCATAAATTATTTTTTCTTATGGAAAAAGCGGCTGATCAAGTAGTTTGCTTAACTAAAGGTGACGCTAAAGAATATAAACATACAAAAAAAATAAGTATTATACCCAATTTTATCAACACACCCCATAAACTAGTGGAAAACTATGACACCAAAAGAGTAATAGCTGTTGGTAGACTAGAATATGCTAAAGGATTTGATGTTCTTATAGAATGCTGGAAAAAAGTTGCAAAAAAATATCCAAACTGGCAACTCCATATCTATGGAGAAGGTAGTTGCTATGAACAATTACAACAACAAATCAATTTTCTCAATCTAAAAGAACAAATTATACTTTGTGGCAGAACCGATAATATATGGGATATCTATCCTAATTATAGTATTCAAGTTATACCATCAAGATATGAAGGTCAACCCATAACTCTTATCGAAGGGCAAGCCTGCGGAATACCAACTGTAGCATTTGACTTTAAATATGGTGCAAAAGATATTATAACCAATGGATATAATGGTTTTTTAATACCACAAGGGGATAAAAATAAGTTTTCTGAAGCAATCATACAAATGATAAGTTCAGAAAACCTGAGACAAAAATTTGGAATCCATGCTATAAAAGTAGGAAAACAATACTATCGTGAACAGATATTTCCTAAATGGGTAAAACTTATAGAACAATTATATAACACTTATGTTTCTACCTGAGTGAAATAAATAATTGTTCATATTCTTTTGCCACCTTCCTATAATCGTGGTATTTCATAACGAAAGAGATACTTTGGTGCGAGAGAGAGGTTAG
>CATZCM010000040.1 GCA_958417225.1 uncultured Eubacteriales bacterium | reverse complement strand
AAACTGTAGTATGGAATGGAAAAGTACTTCCTGAGGAAAATCCAACAAGGGTTGGGTATGATTTTACCGGATGGATGTACAATGGTACAGTTATCGAGGATAGAACATATAAGGATTTGGTTTCAGATGATAATGTGGAATCTATTGAGTTAACAGCCCAGTGGCAATTGAAAGATTCTTTTACAGTGAAACGAACAGATGAAAAGTTGACAGATAATAATGAGGAGTTACAATCAGAAGTCGTTATTGCTACTCCAGTTAATGACGTCAAAACTAGTGACTCGTATGACTTAAATATGTTGTTTGCGTTGATTGCAATAATATTGGTTTCGGGATTTGGATTGTTAGGGATGCGTGAAAAAAGAAAAGTTAAGTGATTTGAGTTTTATTTGTATAGAGTGAAAGTGAGTCTATATGATATCATTGTGAGTTTTGAGGCGCCAATCGAAAGATTGGTGTCTTTTTTTAAAAAAGTGTATTTATTGTATGATGTGATACAAAGTGTTTGTTTTGGGCGTGTGTATAAAAAAATTTATAGATGCTTATATTTGACCGGTATGTAATTGATCTTAATTTTCAGTTAAGTTGCGTATTGAATTTATACGTTACATATGTTAGAATACTCTTGTAAAATAAGGAAAAAATAAGTATTTGAAGTATAAAAGTGAAAATATATTTTATTACGGGGTGTTTTATGTGAAAAATAAAAAACATATTATTTCATTAGGGATTGTTATTATATTGATTATTACAAGTTTATGTTCTTGTAAGGTAGTTAGAGAGGATTACGTATCAATAGCTAATACTACTGGCAGGACTATTAAACTGACTTTATGGGGTTCTGCGGAAGATCAGCAGATTTTGTCTGAAATGATAGAGAAGTTTAAACAAAGTAATTCACAAAACACATATGAAATTTCACAAAAAATAATTGGTGAAGATAAAGCACAAGATGAAGTAAAAAAGGATCCTGTAATGGCAGCAGATGTGTTTGCAGTTGCGCATGACCAGCTTGGTAAACTTGTAGAAGACGGACTGATATATGAAAACACAAAATATTCTGAAGAAATTTGTAAAGAAAATACTAAAGGTTCTGTTGATGCATGTACGTATAAAGGGAAATTGTACGGATACCCGGTTTCACAGAAAACGTACTTTTTGTACTATGATAAGAGAATTTTTTCTGAAGATGATGTAAAATCCCTGGATTCTATGCTGTCCAAACCAGTTGAATCTGGGGTGGATAGAATAGGAATAGATATGGCGGATGCGTATTACACAACCAGCTTTTTTTTGACAGCGGGATGTAATCTTTTTGAAGAAGGTTATTTTGATCCTGAACATATTTCATTTGATGACGAGCCCGGTAAAGAAGCTGTAAATTATATTAAGGGGTTAATGGCCAGAGGAGTTGCAAGCATTAGTTCTGAAGAATCTGACTCGCGTTTTGCTCAAGGAAAGCTTGGTGCGTACATTTCTGGTGATTGGAAGGCGTCTTCATTCAAGGAGAAATTAGGTGAAAATTATGCGGTTGCACCATTGCCAGGTGTAGATATGGGAAGTGGTGAAAAACACATGGTGTCTTTTGCAGGGTATAACATTTACTGTATAAGTGCGAATACTCAGGAACCTCTTGCTGCGATGAGTTTAGCAAATTTCTTAGTGAACAAGGAGAATCAGGAGATAAGATATAAAAAACGAAATTTGCTTCCAACTAACAATGAACTTATAAATGATATATCTAATCAACAAAATGATTTGGCTAGGGCGGCTATCACGCAATTGAATTATAGTTTTGTTGTACCGTCTACACCACAAATGTGTAAATTTTGGGCACCTATGGCAGCTTACTCAAGAGACCTGTTTTTGAACAAAATTAGCGCTTAAATGTACCTTATGCTATATTGTCAATACGATAAGGGGGATATTATGAACGGTTCTATATCTTGTAGAAAAAACATTTTTAGAATTTTTCAAGATGGCGATTTAAAAACAAGACTTTCTTTTTTTATTATGGGAATATCAAATTTATGGTATGGTCAAGTTGTAAAGGGTTTATTTTATCTTATGTATGAATTTGCATTTGTTATTTTTATGATACGTTTTGGTTTTGGCGCACTTGCCGATCTTGTGACTCTTGGTACCAAAACCCAGTCTTGGAAATATAATTCTGACCTTGAAATTAACCTTTTGGTAAAAGGTGATAATTCAATGTTGCTTTTGATATACGGAGTAGCAGTAGTAGTTCTAATTGGAATATTTTTTTGTGTGTATGTTTCAAATGTAAAAAGTGCATATAAATTACAATTAATCAGTTTTAGTAAAGGGCATGTTCCAAATTTGAAAGAGGATTTGTCAAGTTTAGTGAATGAGAAGTTTCATGTTACGTTATTGACGTTACCTATTATTGGGATTGTTGTTTTTACAGTTATGCCCCTCATATTTATGATTTTGATCGCATTTACGAATTTTGACTCGGCACATCAACCGCCTGGGCATTTATTTAATTGGGTTTTGTTTGACAATTTCATTAGCATGTTTAAGCTTGGCAGTAAACTTGGCAGTACGTTTTTTCCGGTGCTTCTATGGACTATATTGTGGGCGATTCTGTCTACAGCGTCAAATTATATTTTAGGAATTGTAGTTGCACTTCTTATAAATAAAAAAGGAATAAGATTTAAAGGCATGTGGCGCACAATTTTTGTTCTAACTATAGCTATACCACAATTTGTGTCACTCTTGGTGATGCGAAATATGCTTAGCGATTTTGGTCCAATTAATTGTTTTTTGCAGAAAATAGGTCTTATATCTTCACCTATTCCTTTCTTGTCAGATCCATTTATGGCTAAAATTACAGTTTTATTAGTGAATTTGTGGGTTGGGATACCGTATACAATGCTAATTACTTCTGGGGTTTTACTTAATATTCCAAAGGATTTATATGAATCAGCTCGAATTGATGGTGCTTCTTCAGTTATCATGTTTTTTAAGATTACGTTACCGTACATATTTTTTGTGACAGCACCATACCTTATTACTCAATTTATTGGAAATTTAAATAATTTTAATGTTATTTACCTTCTGACCAAAGGGGAACCGATGTCGAGTGAATATTACTTTGCAGGTAAAACTGACTTGTTAATAACGTGGTTGTATAAATTAACTTCAGAACAAAAAGATTATAGTATAGCATCTACGATTGGAATATGTGTGTTTGTTGTATCTGTGGTGATGTCGCTATTCGCATATCGTAAGACGTCAGCATACTCAAGTGAGGAGGATTTTGCATGAAATGTGTTGGGCTTAACTCTAGAGAGAAAATCTCAAATGTATTTGTTTATGTTATACTTGTTGTTATGTCCGTTTTGTGGATTGTACCAATCGTATGGGTTGTATTAACGTCATTTCGAGCAGAGCAAGGTGCCTTAGTGTCAAACTTCTTTCCGGAAACATTCACTTTTGATAATTACAAACGCTTGTTTACTGATACTACTATATTTAATTTCCCACAATGGTTTTGGAACACATTTTGGGTTGCAAGTGTGTCATGTGTTTTAACTACTGTTATGAATTTAACTACGGCATATGTTATATCTCGACTGAGGTTTCGATTGCGTAGGACATTTATGAATATTGCTCTAGTGCTTGGTATGTTTCCAGCATTTATGTCAATGATAGCTGTGTATTATGTACTTAAGAGCATTAATCTTACGCATAACTTATGGGCGCTTGTTATTGTTTATTCGGCATCTGCGGGATTGCAGTTCTATGTTGCAAAGGGGTTCTTTGATACGATACCAAGATCACTTGACGAGTCTGCGAAACTCGATGGGGCAAATAATGCTCAAATCTTTTGGAAGATAATATTGCCGCTTTCTAAACCAATTGTAGTGTATACAGCATTGACAGCATTTATGGCACCGTGGATGGACTTTATTTTCTCAAAGATAATCATGGGTACAGAATACGATAAATACACCGTTGCGGTGGGTTTGTTTACTATGCTCGACAAAGAGAACATTGATTCATGTTTTACGTTGTTTGCAGCAGGGAGCGTGTGTATAGCTGTTCCTATTACAATATTATTTATAGTAATGCAAAGATTTTATGTAGATGGCATTACTGGTGGTGCAGTGAAAGGATAATGAACAAAAATGAAAACTAAAAAAGAAATTGCAAATTTAGCTGTTGAGGCGCTTAAAGAAAAATATCCGGATGCGGTGTGTTCGCTTGAGTACAAAAGTCCACATGAGCTTTTGATAGCGACAAGGTTAGCAGCACAGTGTACGGACAAAAGAGTTAATGTTGTAACTAAAGACTTGTTTAGAAGATATAAAACAGTTGAGGAATTTGCAGAAGCAAATATTGACGATGTAGCAGAGTATATTAAATCGTGTGGGTTTTATAATACGAAATCAAAGGATATTGTTCAGATGTGTAAAATTATTTGTGAGAAGTTTGATGGAAAAGTTCCTGACACGATGGAGGATTTGCTAACTTTGCCCGGGGTTGGTAGAAAAACCGCAAATTTGATCTTGGGGGATGTTTATGCTAAACCTGCGGTAGTAGTGGATACTCATTGTATAAGAATAACGAGACGGTTGGGGTTACATAACTTAAAGGACGCTGCCAAAATTGAAAAAATTCTTCGAGAGTTGCTTGATCCTCAAGAATCAAATGACTTTTGTCATAGGCTGGTTTTGTACGGACGTGAGATTTGTACAGCGCGTAACCCAAAGTGTGACAAGTGTATTATGAGTGACTTTTGTGAAAAGAAGGTGGATTGATTGTCTCGTGGGGCTTTTAGGAAATTTATTTTTACTTTGTGTTTTATTGTTTTTTGTGTATCTGGGTGGATGCTACTTAAAATTTTAGTGATAGATAGAGTTCAAAATAATAGATCTGTTGATAAGGTTAGGCAAATATATTACGATGTTAATGATGATCCATTGAAAGGACTACGTGATTTGAGTTTGCAGTATCCAGATATGAAAGGTTGGATTACTGTACCAGATACAAAGATTGATTATCCTGTTATGGTTTCGTCGGATGATAAAGATCCACAGTACTATTTGAATCATGACTATAAAGGTGGAGATACTCGTTATGGAGCAATTTTTGCTGATAAAAGATGCCAAGATCTGCCGAACACAAAAAGTATTGTGTTGTATGGCCACCATATGTTGGATGAAAGTATGTTTTCTAGTGTTGTGAATTTTACAAAATTGGATTATTATAAGGCGAGACCTGTGTTTACATTTAATTTTTTGCAAGAGGAAGCATCTTGGAAGGTGTTTTCAGTGTTTAGGACAAATACGCTTAAAATTCATGGTCCGGTTTTTAATTATATCAGGGCGGAGTTTAATGATTCTGAGGATTTTATGTCATTTATTAAAGAAATCCAGGATAGATCCCTTATATGTACGACGGTTGATGTAAATGAAAATGACCAAATTGTTCTTTTATCGACGTGTTCTTATGAATTTGAAAATTTTAGAACCGTGTTAGTTGCAAGAAAAGTCAGAAAGGATGAAAACAAAACGGTTGATGTAGATAATGCAAGAATAAATCCTAATCCTATATTACCTCAGTGTTATAATTCTTAGTTTTTATAGAATTATAGTAAGATACTAAAATGAACTTATTAGTGATTATGTAAGTTTGATGACAAGAGTGTTGGCAATTAGACGATAAGTTGAAAAAAATCCATAAATGTGCGAGATATAACTTTTTGAAAATAATGAGTTATAGATGTGCATTTATGGTTTTTTTGATTGAACCTTTTAATTTCTCGTGTTATATATTATAGTGTGTATTTTGATTACTGTGTTTTTTAGTGGCAAACGTTAACCTTAATAAATAAAATAGATAATATTATATGTAGATCGTATTTGAATATAAGAAGGTTATTATTATGAACTACGTTGAGCCTAGATGTACTAAAAAAAAGGAAATGGAGAAAGAGAATTTGCATACAATGTGATGGAGGGATATTTATGTGTGGAATAGCAGGATGGCTTGATAATGGGGCCAATTTACAAGAAAAAGAGGAGACAATGGATAAAATGTTGCGTACGATGGGACGCCGTGGTCCAGATGATACGGGCAAATACGTACAAAAAAATGTTTGTTTATTACACAGCAGATTAGTTGTGGTGGACCCTGAAATGGGGCGGCAACCAATGAGTATGCGTGCGCCTGGAATAGATAGTACAATAGTATATAATGGAGAACTTTACAATACGGAACAGGTTAGGGATGAATTGAAAGAATTGGGTTATGATTTCAATGGACACTCTGATACGGAAGTTGTTTTGAAAGCTTTTGTTCATTGGGGCGAGGATTGTGTTGAGAAGTTTAATGGGATATTTGCGTTTGCTGTGTGGGATAATAAAGCAAAAAAATTGTTCATAGCGAGAGACAGAATTGGTGTAAAACCATTGTTTTTTGTAAAGTATCCGGGAGGTTTAATATTTGCGTCAGAAATAAAGACATTGATCGCAAGCGGGAGAGTAGATTTAAGGTTAGATGATGATATGTTAAAGGAAATATTTATGATTGGACCAGGTAGAACAAGTGGGCAAGGTTTGTTTAAAAATGTTAAGGAACTTTGTCCTGGAGAATGTGCAGTATTTTCTGCGAAGGGGTTTAGGGTGAGAAAATATTGGACTTTGAAAGCTCGAGAGTTCACAGACGATGCGGCAACGGCAGTAGAGAAAGTTCGGGATTTGCTGATAGATGCAGTGACTAAACAACTTGTATCAGATATGCCTTTGTGTTGTTTTTTGTCGGGCGGATTGGATTCGAGTTGCATATGTAAAATTGCATCGGATTATTTTAGAAAATATGGAAAAGGTCCGCTTACAACGTATTCTGTGGATTATGTAGATAATAGTAAATACTTTAAAAAAAATGTTTTTCAGCCAAATTCTGATAATGAATACATTGCGATGATGATGAAATATATTGGGTCAGATCATCATCAGGTAGTAATAAGTAATGAAACGTTGGCTAAGGCACTAACATATGCAGTTGAGGCTAGAGATGTTCCAGCGATGGCTGATATAGATTCATCGTTGTTGCTGTTTTGCCGAGAAGTGAAAAAGAATTTTACAGTGGCTTTATCTGGGGAGTGTTCCGATGAAATTTTTGGCGGGTATCCATGGTATCACGATAAGGATATTTTATATGATGATACGTTTCCGTGGTCAAGAACGTTAGAATTGCGAAAAACCTTATTGAAGGATGGCGTGATAAAAAATGCGGATGAATATGTTCATGATAGGTATGAGAGCACAATTGCAAGCGTGGATAAGTTGGATACTGATACGAAAGAGGAAGCTCGTATGAGGGAAATGTTTGCACTTAATTTTAATTGGTTTATGCAGACTCTACTGGACAGAAAAGATCGAATGAGTATGTATAGTGGTTTGGAAGTGCGTGTGCCATTTTGTGATTATAGGATAGTGGAGTATGCATATAATATGCCTTGGAAAATTAAGTCGTTAAATGGTAGAGAAAAGGGAATCTTACGGGAAGCAATGCGTGACTTTTTACCGGACGAAATCGTGTTTAGGAAAAAAAGTCCTTACCCTAAAACATTTAATCCTGTTTATATGCGTCTGGTGAGTGAAAGCGTTATGAAGATTTTAGATGATAAGAGTTCGTATGTTGGCTCAATTTTAAATCGAGATATGGTAATGCGATTGATACAAAATCCGGAAGAGGTTACATTACCGTGGTATGGTCAGTTGATGCGTGCACCACAGGTTTTGGCGTATATAATTCAGATAGATTATTGGTTTAATCATTACAACATTCTTTTTTAAAAATGGTTATAGTATGGAGTTTTCTAAGGTATTATTACGCTAAAAACCCAAGTTAAATAAATAACTAAATTTGAGAAAACGATAGAGGCTATTTAAAAAGTCACTATCGTTTATTTATAATTACAAAGAGTATTTTGTCAAATAATGTGAGAAAGAATACAATATGGTAGATTTATCTGATTTTTATATGATATTGTTAAGTATAAAAATAAAATCAATATGATATTTTTACATCAAATGATAAAATAATGCTTATATACGAATTTGACATTTTACTATTTACAATCATAAACCAACTTGTTATAATTAATTATGTTAGGGTAATATTGGATTTAATAGCAAGGATATACATCTTGTTGAAGGGGGGAGAATTGAGTATTTTGTTTTAGTGAAGTGTCCATGTTATTTAATCGTCTTTAAATAATGCTCACTAAAAAATTAAAGGAGAACAAAAAATGAGGTATAAAAAAATTGTAACAAATTTATTGACGATTGGGTTGTTACTAATTCCGATGCAAACAAAAGCCATACATTATAAAGTGAAAAGGGGAGATTGCCTATCTAAAATAGCAGAGAGATTTTTAGGTGATGGAAACAGGTGGAGAGAAATAGTGCAACTTAATCCCTGGATTGAGGTAGTGTACAATAGTAGACGCGACATAATTGATGCGAGAATATGGGAAGGAAATGATTTGTATATAAAGACAGATAGAGAAAGGGAAAAAGAAGAGTTAGATAAAAGAGTAAATGAGGCAAGAATTTGGCGATTTAAAATGCAAGATGAAAGGCAAGAACAGTTTAGAAGGAATTGTGCAAGAAAAATACAATATGTATTTTCTAAGGAATGTGCTGTCAAAAAAAATTTAGAAAAGAAGTTATGTGAAAAAAGGACTTTGCAACATAGTATAGGCGTTTTAAAAAGTAAAAATGCTGATATTGAATCAAGAATGGCTAAACTCAATGACGATATAAGATTAATTGAGAAAAAAAGATTGAGTTTGTTTAGTAGGTTAGATGAAATTAAACGAAAACTTAAGTGTGAATTGGACTTAAAAAGAAAAAGCGGATTAGCAAAAAGTGGTTTAGAATATAAGATTAAGTCTGCAGAAATAGAGAAAAATGAATTAGAGAGAAAAATTGCACAGCTTAAAGGTAAAAGTGATGTGTGCGAACAGGAAAGGAAAAAATGTTTATCTAGTATAAGTTTATTAATTGAACGTATAGCAAGTATGAATGAACAATTTGCAAAAATTAATCAAAATAACATAGTTGCATTGAATGTTTTGAATTCTCAAAGGGCTGAATTAGAAAAGACTCTGAAAAAAAATGAAATGGAAAAGGAGAAGAAATCTATTGAGTATGAGGTTTGTAAGAATGAACTAGAAAGTAATCAAGTGAAATTAAAAAGTTTAATTTGTAAGATAAATGAAATAAATGCGCAGATCGTAAAAGAACAAGAAATATTTAATTTTATGTCGAGTAGTTTGAACGCAAGTGCACGAGATGCTGAACGAGAGATGATGATGACAGATGATGAATCAGTACGTGTAGAAACAAATGTTGCGGCACTTATTTCAAAGAGGGCAATGGATCAATTTAGAGCGACCAGTGAAAAACAAACTGCAGTAAAAATACATGCACAGATACAGGAATTACACCAAAAAACAGAATTAAAGGTATGTGGTTTAGAATCTGAAATAAGTGAAAAGGAAATTGAAGCAGAACAGATAACAAGAAATGTTGCAGCAACGCAAGAAAAGAAACAAAAGTGTCAAGGTGAATTAGTGACCTGTAAAAGTGAATTGGATAGAACAAATGATGCGATACATACGATTAGAGTTGATGCTGAAAATTTGCAAAGATTGTCAAAACAAGAAATTACAAGTGTTAAAGAGCGCCAATTAGCAGTTTTATCCGAAACGTCATTAAATGAAGAAGAATTTCGAAAATCAGTGGAATATAAAAAGAAATATGATGAGTTACACGATTTTAATGAAACAGAATTGTTGGATTTGCAATGTCAAGTTGATCAAATACAATGTCAAATGGAAAAATTGCTAACGGATACGGATGATCAATTGAGTGATTTGAGTGAATCAAAAAAAGAACTCGAGAGTGAAAAAGCAAAGGAAAATGAGAAAATAGAAGCGTTAGAAACAAAATTAGAAACATGCGAAAAAAGTACAGAAGCAATTGAACAGGCTACAGAAGTCGAAAAGGCAAAAATAGAAAAACTAAGAGAGGATGACGAGAAAAAACAATTAGAGATAGTATTAAAGAGTAAAAAATTAAGACAGGAAAGAGCGCAAATAAGGATGCAATTAATAGCAAAAGCGTATAGCAAAGAGAAAGTAAACTAAAAAATTAAAGGAGAAAAGCAAATGATAAAGAGAATAGTATCGTTGATAATGG
>CATZCM010000039.1 GCA_958417225.1 uncultured Eubacteriales bacterium | reverse complement strand
AACTTCTTATTAAACTAACTTTGGTTGCGTGAATTAAAAGTTTTTTGCCTTCTTTATTAAAAAGTAAAAATAAAATAGGTACTTTTCACTATATGAGTAAAATCGCGGGCACTTTAACTTCTTATTAAACTAACTTTGGTTGCGTGAATTAAAAGTTTTTTGCCTTCTTTTTTACAAAAAAGAAGGTTGCCAAAATGTTAAAATTATGATATACTGCAATGAGTAGGTATTTTGATACTACTCAAAAATTAGAAAGGAAGATTTTATGTCATATACACAATCTGAAATTGAACGCATAGCACAACAAAACCGTGGAGAAGATGAGTTCATACAAGCGACAACAGAAGTTTTAACCTCCTTAGAAGGGGTTATTGAAAGCAACCCAAAATACCAAGATCAAAGCATTATCGAACGCATAACAGAACCGGAACGTCAGATAAAATTCAGGGTACCGTGGATAGATGACAACGGTCACATTCAAGTAAACAGGGGTTACCGTGTAGAATTCAACAGTGCAATTGGACCATATAAAGGAGGTCTTAGATTTCACCCCTCTGTAAATCTTGGAATAATAAAATTCTTAGGATTTGAACAAATTTTCAAAAACTCTCTAACTGGACTCCCGATCGGTGGGGGAAAGGGGGGTTCAGACTTTGATCCAAAAGGCAAAAGTGAAAGTGAAATAATGAGATTTTGCCAAAGCTTCATGACAGAGCTTTATCGCCACATTGGGCCAAACACAGACATTCCAGCTGGAGATATTGGCGTTGGTGGTCGCGAGATTGGCTACCTATTTGGGCAATACAAACGACTACGAAATTCATTTGACTGTGTACTAACAGGAAAGGGATTATCTTATGGCGGATCATTAGCTCGCACAGAAGCTACAGGATACGGACTTCTTTACTTAACACGAGAAATGCTAAAGCAAAACGGCCATCACTTAAACAACAAAAGGGTTTCCATCTCCGGTTCTGGAAACGTAGCAATTTACGCTGCTGAAAAAGCAATTGAGTTTGGATGTAAGGTTATAACCATGAGTGATTCTACAGGATGGATACACGATAAAGACGGCATTGACATTAACGCTATAAAAGAAATAAAAGAAACTAATCGAGAAAGAATCAAAGAATACACTAAATACCATCCTGATGCAATTTATACAGAAGGTAAATACCGCTGGGATATCCCCTGCGACATTGCATTACCCTGTGCAACTCAAAACGAATTAAACGAAAGCGAAGCACAAAACCTCATAACTAATAAAGTTATCGCTGTTGCAGAGGGGGCCAACATGCCAACCACCATCAACGCAACTAAACTTTTACAAACCAACGGTATACTTTTCGCCCCAGGTAAAGCTGCAAATGCGGGAGGGGTTGCAGTTTCTGCTTTAGAAATGAGCCAAAACAGCATACGACTTTCATGGGATTTTGACGAAGTAGACCAGAAGCTTGATCAAATTATGACAAATATTTTCAACGAAATATCCTCAGCTGCTAAAAAATACTCAAATTGTACAGATTACGTATCAGGAGCTAATATAGCAGGATTCACAAAAGTCGCGGATGCTATGATAGCACAAGGTGCCGTATAAAAATAAAACTAATCATTTATTAATAAGCAACTCCCCGTTAAGTGGCTAAGCTACGTCACTTAACGGGGAATTAATATATTTCCCAAAAAATAATAAAATTACTTAAGAAGTTCCAAAGCGGCTGAAACGATATCACATGATCTCATTTTATAAACTTCCTTCAAATACGGCATTTTACCAACTTGCCCAAACACATCATTCACTCCAACAGACTTAATTGGTACAGGAAACTCTTCAGCAAGCACTTCACTAACAGCGGATTTCAAACCACCTATTAAGTTGTGATTTTCAGCAGTAAGCACAGCCCCGGTTTTTTTGGCAGATTTCACTACGGCCTCCCTATCAATTGGCTTAATTGTTTGAATATTTATAATATCAGCATTTATACCCATTTGCTTTAATTTTTCATTAGCAAGCATAGTTTCCTGAACCATTATTCCTGAACAAAATATAGACAAATCTGAACCTTCCTGAATAACAGATGCTTTAAAAAGATCGAACTCATCACTTTCAGTAAATACCGAATCTATTTTCTTTCTAAACATACGTATATACACAACACCATAATAATCAACAACTTGGGGTAACAACTTTTTCAATTGCACAACATCCGTTGGTTCAAAAATAACAATTCCAGGAATGCTTCTAAGCACACCGATATCCTCCATACTCATGTGCGTACCGCCATTAAATTCAGCGCTTATTCCAGGATCGGAACCTATAATTTTCACATTTTGATTTGCATACGCCATTGAAATCGCGATTTGATCACAAATTCGTCTTGTTGCGAATGGCGTAAACGTAGATATAAATGGCACAAATCCATAACTACTCATTCCAGCAGCAATCGAGGCCATATTCTGTTCAGCTATACCTATGTCCATAGCTCTTTCTGGAAATTGTTCTTTTATTTTCGCTAATCCATTAGGTTTAGATAAATCTGCATCAATCAAAACAATTTTCTCATTTTTGCTCATAAGTTTTGCAAGTTCACTTGCCATCATTTGGCGCATTTCCATCAAAAATCACCTCCAAGTTCAGACATTCCCTCACGGAGCATATCCTGAGAAATTGCCATACTATGATTCCCCACACCCGCATTTTCTGCAAACGAAATACCTTTTCCTTTAATTGTATTAAGGATAATCATACTAGGTTTACTTGAAAATTTAGCCAATGAAATAGCCGCATCAATTTCTGCACAATCATGACCATTTTCCACCACAATACAATTCCAACCAAATGCGCGCCATTTTTGATCAATTGGCTCTAAACCGCATATATCAGACACCGCACCATCTAACTGAAACTTATTATAATCAGTAAATGCAATCACATTATTAAGTTCATGTTGTGCAGCAAACATGGCAGCCTCCCATATCTGGCCTTCTTGAGATTCACCATCTCCAATCACAGCATATATGGTTGCACCATCCTTCACAATTTTAGAGGCCTTAGCAATCCCCATCGCACAAGAAAATCCCTGGCCTAAAGAGCCTGTAGTCATGTCGATTCCAGGAGTTTTGTTCATATCGCAATGACTCGGCAAATTTGTGCCCGGCTGATTTAAAGTAAGTAGCCAACTTTCATCAAAATATCCTTTATCACAAAGAATAGAATAAACAGCTGGTCCCGCATGGCCCTTTGACACAATAAGACGATCACGACCTTGCATATTTGGGTTATGTGGATCAATACGCATATGTCTCTCATACAGAACCACAAGTAATTCCACCATGGATAGCGAACCGCCAATATGCCCCACTCCAAGTGTCCCAATAGTTTTCAATATAAGTTTACGAATATGTTTACATTTTTCTTCCAAGAAAATATTATCATTCACTCAAGTTCAACTCCTGTAAGTATTTTTTAAATTCCCTGCCGATTTGAGGATGATGAAGTGCAACCTCAACAGCTGCTTGCATAACACCAAGTTTATTACCCATATCATAACGTTTTCCGGTAAATTCAACTGCCATCATTCCAGAATTACGTGCCATTACTTTCATGGCATCAGTTAATTGAATCTCACCACCTGCTCCGGGAGGGGTTTTGTCCAAAATATCAAAAATATCACTAGTTAGCACGCAACGGCCTAATATAGAATACAGTGACATTATTTTATCCTTTGATGGTTTCTCTATCATATCCGTGCACCTAAAAATATTTTCCTTTACATGCTCAACCTTCAAGGAGCTATATTTTTGAATTGCTTCCTCAGAAACCTTATTCACACCCAGAACCCCAAGCCCAAAATCATCATATGCACGTATAAGTTGAGCACACGCTGGATCCTCTCCAATTATAACATCATCACCAAAAAGAACTGCAAATGGTTCATCCCCAACAAATGAACGAGCACAACTAATTGCATGACCAAGCCCCTTAGTTTCTTTCTGGCGCACAAAATACACATTAGCGAGTTTAGATATGGAAACTGCCTCTTTGTACATATCCTCCTTACCCGAAGCTAATAATCTTGATTCCAGTTCTGGCAACCGATCAAAATGATCTTCAATTATATTCTTACCTCTGCTAGTCACGATAAGTATATCTGTAATCCCTGACGCTACTGCTTCTTCTACTATGTATTGAATCGCAGGCTTGTCCACAATCGGAAGCATTTCTTTTGGCATAGCCTTAGTTGCAGGCAATACTCTCGTTCCAAGCCCTGCTGCAGGAATAACCGCCTTTGTTATTTTCATTTTAATAACCACCTCTACACTTACTTACATTTCAATGTCACTGTGTAGTGTACTTCTCGACTAAAGTTCAAAAGACACAAACATTTACCACCGAAATCCAACCTACACACTGTAACCATATTTGAATTATACTACTATCTACAGCTTAATGCAAGCATTTTTTACAAACTTACGCTTAAAAAAATTTGCAAAACTCATACAGAATACTCATCAGTAAACCGTACTTCAGAATTTCATAAGATAAATTTGCTAAATATAAACCATTCAAATTTCTTTTTCCTTGAAAAAAAATCTTATATGATATATAATTTTAATAATTGAAAATTTTAGGAGGATAAAAACTTGGAAATTCACAAAACAAAAAATCCACGTATCATCGCACTTAATATACTTTTAAAGATTTTTCAAGATGGAGCATATTCAAATATTGCACTAGATCGCGAACTACGGCAATGTAACTTAACGGAACCCAACAAAGCTTTTACATCCAGGCTCGTATACGGCGTTTTAGAGAAAAAAATAACACTCGACTACATAATACGTAAATATTCAAGTATTCGACTAAAGAAAATTTCTCCGGACATATTGATAATACTTTACATTGGGGTATATCAAATCTATTTTATGGATAAAGTTCAAGACTTCGCTTCAGTGAACGAAACTGTTAACCTTGTAAACGCAGTACACAAATATAAAACCAAAGCGTTTGTCAATGGAATATTACGAAATGTCGTCCGCGATAGAGAAAATTTAAAATTCGATACAGATGAAGTAAAGTACTCCTGTCCACAGTGGATAATAGACCACGTGCAAAAATCGTACGGTAACAATGCCACTAAAATGTTTTTAAATTCCCTAAATATCACGCCCGAACTTACAATTCGAATTAATACTTTAAAAACAGATGAAACAAAATTGATCACCTCACTTAATGAAAAAGGTATCGCAACAGAAAAAATCCCTAATTTGGATGCTCTCGGACTAAAAAGAACCCACTCGTTGGAAAATCTCAGCGAATTTAAAGAGGGACTCTTTCATGTGCAAGGTATATCCTCGCAGGTATGCTGCTCAATTCTAGATCCCAAACCTGGAGACACCGTAGTTGACGTGTGTGCAGCCCCCGGTGGAAAAACATTCACTATAGCTGAAATTATGAAAAATCAAGGCAAAATATTTGCACACGATCTATATCCACACAAAGTTAATTTAATAAATACTGGTGCAAATCGCCTCGGCATAACAATAATTGACGCCTCAACTATAGACGCCACAAAAGGCGTTGATTCAGAAGAAGTCGCAGATAAAGTACTATGTGACGTTCCATGTTCTGGACTAGGCATTATCCGGCACAAACCAGAAATCCGATACAAGGAAAAAGATTGTATCAACATACTCTGTGATACTCAGTTAGCTATATTGCAGTCTGCATCAAAGCTATTAAAACCTGGAGGAATATTAATTTACTCGACATGTACGTTAAACAAAGCTGAAAACGATAATATTATTAAAAAATTTCTAAAAGCAAATAAAAACTTCATCCCAATCAAAATTACACCTCCACCCACAATAACACGAATCATCGATGAACCTCTATATCAACTAACATTTATTCCAAATGCAAACACAAGTGGTTGTGACGGATTTTTCATCGCTAAACTTCAAAAAATAAAAGGAGTAGAAAATGAATAAAAAGGATATACGATCACTTAACCTCTCTGAACTTGAAAAAGAATTTAAATCACTAAATCAACCTAAATATCGCGCAATTCAAGTATATAGGTGGTTACATAAAGATGCTATAAATAATTTCGACGAAATGTCAAATCTTCCAAAAACTCTTCGCAATGATTTAAAAAACAATTATAAAATTTTGTATATGGTTATTGAAAAAAAATTCATTTCAAAGTATAATGATACTGTGAAATATCTTTTGCAAACAACTACCGGAGATTTCGTTGAAGCCGTCGTAATGAAATACCGATATGGTTACTCAATGTGCATATCAACTCAAGTGGGATGTAAAATGGGCTGCAGCTTTTGCGCTACCGGAAAGGATGGATTTGTAAGAAACCTTTACCCATCCGAAATGCTCTCTGAAATACAAACTGCAGAACACGATCTCAACGTACGTATCTCCCACGTTGTATTAATGGGTATGGGTGAACCTCTCGACAATTACGACAATGTGCTAAAATTTTTAAAATTAGTAAGTTCCCCCGACGGAATGAACTTAAGTGCAAGACACATATCAGTATCAACTTGCGGTCTTGTCGACAAGATTTATAAGCTCGCCGATGAAAAATTAGGCATTACTTTATCAATATCACTTCATGCACCAAACGACTCCATTAGAAATACAATGATGAAAATTAACAAACGGTTTAATATGAATGAACTTTTAAAGGCTTGCGATTATTATATACAAAAAACCGGACGAAGAATTTCCTTTGAGTACGCAATGATAAGTGGTATTAATGACAGTGATGAATGTGCAAAAGAACTTTCCAAAAAATTATCGGGGAAAATTTGTCATGTTAATTTGATTCCCGTTAATCCTATAGAAGAAACCAATTATAAAAGGAGCAGTGATAAAAGACTTAATAGATTTTGTGAAATCTTGTCGCGCCGAGGTATAAATGTAACTATTCGGAGAACATTAGGTTCAGATATAAATGCTTCGTGCGGTCAACTGAAACGCAAAAAACTAAACAAGGAGGATGATACCAGTGAAAGTATACAGCGGAAGTGATGTAGGTTTAATCCGCAAGGAAAATCAAGATGCATTTTTTGTCCAACAACTCCCCAACGATGAACTTTTTGCAGTAGTTTGTGACGGTATGGGCGGAGAAAAAAAAGGAGACGTTGCAAGCCAACTCGCTGTGAAAGATATATGGGAAGTTTTCTCGAATCTTTACAAAAATAATAAATCAAGTGAAAAAATAAAAAATTCAATTACTACAGCAATTTCTCACGCTAACAACAAAATCTTTCAACAAGCAAGCGAAGATGAAACGTGCTCAGGTATGGGTACAACGGTAGTAGCCGCATTAATTAACGACAATATTGCTCATATAGCATATGTTGGTGATAGTCGTGCGTACTTTTTGTCAAATGGTTCAATTGCACAATTAACAAAAGATCATTCATTGGTTCAACAAATGTGCGATTGTGGTGAAATAACCAAAGACGAAATGCGAAACCATCCACGAAAAAACGTTATCACCCGCGCACTTGGTGCACATGAATCAGTCGATATAGATTATATCGAACATCCGTTTGGAGAAAAAGATAAATTATTAATCTGTACAGATGGACTTTCCAATCAACTAACTGATGAGGAAATATTAAAGCTTTCCGAAAATGATGATACCGACACTTCTGTAAAACTTATCTCCGCTGCAAAAGCATCTGGTGGAAAAGATAACATTACTGTGGTAATCATTGAAAAATAAAATATTTAGTGGAGGAAACTATTATGGACAAATACATAGGTAAACGCTTGGACGGAAGATACGAGATTGATGAGCTGATCGGCATCGGCGGAATGGCTATGGTATACAAAGCATTTGACAATCAGGAAAATAAAATTGTAGCTATTAAAATTCTGAAAGAAGAATATCTGGATAATAAGGATTTTATCAGAAGATTTAAAAATGAATCAAGAGCTATTGCAATGCTCTCTCACCCTAACATAGTTAAAGTTTTCGATGTTAACATTGGAGATATTATCCAATATATCGTAATGGAATACATAGAAGGAATAACCTTAAAAGAATATATCGAATCAAATGGAACGGTTTCATGGAAAAACACCGTTCACTTCACGATGCAAATATTAAACGCACTACGTCACGCGCACAGCAAAGGAATAATACATCGCGACGTTAAACCACAAAATATAATGTTACTACCCGACGGAACTATAAAAATTACAGACTTCGGGATCGCACGAGTTACCACCAATAGTACCCGCACAATAACTGATCAAGCTATTGGATCAGTGCACTACATTGCTCCAGAACAAGCAAAGGGTGAACCAACCGATGAAACTGCAGATATTTATTCCGTAGGGGTAATCATGTATGAAATGCTAACCGGTACACTTCCCTTCAATGCAGATAACGCCGTATCAGTTGCAATCATGCAGATGCAAAGCAAACCCAAACCAATGCATGAAATAAATGAAGATATTCCTGACGGCCTTGAAGATATCACCATGAAAGCAATGCAAAAGCTTCCAATAAATAGATATCAATCTGCAAATGACATGATTTATGCTTTGGAAAAATTCAGTGAAAATCCAAGCATAAAATTTGCATACAAATACCTTACTAATGACAATCCTACAAAATATATCGATGATAACGTAAACTTAGCATATAACGATAATTATCAAAATTCTAGTAATCAATCACATAACATTAACTATCCTTCCAAAGCAGCACGGCAACGAAACGAATATGAAGATTTCTCCGATAAAAGCAGCAAGAAAAAATACACAACTGCTGTCATCTGGACTGGTGCCATAGTATTGGCATTTGCTTCTATCCTAATCGTGTGTGCACTTTTGGGTGTTTTCAAATCATCAAATAAAGACGTTGATGTTCCAAACTTCATTGGCCTTAAATACGACGAAGTAAAAAACAACACAAATTACAAATTTAATTTTGATGTTGTAAACGTTTACAACAAAAACAAACCGGAAGGTGAAATTCTCGATCAGGACCCAAAATCGGGCTCAAAAAAAATAAAAGAAACCGCAACAATAAAACTTAGTGTAAATAGCTCCGGAACAACCGTTATACTTCCCACTGTAAAAGGATTGTCACAAGAAAGTGCTATAGAGCAATTAAAAAAATTAAATCTCAGCACGGAAATCTCAACAAAATCGGATCCAAATGTGGAAAAAGGCAAGGTTATCGGAACAAATCCCGTTGCTGGATCAACTGTACGAGTCACTGATACAATAACTATCATTGTAAGTGACGGAGTTGAAAAAGTAACCATACCAAGCGTTGCGGGCAGCACTATTAGTGAAGCTGCAAGCACGTTACAAAGCAAAAAATTAAAGGTAAATACATCAATAAAATATGAAGACAGTGATCAGCCAAAAGATACCGTAATTGGCACAGATCCCGACACTGATACGGAAGTGGATATTGACACCCAAGTTACTCTAATTGTAAGTAATGGAAAGAATGCACAATCAACTGTTAACATTTCTGTTGATCTACCAGACACAGACGAAACCTCAATTAAAATGGATATTTACATTGATTCCGTTCTCAAGGATACAAAGTATGTAAAAGCCTCTGGTGAACAGGTTTCTATTCCAGTTACCGGACAAAACAACGACATAAAAGAAGTTTCAATTTACTTAAACAATAAATTATATAGGGAATACTCCGTTACAATGAGTACTGGAAATTATACCACCAGAGCCTACACATACATTAGTGAAACACATAATAACCCTCTTTTTAAAAGTGATGTAATCGATGAATAAGAACCTATCTGATAATCAATATGGACTGCTTGTAAAAGGTATTGCCGGCTTTTATTATGTAGAAAGGGCCGGCATAATACACGAATGCAAGGCTCGTGGAATATTTAGAAAGCAAAATTGTAAACCATTACCTGGAGATCACGTAAAAATAAAAGTTGATAATGACGGTTACGATATCATCGACAGTATATGCGAAAGAAAAAATACTTTACAGCGACCACCCATTTCTAATGTTGATATACTCGCCATAGTTAGCTCAATTAAAGACCCAGATATAAATTTATTTTTAGTTGATCAATTAATCACAATTGCAACCATAAAAGGAATTGAACCTATACTAATAATAACTAAAGAGGACCTTGCCGATGTAACTTTCGTAAAGAAAATATATGAAAATATCGGAATAAAAGTTTTTGTGTCATCACCCAAAAACGATATTATTGTAGATGAATTTAAAAATACTATTTCGGGTAAAATTTGCGTCTTAGCCGGAAACTCTGGAGTAGGTAAATCTACTTTTATAAATAAGCTTTCATCGCAATTAAACCTACAAACAGGCGAAACAAGTAAAAAGCTCGGCCGTGGGCGTCACACAACCCGCCAAGTAGAGCTTTTCAAATTAGGTAATGGATATATCGCAGATACTCCCGGATTTTCTAGCTTGGATATAACTACTGTTTCAGATATAAAAAAAGAAAACCTCCAGTTTGGATTTGCAGAATTTCAAAAATATTCATCAAATTGCAAATTCACAACTTGTTCACATACTAGCGAAAAAGGTTGCGCCGTAATCCAAGCAGTAACAGATGGGTATATAAGTTGTGAAAGATACAATAATTATAAATTAATGTACGATAATATAAAGGATCTGAAATCATGGAAAAAGAAAAAAAGTGTGTAATTATTGGTGCATCCCCAGAATACGACAAAAATTGCATATTGCATCATTCCAGATCCGCTGGGTATGTAGTATGTGCAGACGGAGGGTTTGCAGTTGCAAATCAACTTGGAATAAAAATAGACCTTGTAGTTGGAGATTTTGATTCGTCCCCTAAAGATACGTCACCACTAAACTTTAATATTGAAACTGTAAAATTACCTCAACGCAAAGATTATACTGATATGATGATCGCGGTAAAACAAACTCTGAAAAGAAAAAAATTCTCAGAAATTATTCTTTTAGGTGCAACAGGAGGACGACTTGATCATACATACGCTAATATATGCACATTAAAATATCTGCTAGATAAAAATATAACAGCAAAAATGATCGATAAGTATCAAGAAATATTTCTTGCCAAGCCAAACAGTACACACCCTTTTCTAAACAAAAAAGGACAAACTATTTCAGTTTTTCCATTCGGGTGTAATGATGTTAAAGTTAGATATCATGGGTTTGAATACGGGTCAGATTGTGTTTTAACTTGTAACTCCCCTATTGGAATCAGTAACGTCATCAACAAAAATAGTAGTTATCTTTATGTCGAAAAAGGTTGTGCTTTGATAATCACAACACTTTCAAAAACATATATTTCTACATAAATAAATATCTACTCTAATTTATATAGTATAATTTAAAACTCGCCGAAAATCATTATATTGATAAAATCAATGATGGTTTTCGGCATAAATTATTGTTGCTACAAAAAAATATTTTTACGACTACCAATGCTATTTCTAACCATTCCTTGCGATATCAACTCAAAACTAAACATTTAATTCATATAAATTTTCATAGTTGCCATTGATGAATAGTCTGTGATATAATAAGTATAAATAATTATCTAGAAAGAAGGAAATCTATGATCCAAACAATATCTATAGGTGAACAAAGCTTCGAACAACTCCGCAAAAATAATTACTTCTATGTGGATAAAACTCATTTCATCAAAGAATGGTGGGAAGAAGGCGATTCTGTAACCCTCATCACGAGACCGCGCAGATTTGGAAAAACGATGAACATGAGTATGTTGGAGTGCTTTTTCTCAAACCAATACGAAGGTAGAGGAGAAGAGCTTTTTGGAGATTTGTCTATCTGGCAAGAAAAAAAGTACCGTGACATGCAGGGAAAGTATCCTGTAATATTTTTAAGTTTTGCTGGTATAAAGAGTCCAAC
>CATZCM010000038.1 GCA_958417225.1 uncultured Eubacteriales bacterium | reverse complement strand
AAATAGGGGTACGCTCTGAAAATGGTATGTGGCTAGTGTATGAATCAGATGATCGTGGATTGTTCTCATTTAGAGTATATTATTCCAAGGAGTTGGATGCGGCTAATCGTACGTTCAACATGATTTTGGAAGAAGATCGTCGTCGTCGGCGTTTTGCTAAGAAAAGATTAAAGGGAAAAATTTAGTACTAAGTGTTTTAAAAGAATAAAACATTTAAAAATGCAGATGAAAATAGAAAGCGCAACTTACAATTTAGCAAATGCGAAAAGTTGTAAGTTGCGTATTTTTGCAAAAAGGTTTTGATATACCTGTACGATCCTATATCACAAAATATCATATAAGTGGTGAGTTTTTAGAATTTTAAAGTGGTTAAATGTCATTATGTATGAGGTCTTAGAAGAAATAAAACTTTAGCTTAGAAAAAAGAATAGCCTGTCATACATGACAAGCTATATTTGTTTAATTATTATAAAAGTTGAATCTTTAAATTATTTTAAAATGAGAAAGGATATTTACAGCGATTACTGAGATCATGAATCCAATTGCAATAAACTTAGTCCATCTTTCTAGGAAAGCATCAGCTGATCTTGATTTATTTTTTTCTAAAAACGTATCGGCACCTCCAGCTACTGCACCTACTTGTTGTTCTTGACCTTCTTGAAAAAGTACGACTGCGACTATTGCTATGGAGAATAAAAGTAAAAACACGCCCAATGTAATTTCTAAAACTGTCAACGAAAACACCTCCTTAAAAAGTTTATCACATATTACATACTTATATTAACATACATTACTGATTTTTTCAAGAGTTTCTTTTAATTTTTTTATGTGAAAAAAGTAGATTAACATGATAAAGATAGGTTATGTTACGCTTTTGCATATCAACAAGGCAAAAAATTATCCGGGCAACGAAAGTTATGTTACCCGAAAAATTTTATTTATTGTTGTAGCGCGATTTTTATTTTAAATTTTTAATATTAGCTAAAGTATTTATTGAGTGTTTGTAGGGCGTCATCTTCGATAAGAATTTTTCCTTGTTCCTTTAGAGCGGCACAAAGATGATCCCCTTTTCCGACAAGATTGCCATACTCGCACATTATAAATTTAATTTTTTCAAACAGTGATCCATTAGGGTGTATTATGAAGAAATACTTACCGTTTTTCCCAATTAAGTGACATTTTAATATTTTGTTTTTGTATTTACTTAGGTTATTAACGGCTAGTATTAGGTCTTCCACGGTTTGAAATTTGAATATTACGGGTTCTGTTATGCCCTTTATTCTGTAGATTTTGCGGTTGCGAGAGGGAGCGTTATTGTTTAGCGTTATAAAAATTACATAACCACCATCTTGTGGCAGCAATTCTATTATGGCTTTATTTTTGCTTTCGAAGAGGATTTTTTCTTTTTTTAAAAATTTTGAAATTTTTTGGATTAATTCAAAAGAGGAGTTATCTTGCGTTTCAGGGCATTGGATTTTTGTACTTAACAAATTAACCTCATTTTGAGGGATAATTATGAGTACTTTTCGTTTTCCAATTCGCTCTATTTTTATAACTGCCACCTCCAATCTATAAAACATACCTCCTACTAATATAATATTATGGTTTGATGGAACGTTCCATAAAATTAAATTACTATGAACGTATTATAAATAGTAACCAAAAATTTATTCGATTTTTTTCTTAATCCAAATTTAAAAATCTTTGACTATTTTGATTTTTTATGATATCATATTAATAGGTTGTGTAAAAGCAAGCTAACTTAATAAATTGGAAAAATTAAATTAGGAGGACTAAAAAGTGAATATTGCTCTTATTGCTCATGATGCAAAAAAAGAATTAATGGTACAGTTTTGTATTGCTTACTGTGGAGTGTTAAGTAGGCATAATTTATGTGCTACTGGAACGACAGGAAAGATGGTGGCAGAAGCTACAGGACTTCATGTACAAAAATTCTTGAGTGGTGCTCAGGGAGGAGATCAACAAATTGCAGCACACATTGCTTGTAATGAAGTTGATATGCTTTTAATGTTTAGAGATCCACTAAAGCCGAAACCACATGAGCCAAATGAAATTAATCTATTGAGATTATGTGATATGCATAATATACCGGTTGCTACGAATATTGCAACAGGCGAAGTGCTAATTCATGGTCTGGAAAGAGGAGATCTTGATTGGCGTAATGTACTTAGTCCCAAAATGTAAGTTCTACGCTGTATAATAAATGCTGCTTACTTGTGAAAAATCACGTTTTGCAGCATTTTTCGTATGTATGGCTTGCAGTGATAAAAATGGAGGGATGCTTTATGTGGCTTATGGTATTAGCGTCAATAATTTGTCTTGGGATATCGATTGTTTTTTTTACACCAAGATTTCGCCAATTGTCATTTTATAGATTATTGTCATTCTTTTTTTTGTCGCAATGCTTGAGTCTTGTAGTATGTTTTGTTTGCAATATTATTTGGCCGCGTAATGAGTTTACAATGCCATTTAATTATTTTATAGTAATAATATTTGGAGGAAGTTTACTTGTTAAGCTTTGTAAGAAGGAGTGATTTTAGTATGGAATGTATTTTTTGTAAAATAGCTTCTGGGGAAGTGCCTTCTCAGAAAGTGTATGAGGATGATTTAGTTGTTGCGTTTGATGATTTAAACCCACAGGCGCCGGTTCATGTAATTATTATTCCTAAAAAACATATTGCATCAGTGAACGAACTTTTACCTACGGATGCGTTTATTATAGGTCATATTTTTAAGGTGGCTAAAAAAATTGCGATTGCTAAAGATATAGCTGAGTCTGGTTACCGCATAGTAAATAATTGTGGCCAAGATGGGGGGCAAAGTATAATGCATATGCATTTTCATTTGTTAGGTGGTCGTAAAATGATGTGGCCAGCAGGATAAATTTTTTTTGTAAATGGAGTTTGATTAAAACAATGTGAAAAGTTTTATAAAAGGAGGTGTTTTGAATGAATAGTGATGCATTGGATGCTCTATCATATGGAATGTATATATTAGGAGTAAAGGGTGAGAATTATCCTTGTGCGAGTATAGTTAATACAGTGTTTCAAGTTTCGTCTGATCCGCAAATTATAGCAGTTAGTGTTAATCATGATAATTATACAAATAAATGTATTAAAAAGGAAAAAGCATTTACAATATCAATTGCATCAAAAAACACTTCTGGAGTTGTGATTGGAATGTTGGGATTTACCTCTGGGCGAAATCAAGATAAACTTACAAATGTAGCATATGACCTTTTACCAGATGGATTACCTGTGATACGGGAAGATATTTGTGGATTTATGAGATGTGAGGTTATAGATAGCGTAGAGATGGATACTCATACGTTGTTTTTATCAATCGTAACTAATTTTAGTAAGGATGTAGTTGGGGTACCAATGACGTATGCGTATTATAAGGATGTTTTGAAAGGAACGGTACCGATTAATGCGCCTACATATGTTGGTGGTAGAAATTTAAAATACCATTGTCCAATATGCGGATATGAGTATGATGATGATTTCGACGGTTTGCAGGACGAATGGGTGTGTCCTATTTGTGGTGCACCAAAGTCAATTTTTAAGGGGGAGGCAATAAGGTAATGTCTGGGCATTCGAAATGGAGTAACATAAAAAGAAAAAAAGAAAAGACGGATGGAGCTAGAGCAAAAATTTTTACAAAGGTTGGTAGAGAGCTGGCAGTAGCAGTACGAGAAGGAGGAGGACCTGATCCTGCGGTAAATTCTCGGTTGAGAGATTGTATAGCAAAGGCGAAGGCTAATAATGTACCAAATGATAATATTGAGCGTATTATAAAAAAGGCGGCGGGTGAAGGATCAGATAAAAAATATGAAAGCATTCGATATGAAGGTTACGGTCCAAGTGGTGTGGCAATCATAGTGGATGCACTTACGGATAATAGAAATAGAACTGCTGGGGATTTAAGACACTACTTTGACAAATTTGGCGGAAATATGGGAACTCCTGGTTGTGTATCGTTCATGTTTGAAGAAAAAGGTGTTATTGTGATTGACCGTGAGGGTCTTGAGGAAGATAAGGTAATGGAAGATGCGCTTGAGGCAGGGGCATCTGATTTTGAATCGGATGAAAATGTATTTGAAGTTTATACCTTACCAGAAGACTTTACTGGTGTGAGAGATGATCTTTCTTCAAAGGGCTATACGTTTATGTCTGCGGATGTAGAGATGATACCTACTACATATACAACAATTCAAGATGAGGAAACTTGCTCAAGAATGCAACGTCTTTTGGATATGTTTGAAGAAAATGATGATGTTCAAAATGTTTTTCATAACTGGGAAATGTGAATACTTGAATCAAAATTATTTTGATTCAAGTATGAGATGTTAATAAGCTTATTTTTGTAATTTAATATTATTTTATTGAGGAGGATGTTTTACGTAAGCATCCTCTTTTAGTATGTAATTGTATTAATTTGAATATATTTTATTCAATATATGAATTAATTGAATTTTTTTGCATTGCATATTTTACACAAATAAAATTTATTGTCAAATTTCAATATTTCTTTTTCAATGGATTGACAAAAAATATTAATTGGGATATAATTAATAAAAATATGAAGTTAAAAGTCGTTTTTAGTATAATACTGAGTTTGATGTTAAATAGGTTTTCAATGCATTTGTTTTGAGTTCTTTAATTAATGACATTTAATTAGGAGGCCAGTGTAGTATGGGTGTGAATCGAAATGTAAAGAAATTTGTTATTTGTGGGTTAATTTTTGTTTTTATATATTTTTTTGGTCCTTGCTGTTTTAAATTGAATGCAGCGTTAGGTAGAGATTTAGTGTTAAATTCGTATGACTATTTGAGAGAAGTTGATTTGAAAAGAGATGTGGATGTAGAAGGGGAAACGGATTGGGAGTATATGCAGTATGCTGATATTGCAATTGGAGTGGTTGCTGAAAAAATAGGTTTGCTTTCAAATTTTAGATTTGACAATGGTTTTATAGAAAATGTGACTATAAAAGATAATGTGCGACAATTTAAACTAGATTCAGGGCAAGGTTCTGCTGATGTGATGAAAATTTTGTTTCCGTCTTCATCAGGAATGTTGGAGGTGGGGAGTGATTTTAACCTGACGGCAGAACAAATGGCTAAAGTTTTTGGGATAGTGTATATGGTAAGAAATAGTCATTTTAATTTAGATTCCAATTTTTTTGAAAATATAACTCGCATTAAGGAAATGGCTAAATGTTATAATAAAAACAACAAAAATTTTCCAGTTAGAACTGTAAGTGATGCTAAAATTATTTTGACGGAGAAGGTAAAAGAGCTTAAAGGTAAAAAAGGTGATTGTGAAAGTGTAAAAAAAATAAATGATGTACTTTGTAAGATTGATATGTATATAAAGTTGGATGAGTTTTTTGCTGATGTAAAAAAAAGTGACAGACAAGTAGTAAAAAATCTAATAGTGGGATTATCTTACATGGTGTGTTATCAGGAGAATTTTTCTTTTGAAAGTAGTGTAGAACGGCCTTTGCCTATTTACACTGCAGAACGAATTCTTTTAGGGTATTTTGTCATGAAGTTTGATACGGAAGAAGATGTCGCGAGTTTTTATAGGACGTTAAAACAAGAGGTGCAATGTGAAAAATCTGCAAAATCTAAATTGGAAGCGCTTGGTGTAATAAAGAAACTTCATGATATGTTTTCCAAAATAGTTCCCAATAACGAAGTACCATATGATGGACCTTTAGTTTCGAATGGTATGGCAAATGTTATTACATGTGATAAAAATTACGGAGTTCTTAAAGTAGAAGGTTTGAAATTTGCGGATTGTGCGGATACGTCGATAAGGCACGTTATGAATTTATTAATGTATGATAGTCAAAGTAAAAAAATGAGGTTTCCTTTAGAAATCGGTAGTATCAGTAAGGAAGAAGTATTAGATGTAGTGAATAACATACAAGGCCATGGAATGTTAAAATTGAAAACATTGAAGGAAAGATTGTATTTGTATTTGGCGTATCAAAATATTGATAAAGTTAATAATGGCGATGATGTGACGAGAAGTTTTTGGAATTATGTGGTGAGCAATGTAACTTGTTTGGATAAGGATATTTATGATGTGGTTTATGTTCGAAATGATCAACAAAATGAACTTAGTGCGGGAATTTTGAATGCTTTGAAGATGTATTATAATTTGGCATACGTTATTAGGGATGGAGATGGGTGTAATATAGCTAAATCTTCAATTGATAAGGTAATTCAGGAGGGCAAAAAACCTGCATGCGAGATCAGTAATATAGAATCCATGCTTCAAGATGCGTTTGAACAAACACTTGGGTTATTTAATGAAGACTATGAAATTAAAGTAAGTTTTGGAAATATTATAAAAAAACAAAAATTTACTAAAAATCCTCTTAAAGTGGAATACTGGGATTTTTTTGGGGATGCGTATGTTTTGGTGAAGTGTGATGGTGTAGATAAGTTTGATTTTCATATATATCAAGGTCTATCACATGCTTTTACTGAGTGTGTTTTTGAAAATATTATAACACTTAATGATAAGGATAGAATTTTATTTGAAAATTATAATGCGGCTGTTTTGTATGAATTCATAGAAAACCAGGATGGTGAATATATTCCTAGAGATGATTTCTGTGTTGTTACACTTAATGATTTTGATAGATTTTATAGTACAGTAGATAAAATTCCGATAACGAATGTAGATGTGAAAGTAAGTAGTTATATGAAAAAATATGTGGCCTTTAGGGTGCATAATGAAATAGTTAGCTTTTTACGTGAAGATAGTGCACCTAAGTTAGTTTGTGCTTTAAATAGGTATAAAGATATAATGGATTGTATTGAGGATGTTTGTATAGAAGTGGACGGAATAACGGAAAGTATGTTGAAGTTTTCTTTGAGTAGAATATATGAAAATAAAAATATTATTTCTGATCGACGATTTTTTTCGTGGTATGTGTTTTTTATGTATGATAAGAGTAATTTTAAAAATTCAGCTTTTGAAGAAGAATTTAGTGATAAATTAAAAAAATATTTTGGACTTAAGTGTATATTAGAAAGAGAAGTGCTTGAAGAGTCTGACTTTAAAATTTTTGATGAGTTGTTGAGTGATGATTTTTTTGTTAAATATAATGAAAGAAGTTTAGTTGAAGTATCAGTTAACTCTTCTGATGATTTGTTTTCAAGGTTTTTGAAAGTGCTTGATTTAAGTTTAGTTATGCCAAAGGAATGTAAAGACCGTTTTATATATTTGTTGTCAGAACAGGCAGTTGTGGCACAAAAATGGAATAAATTAGTGGAAATATTAGATAAGTACGAAGAGATCAATTCTGAAAAAGTCCTATTGGGGCTTATTCGTGTGTCAAAATTTGATTTAATCTGCAAGTTTAGATACAGATTTGATTTTAATAAAATTTTGTTTATTGATAGCAATGGCGTACCTTATACAGGTTATGAGTATATAGACACTTTTGTAGGCGAAGAGGGTAAAAAAGTTTTGGATGCATTTTGGAAATTAAAACGTGATTTAGTCGTTCAAAAGGAAAAGATACTTTTAAATGATATTGTTGGATTGACGGTTGATGATTTGTTTCAAAAGTTCGGTCAGAAAAAATTGATTGAAAAATGTGTTATTGATTTAGATAGTGAAAGTTTTAGTTTATTGATGAAAAGGTTACTGCATAAAAAAACAATTGATTTCCTGAATTTTGAGTTTCTAATGCAACGTATGTTGGATTTTGGGATGTGGGGTAAATTAAATGGAGTTATAAATTATTTTCCGGAATTTTATATTGTACGAATGTTTTCAGATTTGAATGTTTTTCGCGTTGTGATGAATGGAGGAAATTATGATCTGCTGAAAACAATTGTTGATATTTTATATAAACACAATGTTATAGTGGAGGGGTTGACGGTATGTGAAGGTGGAGATGGTGAGGTACGTGTAAGGAAAATAAGTGCACTTTGTTATGCTTTGAGAGTATTGAAAGATAGCACTATGGCAGATATAATGGACCCCAATAGGCAGGTAATTGAATCTATAAGTAAATTTAATGTTATTTGCTTAGTTCCAACGTATGAGGATATTTTAATGTATTTTGAACCGTACAATGGTAGATCTATTATCTCTTCAATAATTCAAAATTGTGATATTTGCGGCATTAAGCAATTTTTTCACGAAAGAATATTTATAAGAGACTGGAGAGAAAGAAAATTGTTTTTTCGAAGAATAAGTTTCGTGTCTGGTCAGCCTTATGAATTGCTTTCATTTACGGTTTGTTGTCATAGATGGGATGTGTTTCAGGAACTTTTAAATTATGTTGATAAAGATGATTTTTCATTAGAAGCGGGGCCAAACCGAAATTTTGATGCATTGTGTGATTTGAACGATGAATGCGGAAGTATTGAAATGTTAGAGTGTTTTAAAAACATACTGTTTACTAAAGGTATAATGCTTGATTCGTTACTTTAAGTATAATGTGTTTTTTATGTGAAGCTGATGTATGTCAGCTTTTTTTATTTTTTATCGTGAATAATGCGGACAGGACTTGCATATAAATGCTGTAGAAATTCAAAAAGGAGAGATACTTTATGGAATACAGCGTCACCAAGGAATTATTGGCGCTTAATGAAACTCTTTTCGAGGGTTGCCAGGAACAACCAATAGATTTGGATTTTAGTTTACCGGATTATTGCCCGGATATCCAAAAAATCTTAAAGTGTTGCATTGTGCCAAAAATTCATTCAAAAAACATTTCGGCAGATAGACTTGATGTGGATGGGGTTGCTTCGGTTAAACTTTTGTACATCGATTCCGTGCGCATGTGTGTGAGATGTTGCGAAAATTCAGTTCCATTTTCAAGTTCGTTTAATTTAGGGGATGTTTCGCAAAATGCAGTTGTGCTCACCAAAACTAAAGTAGAGTATGTTAATTGTAGAGCACTTAGTCCAAGACGATTAGACATACACGGAGCGTTTTCTGTATGTGTGAAAGTTTTGTCAAAAGAAATGCGAGAAGTAGGTTCGTATGTCGATAGCGATGATATAATGCAAAAACAGGATATTGTGGAAGTGAGTAATGTAGTTGGCATAGGTCAGCAACAATTTACCCAGGAGGAAAAATTGGATCTGGATAAACCGGATGTGAGAGTGGAGTCTATTTTGCGTTCTTCTATAAATGTGACGACGGATGAGTGCAAAGTTGTATCAAATAAGGTTATTGTTAAAGGTCAGGCTACAGTACGTGTGCTTTATATAAGTGACATTGATAGTTGTGACATGCAGACGATTGAGTATACACTTCCGATAAATCAAATTGTCGATGTGGATTCAGCTGAAGAGGGTAATGTATGTGAATCAAAATTGGAACTTTTGAGTTATGATATTAATATAAATCAAGAAATGGACGAAGAAAGTTCATTTGTCTTGGATATGAGGCTTGTAGCTACGACTGTTGTGTATGAACAAAGTGAGGTAAAAGTATTGGCAGATGCATATTCGAACACTTATGATACGGATATGACCTCTCAGCAAATTAAATTGCCAAAGTATATGACTAGTGTAAATGATACACATGTTGATAAGAGTGCATTTGAGCTTTCAGATAAGGGAGTGTCGAGTGTAATCGATATATGGAGTGATGTTGCTTCTGTGACCGCAACCCCTAATGAGGATGGTATTGAATTTAAGGGGAAATTTAATATCTGTGTTTTGGCAAAAGACAATGAGGATGAAACCTTTTATTCTGAACGGGTAGTTGATTTTACGCATGAGCATAAGTTACCAGAGTCGATACCAAATATTTTGTGTGATGCCGATATTGATGTTTCGTCTGTGAATTATCGCATAAATGGTGATAATCTTGAAGTTCGGTCAGAAGTTAAGCTATCTTGTCCAGTTTATCAAATGAACCATTATAAGTCAATTGATTCCATTTTTGCAAATGAGGAAAAACCTAGACAACGTGATACCTCGTCAGCACTTGTGGTGTATTATGCGGATGAGGGTGAGAATGTATGGGATATTGCAAGAAAGTACTGTACATCGATGGATATGATAAATGATGAGAATGATTTGACGGAGGAAGTGCTTAGTGAACCGAGAATGCTTTTGATCCCAATGACTAGGTGATCTTACCGGGGAAATTTATGTGCTTTTGCAGAAAGGAGTCTAGATGTTTACATGGATGAGAAAAATATTTACAAAGACATCGCGGAAAGGACAGGGGGAGATATATATATAGGTGTTGTTGGTCCTGTTAGAAGTGGTAAATCTACTTTTATTAAGAGGTTTATGGATCAATTAGTTATACCAAACATCCAGGAAGAGTATCAAAGAGATCGCGCTGTGGACGAATTACCTCAATCAGCTGCGGGTAGAACTATAATGACGACAGAACCTAAATTTATACCAGAAGATGCAGTGGAAATAAATCTTGCTGATAATGCTAGTTTTAAAGTTAGAATGATCGATTGTGTGGGGTATATAGTACCAAGTGCGCTTGGGTACATAGAAGAAGATCAACCAAGAATGGTAATGACGCCGTGGTTTGATGAGCAGATTCCATTTAATATGGCAGCTGAAATTGGTACAAAAAAGGTTATAACTGATCACTCAACAATTGGCTTAGTGATGACAACGGACGGTTCTATAAGCGAAATACCAAGAGAGGAATACGATGAGGCTGAAGAACGTGTAATAGATGAACTGAAACAAATAAATAAACCATTTGTGGTACTTTTGAATAGTTTGTATCCTGCTGCCCAGGAGACGAGAGAGCTCGCAAAACAAATGCAGGATCGGTATAATGTTCCAGTTATGCCCGTTAATTGCTTAGAATTAACTGAAGAGGAAATACGAAAAATATTAGCTAGTGTTTTGTTTGAGTTTCCAATAAAGGAAATTGCTATCGATATGCCAAGATGGCTTACATCCCTTGAAAAAGGCCATTGGTTAAGATCTGCGATGCATTCCGTGTTAAGTGATGCTTTTTCGAAAGTTGAACGAATACGTGATGTTAGCGATGTAGTTAAACAAATACTCGATTGTGAGTATGTTGATAATGCCTTTGTGAAATCTTTTGATCTGGGGCACGGAAGGGCAAATGTTAATTTAGGTCTAGATAGAGATTTATTTTACAAAGTGCTTGGAGAAAAGACAAATCTGGATATCATGGATGAAGGCGGACTTTTGGATGCCATGATGGAACTTTCGCGAATAAAGGATAAGTATAGCAAAATCAGTCAGGCATACGAGGATGTGCTTGAAACAGGATATGGTATTGTAATGCCTACAATGGAGGAGCTTAGTTTAGATGAACCGGAAATCATAAAACAAGGTGGTAAATATGGTATTCGTTTGAAGGCTTCTGCCCCGTCAATACACATGATGCGTACTCAAATTAATACAGAGGTTGCTCCAATTGTTGGTTCTGAAAAACAGTCTGAAGAACTTGTTAATTATTTGCTTGGTGAGTTTGAGGAAAATCCTCTTAAAATTTGGGAATCGAATATATTTGGCAAATCACTACATGAGCTTGTTAATGAGGGGCTTCATAATAAATTATACCGTATGCCAGCAGAAGCTAGGGCAAAAGTGGTGGAAACTATCGAACGCATAATTAATGATGGTTGTAATGGTCTAATTTGTATTCTATTGTAATATTCCGCGTTTTTTGCATGATTTGTAAAAAACGGATAGTGGAAACTTAAAGCGTTATTGATTATCTCAATTTTAATTTATAGATTTGCATTTGAAGAGTCACGTCAAAATAGGTATAATATTACAAAATTTGTGTTATCGTGAAAATTAAAAAACTTATAATTTGCAGTTCACAACTAGGATAAGGTGTTGTGAACTGTATTGTTTATGCATGCAAATATTTTGGAAGATATTGGTGATTATTAGCGAAAATACATGTTGCGAGTGTTAGTGTATGTAAAATAAAAAATTACCACTTTGTTAAAAAGTGCAAGCATACA
>CATZCM010000037.1 GCA_958417225.1 uncultured Eubacteriales bacterium | reverse complement strand
ATAAAGTAATGAAAACGTACAAGTATAAAACATGGTATGAGGTTGACAATACAGAAACACGTATCGACTGTTATTTTGAAGGTGAAATTTCTATGATGGCAGGAACTCAAATTGCTTTAATAGCTCTCGAAATATGGGCATTAAGATTGAAACAAATGGAACCAGATTCTAAATTTTGCTTAATTATGTGTAGTGATGAAGATCACGTAGAAATCAGATTTCATAAGGTTCGAAAGAATGAGATTAATTGGTTAGCAGATGATCTTGAAAGTTACCAAGATGGAGGTGGTGTAGGGTATGTTATAGTCTAATTTTGTATCTAGACTAATTACTAAAAAACAAGTGCAGCAGATGCATATGTACTGCCGAGATTAAAATAGTCAGAAATGAGTACTGGGTTCTGTGCCCGTGATATTGCGACTGTTGTGGAATTTACGGGCGCGAGGCCCCAAGTGAAAACAGCTCCGAAGCCATACTAATGAGGTTAGTTAGAACAGCTGAGCTTGAAACTGTTAGAACTACCCCGAGAAAGTTACCAGAGAGATTGCCGTTCCCAATTAAGCCGGGAGAGCCTGATTGGGGAAAAATCGGCTGGGAGTACTTCGAGAACCTGGATGTGAACAAAGTAATTTGGGAACGTTGGGCGCCACCAATGCGAAACAGGTACTTATCATTGAGATATCTTGAAGAACTTGGTAGAAAAGAGTTTTCTTACGACGTAGATCAACTTGGTAGTATGACGGATGAAGAACTTGTGAGACTCGATGACGAAATCAAAAAAATGTCCTACACGCTTGCGAACAAACAGGCTGATGAAATGGAAAAAGAAAGAGAATTGCAAGTTTTGTTGCGCGGAGCGTCAGGTGCGTTGAAAATTGGCGGAGGAGTTTTAGCAGTAGTTGGTGCAGTAGGAGCTGTATTTGCAGTTGTAGCACCCGGAGGGCTAGCAGCTCCAATCATTGTTGGAACTGCTGATGCATTGACTACAGTGTTTGCTGCAAGTGACGTATTTGGCGGAAATGAGCTAGCTTATGCATTGACTGGCACTGGGATTTCACTTGTGACTGATATCGTAACAGATGCAGTGATAGCGAAGATCCCGGAAAGAATCAGTGCGTCAATGGCAGCTAAATCTGCAAAAAGAGCTACAAAGAAAGCTGCGCAAGATGCAACAAAAGCGGCAAGAGCAGCAGCAAAGACCGAAAAGGCAACCAAAGTTGTAGAAGTTGCAAAAACAGCTGAAGTAGCGGAAAACTGAGAAAACTGCAAAAGCAGTAAGTACTGCAGAAAGATTTTATAGTGAACTGGATGCACTTAAGCTGAAAGCTCAGGGAATTCCCCATACACTATCGACTGAAGAAATTCGTGCGTGTGAAGCCGTAAAGCTACAAATGAAAGGAGGGCTTTCCGTCGTTGGCAAAGTTAGTGTGGAGGAAGTCGAGCAAATCGACGAAGTTGTAAAAGCAGCAATTGTTGCTAAAAAGGATAAGGGTATTTCTGAAGTGGGTGTAGAAGCCAAGGATTGCATATTATGCAGCAAAAGCAGCGAGCGCTGCTAGAGAAACTGAAGGTATTGTTGATTTTGAGTCTGTCAAGTGGAAGGTTTCCTATGTTAAAGACGAGAGAACTTACTTAGAAGATAAGATAACTGCTGACGTTGTGACAACCATTTTTAGGATAATGTGGTCTATTTCAGGTGTAGGAGGGAGTGTATAGGTTTACGTTAATTGAGAAAAGCTTTGCGTATATGGTGTGATAGTGGTGGTTATAACTGAATCTATAGTGCTTGTTGTTGATGGAGTTTTTGGGATTACGACAATGGTGACTCTAGTTTATTCCAGTGTATATAGTTTTGTCAGAGATATTGATGAATTTAATAAATCTAAAGAAAAAATCAGAAAACTGTGATGTATGTGCGAATATATTTACTGTAGAATTTCAATATGAAGAAGTAACTTTATGATAAGAACAACGGACTTTGGTATGAATACAGGGTGATTATTAAATTCCTTACTTGTAACTACCCGACGAAAAAGAGAAAAGGCATATCGAGGTACGTGGGCAGCGTATCTGTAATATATCCGTGAGTATAAAAGATGTTCTATGTCGAATTGCTCGCAAGGGGAAAACTCCTATCCTATTTTGTCGATGTTGAAAAACAGGCACAAGAGCTATTTGACTGCATGATGAAGCAGTGGACAAAGCGTGGGAGCATTACTGAAAAACTAAAAGCCGAAAATTAAATGAAATGGGTTGGCAGAATGGATGCTTTGTGGTCAACAGTTACGGAAATAGTTAATGCTGTGGTGATTTTCCCATATGAAAGCATTGATAAAAGGCTTTCCGTCTAATTATATGTGCTCGAAAAGATGCGAATAGATAAACTTGTTTCAACTTGGTTTTAAACTCTTCTGAGCAAGCACTATTATTTTCGATGATTAAAGCAGTAGATTTATGTATTACCTCAAAATCTGGTGTATCATTTCAGGGTAGAAAACGCGGTACGGTGGGAGTAATTCTGCTGTACCGAACATATTTGGTAGATTATTTAAAAATTATGTGGTACAATATAATTAGTATGAAAATCTACTCTGAAAGGACAAAAGACATGAAAAAGAGAATCTTAAATAAGGAACTGGCAGAGGTTGTGGCTCAAATTCGTCACGGTGAAATGTTGTTTATTGCGGATGCCGGAAGCGGCACATCCCCAAAAGCACTATATCTGCTTGATCCTTCTGTCCGATACATTGACCTGGAAGTGGTAACAGGCTCTCCGTCTATGCAAAACATTGTAGATGTGCTTGTAGATGTGGGAGATTTTGAGGGCGCAATTGTAACGGAAGACATGCTGGAGCTCAATCAGCGAGATTATCAATTTTTGGTTGAAAAGCTCGGGGAAAAGAACGTCCATGTGATGCACTATATTCCTGAGTATTACGAAATGCGAGATCGCTGTAAGGCCGTTGTTCAAACCGGTGATTATGGTGTACATGCACAGTGTATTTTAATTGCGGGGTATCCAAGTGCTGATATTCCTATGAATTGGCTGAAGTGCGGAATTACCCGAAAAGGTTTGCAAGAAGCCGCAAAAGAAAAGGAATGAGATTGCCATGACTGAGAAAGAAAAAATGCAAAAACAGATGCTCTATGATGCAAATAACGACAGAAATCTGTTAGATGAAAGGGCCAAAGCGAAGGGTCTTTGCTATGAATTCAATCAACTTCACCCGTCCGATAAAGGAGTGCAACGGGAGCTTATGAAGAAGCTGCTGGGCAAGACAAAAGGTGCATTTTTTGTTGTTGCTCCATTCTGGTGCGACTATGGCTATAATATAGAAATCGGAGAAATTTTCTTTACCAATCACAATACGGTTATTTTGGACGGAGCCAAAGTGACCTTTGGTGATAATGTGTTCATTGCACCTGATTGCGGTTTTCATACGGCGGGACATCCAATCGATTTTGAGCGCCGGAATCAGGGTTTGGAGTATGCCTATCCAATCACCGTAGGAGATAATGTGTGGATTGGTGCCGGTGTTCAGGTTATGCCCGGGGTTACAATCGGAAGTAATGTTGTAATCGGGGGTGGAAGTGTTGTTGTTAAAGACATTCCGAGTAATTCGGTAGCAGTTGGTAATCCGTGTAAGGTTATCAGGGCGATTACAGAAGCGGATAAAAAGAAATGCTGGGACAGATAAGTTACGAACTGGTGAATCTACACTGAGAATATTGACTTCAAAATCAAGTAGCTTTGGGTTGTTTGTTCTCTATCTGCAATCGTCTGGGTTGGTCACGAACACTCTGCTAAGAGGACATCGAGAAGCACATTAAGAAATATCTTGATACGGTGTCTTTTACGATCAACGGAGAATCACACCAACAGTTGCTAACTACATTTGTCGGAAATCTGATTGATTTGTACTCTGTGCTTTGTTACTACTTTTCCGATGCTATGACAGAGGTTGACCGTGTGGCCAGGGGCCAAAGGTTTAAAGCAATCCCTTATTCGATATGCTATTAAATCGGGAACGGTTATCAAAGGGGTATATCGAAAAGAAATGAAATTATCTATCAAAGATATGAAGCGATTTTTTGATGGTATTTTACATATCAACAATGAAGGATGCACAACCGTAAAAATGGGCGATCTATTCGAGATAGTGACGTAAACTGAGAATAGGCTTGCCTAAAGGAAAAATTTCGTTAAAACCGCATAGCACAAGAACTGATTCCGTTACGGAGAAATGTATGCCCCAAACTTTTGTAGGGAAGTCAATGAAAAAGACCGTACTTACTACGAGGTTTACAGTTTGCCGAGAACAGAGCAAAATTTCGAAGACTATAAG
Organism: uncultured Eubacteriales bacterium; assembly: GCA_958417225.1. Classification (GTDB taxonomy): domain Bacteria; phylum Bacillota; class Clostridia; order Oscillospirales; family Acutalibacteraceae; genus CATZCM01. The sequence goes on along the minus strand of CATZCM010000037.1, from coordinate 7,770 downwards.
GAAGTATCATTTGTTTGCATAAGACCGGACAGCGTGTATGAAGCACTTAATACAGTAAGGCTTATGTACAGAAAGGCGAGCCGAAAAGTTGCCGGTTTGGGTGGGACTTCATTTTCATCAACTCCGACACACATTCACAAGAAATCCGCTATCTAACGGAGTTTCATCGAAGAACGTGTAGGAATTTTTGAAACACACTGATGTCAGTAATCTACGCTCGCTCTACAATGGAAGCGTATTTCCGCAAGATTACTGGACAAAGTGGTCGGTGGAGACTTTCTTTGTTTTGGCTCATAAGGGTAAAAGCAATGGAAAATAAATAAGGTCGGAACACAAAGTAGCCGAAAAGCCTTAAGAATATAGTGTTTTCAGAGGTTTAGATAGATGAGTAGTTTTTAGTAGTAAAACATGCAAAGTTTAATGAATAGCACTAGGAGGTGCAAAATTATGCAAAGTATAAAATTAGAAAATTATATTCCTTTAAAAATTATATTTAATAATATTGATGAGGCCGTTGAGTATATTTCATATTCAAAAGAAAAAACTTCCTTATTGGAGATTACTGTAGGTATGAAAAGTAATTTGATAAAAAAGATAACATTATTACTTTGCAAGGAGTATTCAGAGATTACAAATAAGCTTGTTGTGGAAAATTTTGAAGATAAAAAATTAACACTTCATGGAAACAATATTGAATGTTCTGTTTTTAAAACTATTTTGTATTCTAATGGTGCGAAGATAATATTATCAGATAAAAGTATTTTCAAATGTATAAAAATGGATAAAGTGTATTTTGGGTTGTCTGATACAAATGATATTATAGAAATATGTGTGTGCGATATGAGTTCTTTTGAATTGGAACATTTAAAAAAAGAGTTAAAATTACAGTGAGTTAAAATGAATGCCAGTGATAGGAATATCTTTCGAAGTTTGTGAAACGATAAAAATTCTGATATTAGTAGAGAATTGGGAAAAAGAAATTTTAAATAGTGATAAAAGCAGTAAGTGTTACAGAAAGGCTTGTTGGTGAATTAAATTCACTAAAACTGAAAGTATGGGGAATTCCTCATACACTGACAGCAGAAGGGAATTGTGCATGTAAATCGGTACAGTTGCAAATGAAAGGCGAATTTTCCACAGTCGGAAAAGTAAGTGTTGAGAAAATAGATTGGTCTATAAAAGCAACAAGTGATATTAGAGAGATTGAATGTGAAGTTAAAAAAGCGGATAGTACTGATTGGACAGATGGTTGCCTGACAGTAGCTAGTAGTTAACAAGAATTTTTATCTAAAGAATATAAATTACAGCCTGAAGAAAGAACATTTGAGAATTACTTAATTATAGTGTGTTCTAGAGATAATGAAACAAAGTCTGATTCGCATGGGGTTGAAGAGTTTCATGTACATTAATCAACAAGGAATATTAACCCGAATACTGGTGAAGTAACTGGAAAAATTTGGAGTAAAACTAAAAATGACAGAGTAACAGTTCCAAGAGCAATTGATGTAAAACAATTATACGAGTACTTAGAAAACGGAAAATATCATTTAAGAGGTGAATGAATATGTGTCAATTAAGCGAAAATCAGATAAAATTTTTTGAATTATTAAAATCTATACAAGAAACAGCAGTTGTTTCATCCATCAATGGAATGAATAGGCATGATAGTTTAGAAGATGTACTATTTAATGCAACATATGAGGTTATAACATCAATATGTGAAGTGCTAGATGGATATAATAATCGTATTAATTTAGAATTGATTGATAAAGAGGATAATATGCCTTTGGGTTTGGGGATAGAAATGCATGATGTCTGTGCCAAATATATAAGATGTGAGAATCCGTATAAAAATGAATAATAATTAGTATGTTTTGATCAGTTGCATATCAAAGGACATGGCTAATCGAAATTAGTTATTTGGAAAACAAAAGCTATATAAGTTGAAAGAGTAGCTAAAGCGGTAAGTGTTGCAGAAAAGTTTGTTAGTGGATTAAATTCACTAAAACTGAAAATATGTGGAATTCCTCATACACTGACAGCAGAAGAGAATTGTGCATGTAAATCGGTACAGTTGCAAATGAAAGGCGAATTTTCCACAGTTGGAAAAGTAAGTGTTGAGAAAATAGATTGATCTGTAAAAACAACAAGTGATATTAGAGAGGTTGAATGTGAAGTTAAAAAAGCGGATAGTACTGATTGGAGAGATGGTTGCTTGACAGTAGCTAGTAGTTAACAAGAATTTTTATCTAAAGAATATAGATTACAGCCTAAAGAAAGAACATTTGAGAATTACGTAATTATAGTGTGTTCTAGGGATAATGAAACAAAGTCTGATCCGCGTGGGGTTGAAGAGTTTCATAAAGTAATACTAATCCGAATAATGGTGAAGTAACTGAGAAGACTGGTAGGTAACATAATCAATTAGATGCTATTTTTTTGAATTTTAAATTGGCGTTTAGTTAATTACGTTGTATCATGTTTGTACTTTCATTGCAGCGAATTGTTTTTTTATTTTTTGTTTTTTCTTTTTTCAGTAATAGTGCGGGTTTTGGATTTTTATCTTTGCTTTTTGGAGAAATTCAAAAAAATTGTTATTGACTAATTTTATTTTTAAGTGTATCCTAGAATGTAGGGATTTTAAAGGAGTGATTATTTAATGCTTGAGGTAAAAAATTTGGTAAAAAAATATTCCGGAAAAACAGCTATTGATAACATAACCTTTTCAGTTGATAAAGGTGATATCCTGGGATTTCTTGGTCTTAACGGTGCAGGTAAAAGTACTACTATGAATATTATTACAGGTTATATTTCTTCTACTAGTGGTTCCGTTTTAATAAATGGGAAAGATATTTTGTATGAGCCATTGGAGGCTAAAAAACATATTGGTTACCTTCCTGAAATTCCACCGGTTTACAATGATATGACAGTTTTGGAATATTTGCAATTTGTAAGTGAATTAAAAAATGTCAAAAGAGAAAATAGAAAATTACATATCAAAGAAATTTGTGAAAAAGTTCATATTGATCATATGAAAAATCGTATTATAAAGTCTTTATCAAAAGGGTACAAACAAAGAGTGGGAATTGCCCAAGCTTTAATAGGAGATCCTGATATATTGATCTTTGACGAACCTACAGTTGGTCTTGATCCAAAACAAATTATTGAAATTCGTTCACTTATTAAGGAATTAGGTGAATCACATACAGTGATTTTGTCGTCACACATTTTATCCGAAATTCAAGAAGTTTGTAACCGAATTATTATTATAAATAAAGGTGTTATTGTAGAAGATGATTTAACGACAAATTTATCAAATGATGAAAATAAATTTTTATTTGCAATAAGTGGAAATTTAGATGAAATTGAATCTACTTTGAAAAGTGTAGAAAAAGTTCAAAAAGTAACGTTTCAAAGAGAGGTTGAACCTTCAGTTTATGAATTTGAGGTTGAAGCTAATTCTGGTGATGATATTCGTAAAGATGTATTTAGTGTACTTGCAGATAAAAGGATGCCAATTATGTCACTAAGAAATGTAAGTAGTACTTTAGAGGAGATTTTCCTAAAATTAACTGATGATCAAATGAAGGATTTATCAGAAGGGGACAGTGCAGTTAATGATTTAGATGAAGAAACAGCGTCTGACCAAGTTTCTATGGAATCTGATGCGGTCGACGAATCAGTAGGGGAAGTCGATGATGGAAGTGATATGGAATCTAAAGATGAAGTTATTGATTCGATAGACGTAGCAACTCCAGACAATGGAAATTTTACAAATCAAGAGGTGAATGAGTAATTATGTTGGCTGTTTTTAAAAAAGAAATGAGAAGTTATTTTACTTCATTTATTGGATACATAGTTTTGGCGGTGTTTTTTGCTATTGCTAGTGTGTTGTTTAGTACGGTGTGTTTGATTTCTAAATGTGCTACATTACAACCGGTATTTAATCCGCTTTTTTTGATAGTATCTATAATTACACCTATATTAACGATGAGACTTTTGAGTGATGAAAAACGCTGCAAAACTGATCAATTGTTATTTACATCGCCGGTTAAACTTAGTTCGGTGGTTTTTGGTAAATATCTTGCGTCGCTTGTGATGTATTTAATATGTATGTTGATTTTCTTAGTGTACGCTCTGATAATATCATCGCTTGGGGCGTATCCGGGCTGGGGAAGTCTTTTTGGTTCACTTTTAGGAGCGTTTTTACTTGGTGCGACGTTTTTATCTATTGGAATTTTCTTTTCTTCAATTACGGAAAATCAAATAATTGCGGCTATATGCGGTATTTTAACATTTATAGTGTTTTCACTTGTTGATTCTCTTGTAAAAAATGTGTCGTTTCTCTACAAAATTGTGAATTCGATATCGTTTATGAATCATTATGAAAATTTCGTGAATGGTATCATTAATTTTTCTGATTGTATATTCTTTTTAAGTGTGAGTGCTTTGTTTTTATATTTGACTATTCACATCTTAGAAAGAAAAAGATGGAGATAGGAGGTTACTGCAAGTGAATAATAAAAATTTGAAATATGGGGCGGTATCTACATCTGTAATGGTAGTTGCTATTGTAGTGGTTGTCGTTTTGAATTTAGTTACAAATGTTTTATCAGATAAGGTTCCGTTTAGCATTGACCTTACAAAAAATCAATTATTCTCGCTTACTGACGAATCAAAAGATTTTGCCAGAAATCTAAATCAAGATGTTGAAATAGTTGTTTTGAGCGATGAAAAGCAGATTGATGATAGCGGTGAATATTATAAACAGGCAGTTTCTGTGATTAAGGAATATGCGAAAGCTTCCGATAAGATAAAGTTGACTTTCAAAAATGTTGTGAAGGATCCAGCGTATTTAAATCAGTATAGTAGTGAAAATATTAGCCAAGGAAGCATTATTGTAAAAACAGAGAACAAACATAAAGTTATTGCAACAAGTGATCTTTTCAATATGGAGCAAGGATATTATAGGCAGAGGATTCTTTCTTCAAAAGCAGAGCAAACAATTATGTCAGCGATTTTGAATGTTACAGGATCAGAAAATCAAACTAAAGTGGCATTTTTACAAGGGTATGGAGAATTGCAAGATACGGGTTTTGAAGTTTTATTGGAGAAAAACAACTATGTGATAGAATATGTGGATGTTTTGACGGACCAGATACCAAGTGATGCTCAGTTCGTCGTAGTGCTGGCTCCAAGTACAGATTACGATTCTGTTGGAGTTGATAAATTAAATAAGTTTCTTGAAAATGATGGTAATTATGGTAAAAGTTTATTTGTAGTGGGAAATGCTCAAGTTTCAGAGTATACGAATTTAAATAGCGTTTTGGAAAAATGGGGTTTAAAATTAGAGGGAAGTTTAGCTTTCGATATGGATAGAACAAAGTTGACTTATCCGGAATTGGGAGCTTTTGGATACGTTGCATCGTACGCAGATGACACGTATACGAAAAATATAAAAAATAGTTCTGCTCCGTTTTTTTCTGCGCAAGCGTTATCAGTTGGAATTACAGACGAATCGTCAGCAAAAGCTTTATTGAAATTGTCAAGCAAATCTGGAGTAAAACCTTTAAATGATCAAAGCTGGGAATTTAGTGAGGATAAGTGTACTGGGGACGTAATTGTGGCAGCTGCATCAGAAAAAAAAGTAAATGAGTCTGCAGGATCTACAAATGTTTTTGTTTTTGGATCTCATATTTCGGTAGCGCAGCAAGTTTTAAATATGACGTCGTATAGCAATTCAACGTATTTAATGAATATAGTTAATTCTATTAGCGGACAAAATGATGTTAGTATTACAATTGAACCAAAAAGCTTTGAAAATAATGAACTTACTGTGTCTTCGTCTCAAGTTATAACTTGGTCGATTTTATTGTGTGTTGTATTACCAATTATAGTGATTGTAATAGGTATTGTTGTTATTTGTTTACGTAAATATCGTTTATAAGGGGTGCTGACTGTTGAAAAAGAAAATATGGGCTCTTTCAATACTTGGAATTTTTTTAGTTGTAGGTTTGGCGGCATTCTTTATGATACGTTCTCTCCCTGATAAGAATGATAAATCTAAAGGTAATGGTTCTAATGCTTCTGAAGTGTCACTTGTAAACCAGGATGAAAGTTCAATAGACAGTCTTTTTATTAGCAATTCTGTTTCCAAGTTTAATATAAATGTATCTCGCGATGAGAATGGAAATGAAACTTATTCTATACCTGAGCTGGATTCGTCTCAAAAGATTTCTGAAGTAGAAGCAAAAGCTGCTATAAAAAAAATGAGCCAATTGAAAGCTAAGGAAAAGGTTTTAGATTCGTGTGAAAACTTATCGGATTATGGTTTGGATACGCCAACGGCATCTGTAACTGTAAATCTTGTGGATGGCAGTAAAATAGTACTACATATTGGAAAAGCCGCACCACTGGGTAAGGGTACATACCTTAAGATCGATGGAGATGATTCGATTTATTTAGTTTCAACGGGGGATGCATCTGTATTTAATCTATCGAAGACGAGCTATGTTGAACAAAGTGAAAATGTTGATTAATTTTAAAGAGACACAAAATAGTATTTGCTGTTTTGTGTCGCTGTTTTTAAATTGTGGAGGTCGTTTATGATAAAAAATAAAATGAAAATAAGTATTTGTGGGACAAGTTATAATATTGTTTCTACAGATCCGCCTGAATATATGCAGAAAGTTAGTAATGAACTTGATCAAAAAATTTCGGATACTCTTGAGGCTAATCCGACTTTTTCTGTTGTTATGGCTTCTGTTTTTGCAGCTTTGGATTATTGTGATATGCATAAAAAATCTGAAATTAAACTTGATTTACTGAATTCAAAACTGAAAGAAAGTTCACGGGATTTTTTAAAGTCTCAGTCACTTTTACAGGATTCAAGGCTAGAATCTAAAAAATTGTCTAATGATATTAAAAGTTTAAATGACAAAATATTAGAGCTTAAAAAGAATTTTAATACGAATATGGATAAGGCAGAATCTAAAATTAAACATTTGGCCGATGATTGTAATTCAAAAACTATAGCATTTGAGCATGTAACTGCAGAAAAGGAGGCAATTCAAAGGAGTTTAAAAGAAACTGAACGGTTATTAGAAAAAAATATAAATGAAGTTGATGCGCTGAAAGGTGAGTCACAGGGAAAAAGCCAAACGATAGAGAAGTTAGAAAGTGTAAGGGCTAAAACAGAGCAAAAATTACGCGAAACGGAGAAACTACTCGAGGGAAGCTTGAGTGAATCACAGGAAAAAAGTCAAGCAATAGAGCATTTGGAGAGAGCAAAGGCTGAAACAGAGCAAAAATTACGTGAAACGAAGGAACTACTCGAGGGAAGCTTGAGTGAATCACAGGAAAAAAGTCAAGCAATAGAGCAGTTAGAGAGTGCAAAGGCTGAAACAGAACAAAAACTACGTGAAACTGCAAAATTACTTGAGGGAAGCTTGAGTGAATCACAGGAAAAAAGTCAAGCGATAGAACAGTTAGAGAGAGTTAAAGCTGAAACAGAGCAAAAATTACACGAAACAGAAGAACTGCTCGAGGGAAGCCTGGGCGAGTTACAGGAAAAAAGTCAAGCAATAGAGCAGTTAGAGGGCGCAAAGGCTGAAACAGAACAAAAACTACACGAAACAGAAGAACTGCTCAAGGGAAGTTTGAGTGAATCACAGGAAAAAAGTCAAGCAATAGAGCAATTAGAGAGAGCAAAGGCCGAAACAGAGCAAAAATTACACGAAACAGAAGAACTGCTCGAGGGAAGCTTGAGTG
>CATZCM010000036.1 GCA_958417225.1 uncultured Eubacteriales bacterium | reverse complement strand
GAGTAGGTTCGCTCGTCAAGGGCGGAGTGAAGCTTGGTGGGAAAATTGCCAAAGGTTAACTCAAGGTGCTTCTAGCTACAGCAGAAAATTCCTGCAGTGAATATGTGATATATAATCCATAATGTTTTTGTTTGAATGAGTATTTAGTAAAGTGTTCGATAAAGTTAAATTATAATTTTTAGACATATGTTGAATTTTGGAAATGGATATGTTATAATACAAAATGCAATTCAATTGCAACGAAAATAAACCAGTATAGTTTAGATACTAAATTTAATGTGTATAATTTATATCTTATATTAATTAATATGTATTTTTTAGTTAGAGAAATCTGATATCTCAAAAAATATTCATTACAAATTAAGGAGAGTGCATGATCAGATGATAAAAATAGAAAAAATTCAGGTGAATTACTTAAAAGAAAATTGTTATTTTGTATTGGATACCAAGCAGCAAAGGGCGTTTATAGTTGATCCGGGAGGATTTCCAAAAGAGCTGAAAGAAAAGTTTGATTTGATGCCGGGCAAGCTTGAATATATATTACTAACACATGGACATTTCGATCACGTATACGGGGTATCTGAGATAAAAAAATACACAGGTGCAAAAGTTGTACTTTGTAGTCAAGAACGTGACTTTCCTACGACACCGGAGCTAAACTTAAGCAAACAAGTTAAACCATTTGATGTAGATATTTTTGTAAATGATGGAGACAGATTGCCTTTTGGTGATTATATAATCGAGGTGATGCATACTCCGGGGCATACGATTGGTAGTGTTTGTTACATCATTGGTGATAATATTTTTTCAGGAGATACGATGTTTTTAGGTTGTGCAGGAAGATGTGATTTACCCACAGGAAACAGTTCAATGATGCAAAGGTCTTTGAAAAGACTGTCTCTTTTAAGTGACAAATATATAGTATATCCTGGGCATGATGATCAGACAACTCTTGCAAATGAAAAAATACGAGGTTGTCTTAGAAAAATATAGTTAGGCGAGGGAATGGATAAGATGCTTGGAATTATTGGAGCAATGGATGAAGAAATTAACGGAATAAAAAAGTTGCTATCTGAAAAAAAAACAGAAAAAATTGGGTTTTTAGAGTATACGTTAGGAATTTATAACGGTCAAAAGTGTGTAGTTCTTGAATGTGGTGTAGGTAAAGTGAATGCAGCAATTGGGGTTGAGACTATGATTTTAAAATATCTCCCAGATTCAATAATATGCATTGGAATAGCAGGAGGTCTATCAAGTACTGTAAAATACGAAGATATAGTTATAGCAAGGGATACCGTTCAATATGATGTAGATTTAACTTCATTTGGAAATGAAAAAGGATTTGTTTTGGGACCAAACAGGGTAAGGTTTCCGTGTGATGTGAAACTTGTTGATATTTTTAGCGAAATTTTAAAAAAAGAAAACAAAGACTATCATATTGGAACAATTGCAACTGGAGACCAATTTATTGCAGATAAACACAAACATGATTTAATTGCACAAGAGTTTTCTGCGATTGCGTGTGATATGGAAAGTGGAAGTATTGGTCAGGTTTGTTATTTGCATCAGGTTCCGTTTGTTGTTATTCGCAGTATATCGGATGACGCAAGTAACAGTGAAGTGTTTGACTATATTAAATTTAAGCAATCTGCATCACAAATGTCAATTAAAGTAATAAAAAATTTTTTGGACCGAAGGGAATAGTAAACTCTAACCTATTATTGTGTAAAAATATACAATATTGTAATATTGTGCACGTAGAATGTGGCTTGCCTTTATTGAAAACAACCTATCTTTATATTTTGATTTGGAAAATGTTGCATATCAAATTAAATTATGCTATAATCTTTAAGTAATAAATAGTAAAGGACTGGGATATTATGAAAAAAAAACGTTTCTGTAATTTTGTAGCAATTATGTCCGTATTTTTATCAACTTGTACAAATACAGTAATGGCATCTAACCCTAATGGAATCCCACCAAGTCAAGTAAAAGATCAGTTTACTGATAGAAGTGAACCTAGTGTAAGTTCTGACAGAAATGAAAACACTGAGGAAGAAGCGCTCATGGATATTGATTTAACAATGCGTGAACTTCAAGCAGAACTTGAACCTATTATTGATGATTTTGACGCTGATCAATTTGAGGTAGAAAGAAGGTTTGAACTTTTTGAAAGAGCCCCTTATACAGAAAGAACAATTTTAAGCAAAATTTTAATGTGTACTAGTTTACTGAAAAATGAGCGAATAGGGACTTCAGAGTCGACGGCATTTGCACTAACTTATATGTTAACAAACCGCCATGTTATGAATAAAATTCTGCTTGTGGATTTAAAAGATGATTTAGGTCAAAGATATGTTATATGTTACGATGATGGAGGTCAATGTATAAATGGAATTCGTGCAAAACATGGCTTAAGGATCATTGATTTTGTATCTAGTAGTGAAACTATGGGTGATCTTATGTATTCACTAAAAAGATCACCAACTTCAAAAGAAATGAATGATGCACTAAAGCAATTAAAAGCTAATTTTCTGTGTACACCTATAGAAGCATATCTGGAGTCAAACAAGGAGAATGTTGAAAATATAAGCATCATATATCTACCAGAAGATACTTTGGGTTGTAATGTCAATTGTATCAAAACTGTAAGCATTACAGAACGTGAAGAATTAGGTGGATGGCCAGGTGTGTGTGAATTATGCCAAAAAATAGGTATAACTTTAGAAGACTGATTTTTATTTAAAATTCGTATTGATTACCATATGGTTGTAAGTTTAATGTAGTTAACTTTTTATTCATATGGAAAATTCTTAAAAATATCTTGAGTCTGTCGTAATTTGTCAGGCTCTTTTTTTGCATTAGTAATTGAATTTTTAAAAGTGCACACAAATAGTTTTGTGATTTATTTTGAAAAATATTGACATATTAATTTTATTATAGTATAATAATTGCTAAAACTAAACGGAGCATAAGATTATTGAATAAACATGATTTACTTTGTGCGTTATTTTGTTTGCGAAAGGACGATGAAAAATGACAACAGAAACAAAATTTGTGATAAAAATAATATTTAAAGCAATTTTAGTGTTATTAACTTGTTTAGTGGCGATAGTCTTAATCTATAGTGCTTACTTAATTTTCAGTTACAGTAGAATAGACGATAATCAGGATCTTTTTATAACAGGCCGGGGAAAGTTTTCGGTAGCTAAGACTTCTGAACCATATACTATCGTTACACAAAATATTGGATTTGGTGCTTATACAAAGGACTTTACATTTTTTATGGACGGTGGGAAGAATTCATGGGCAAAGAGCAAAGAAAGTATTGCGAATTGCATAAGTCTTGCAGTGAAAGAAGTAAAGTCGGTTGCCCCTGATTTTGCGTTATTACAGGAAATAGACATTGATTCAACTCGAAGTTATCATATGAATGAACTTGAACTAATACGTCCGCATTTTTCAGAATATCAAGAAGTATTTGCGTGCAATTATCATTCAGCTTTTCTCATGTACCCACTTCTGCAACCTCATGGCACATCTAACAGTGGTATGGCTACGTATAGTAAAATTGACATATCATCTGCATTAAGGCGAAAATTGCCAATTTCAGAGGGATTTTCCAAATTTTTAGATTTGGATAGGTGTTATAGTGTATCCCGTATCCCAGTGGAAAACGGCAAAGAACTTTTAATTTATAATATACATTCATCAGCATACGGTGGCGATGATAATGTACGTGAAAATCAAATGATGATGCTATTTAATGATATGAAAACTGAATACAATAATGGCAACTATTGTATATGTGGTGGTGACTTCAATCATGATTTCACTGGCAACTCTACTCAAGAACTAAATGGTGGAGAACATGTTGATTTTGGGTGGGCTAAACCGTTTCCCACTAATATGATTCCAGACGGAATTATTCATTGTGTTAACTATTCGTCAGGTATACAAAAACCAACCTGCAGAAATGACGATATTCCGTATGTTGAAGGAAATTTTACTTTTATATCAGATGGTTTTCTTGTATCGGAAAATGTATCTGTGACTTACCTCGAAAACATTGTAACAGGATTTGTTTATTCTGATCATAATCCTGTAGTTATGAGTTTTACTCTGAAATAGACGATATTTGAAAAATAACCCATTTTGGTTGATTAAATTCGGGTTATTTTTTGTTTGCAAAAACTTTACACTACTGAAAAAATGTGATACAATAATAAATGATTATCGTAAGGAGGTAGACGACCATGAATTATAAGGATCGTTTCATTGAAATATATAATAGCAAAATTACACGTGAAGGGTCAGATGAACTTTTACGGTGGTTAATACAAACGGACTTTTTTACAGCTCCAGCTAGTACTAAATATCACTGTGCTTGTGAGTCAGGTTTAGTTCAACATAGCCTTAGTGTTTATGAGGTGATGCGAAATAAACATTTTAACCCAGAAGAAGACTCCGAGGAAAGCTTTGCCATATGCGCATTATTGCATGATCTTTGTAAAGCTCAGTTCTATAAAGTGTCTACAAGAAATGTGAAAAACGAAAAGACTGGTGCCTGGGAAAAACAACCTTTTTATGCAGTTGAGGACAGTTTTCCATACGGTCATGGCGAAAAATCAGTTTTCCTAATTGAACGGTTTATGAGATTGAAAACCTCGGAAGCAATGGCGATACGTTGGCATATGGGAGGTTTTGATGAAGCTGCTAGAGGTGGAAGTTTTGCGATAAGTTTAGCCTATGATAAATATCCTTTAGCTATAAAGTTACACATATCTGACCTCGAATCTACATATCTATGTGAAAAAGGAACGTCTGAAGTACGACGATGACGTTTGTATCAAATTTAATTTACTAAATTATTCGACTGCTTTAACGTAGTCGATAAATGAGGAGTTATGATTTATGAAAAAAAATATTGCAGTTATTTTCGGGGGCGTCTCTTCTGAACATGAGATATCGATAATGTCAGTACAATTTGTACTTAGTAATATCTCAAAAGAGAAATATAATGTATACAAAATTGGTATAACTAAAGAAGGAGCATGGTTTTTATATTTTGGCGACATAGACAAAATACCTACAGGAGAATGGCAATCTGATCCCAAAAATAAACCTGCTATCATATCACCAGACCGTAAACGCAAAGGTTTACTGGTATTCACTGAAGATAAGTGGGAATTAATTCCGATAGATGTAGTTTATCCGGTGCTGCACGGGAAAAATGGTGAGGATGGTACGATTCAGGGACTTTTTGAGTTAGCGGGAATTCCGTACGTGGGTTGTGATATGATTGCGTCTGCTACGTGTATGGATAAAGTGATCACAAACGTTATGCTAACAAACGGGGGAATTGAAAAAGCTAAGTTTGATTCAATCTGGGATTGGGAGTATAAAGATGACAAAAATGCAGTTGTGAGTAAAATTGAAAAAAATTTGCAATATCCTATTTTTGTCAAACCTTCTAAGGCAGGTTCATCAGTTGGTGTGAGTAAGGTTAATGATCGAGATGAACTATGTAAAGCAATAGAAGTTGCTATTCGTGAAGATAATCGAATTTTGTTCGAGGAAACCATAATTGGTAAAGAAGTCGAATGTGCAGTTTTGGGTAATGAACACCCGATTGTATCTATGGTAGGTGAAATTGCGCCATCTAATGACTTTTATGACTATGAGGCAAAATATTTAAGCAATACATCAAAACTTTTTATTCCGGCACATTTAGATGAAGAAATTTCTGAAAAGATTAGAAGTGTTGCAGCTAAGGCATATGCTATTATGGGATGTACAGGATTATCTCGTGTGGATTTCTTTGTACAAAGCGGGACAAACCGAGTTTTATTAAATGAAATAAATACTATACCTGGATGTACATCGATTAGTATGTACCCAAAATTAATGGAAAATGTCGGAGTTACAAATTCTGAGTTAGTTGAGAGGTTATTAGAATTTGCTGTACAAAGGGCTAGATGTAATGACAAATAATCAAAATAAAGCCATTGGGGTGTTTGACTCTGGCGTTGGGGGACTCACTGCAATACGTGAATTACAGAGAGTTCTCCCTAGTGAAAATATAATTTACTTTGGTGACACAGGAAGAGTACCTTATGGAATGAAAAGCTGTGATACAATATTGAAATACGCTAAACAGGATATCGCTTTTTTAATTTCACAAGATGTTAAATTTATTATCGCTGCTTGTGGAACTGTCAGTTCTCTAATGGAAAATATCTATGATATTAACGGAATTCCATTTACCGGGGTAGTTAGACCTACAGCATTAGCTGCTGCGAAATATTCCAAAAATAAAAAAATAGGCATTATTGGGACAAGCGCTACGATTAACAGCAAGTCGTATGCAAAGTCACTTCTTAGAATTGATCCAGAAATAACTTTATATGAGCAATCATGCCCGTTATTTGCACCAATGATTGAAAGCGGTTTTACTAAAGCAGATGATCCGGTTGTTAAAGGTGCAGTTGAAAGATATATTTCCCCGTTAGTGGAATTAGGTATGGATACGTTAATTTTAGGGTGTACACATTATCCCCTTATAAGTGAGGCAATCCGAAATGTAATTGGGGAAAATGTAGTATTAGTTGATTCTGGCAAAGAAGCTGCTCAGTATGCCAAAAATTTATTAAATGAAAATAATCTTTTGCAAACAGTTAATAACAAAGTTACTCGAAATTTTTATGTGAGTGATTCACCTAAGACGTTTTCTGAATTGGCTAAGACTTTTTTAGGAGAATTTATTCCTTGCAAGGTACAGAAGATAGATATAGAAAATTATTAAATGAAAAGAGTGATGCGAATGAGTCGACACACTGAATCGGATATTAAAGAGGAGTATATTATATCGGTAATCGGAAAACAAACTGCTAATAATGAAGCAAGTGAAATTGCTTTAACATCACTTGGATCATTTAAATATAACGGAGATAGAGCAGTTGTAATGTACTACGAGTATGATGAGGATAATCCAAATATTAAAACAAAAGCAATTTTGAATGTGGATGGCAATAAACTCGTCACTATGACCAAAACGGGAAACATTCGCTCTCAAATCATATTGGAAAAGGGAAAAAGACATTTGTGCTATTATTCTATGGAAGAAGGGAATTTTACAATAGGCATATGTACGGAGGAAATTGATGTTGATTTGAATGAAAACGGAGGATGCATCAAGGCTGTATACACTTTAGATGTGAATTCCAATATAGCAAGTTATAATACAATTCAAGTCGTAATTGAAAAAATTGCGAGTGACAAATAATTTATGAAAGGATTTTTTTTATGTCGAAAATAATACAACAAGTAAAATCGAAGTTAGACCAAGCGTTATTGGATGCATTAGCTCAGTATACACAAATCCCTGAAGGGTTTGATTTCATAACGGAAATACCGGATGATTTGAATCACGGGATTTTTGCAACGAATATTGCAATGATATCTGCACGACTTTTGAGTATGCCTCCAAGAAAAATAGCTCAGTTACTTATAGATAAGTTGGATTTTACTGACATGTTATTAGAACGCAGTGAAATCGCTGGACCAGGGTTTATTAACTTTTTTCCGAAAAGTGAACTTTTCCCGATGATCTTAAAGGAAGTGATGGATCACAAAGATACTTATGGGAAATCGGATTACGGTAATGGAGAAAAAGTTCAGGTTGAATTCGTATCTGCAAACCCAACTGGTCCAATGCATCTTGGAAATGCAAGAGGTGGAGCTTTGGGTGATTGTTTGTCGGCGGTTTTGAGTGCAGCTGGATACAACGTATCAAAGGAATTTTATATTAATGACGCGGGTAACCAAATAGATAAATTTGCTAAGTCCCTTGAAGCAAGATACCTTCAAATCATAGATGGTGAGGATAGTGTAGAATTTCCTGAGGATGGGTATCACGGCGAAGATATAACTGAACTTGCTAAGGAGTACTTTGATAAATATGGTAATGATTTATATGAAATTGATCCAGAAACAAGAAAACAAAAACTTGTGGATTTTGCGCTTCCTAAAAACATTGCTAAGATGAAATCAGACCTTGAAAAATATCGCATAACGTATGATAACTGGTTCTATGAAAGCTCTTTGCACAAAAGCGGGCAGGTTAAAGAAACAATTGATATCCTTAAGGAAAAAGGTATGACTTATGAAAAGGATGGTGCGCTTTGGTTTAAAACTACGGATTTAGGTCTTGATAAGGACGAAGTTTTACTTCGTGCAAATGGGTTCCCAACATATTTTGCTGTGGATATTGCATATCATAGAAATAAATTTATTGTACGTGGGTTTGATAAGTGTATAGATGTTTGGGGAGCAGACCATCATGGGCATGTTGCTAGAATGAAAAGTTCTATGTCTGCACTTGGAGTAGATCCGTCAAAGTTAGATGTGGTATTAATGCAACTTGTAAAACTAGTTCGTAATGGAGAAATCGTTAAAATGAGCAAGAGAACAGGTAAAGCAATTCAACTTGCAGATCTTTTGGATGAGGTTCCTGTTAACGCTGCGAGGTTTTATTTCAATTTACGCGAATCTAATTCACAAATGGACTTTGATCTAGATTTGGCAGTTAAAGAGGATTCTCAAAACCCTGTCTATTATGTGCAGTACGCACATGCACGTATATGCAGTATTGTGAAAAACCTTGCTGCTATGGGTGTGAAAATAAAGAATTGTTCAGTTGAAGATTTGATGATTTTGCAAAGCCCTGAAGAACTTGATATTATTCGTCAGCTTGCAAAGCTTACAGAAGAAATTCAAATCGCAGCCAAAACATACAATCCTTCTCGTATAACAAGATATGTTATTGACCTTGCAACTTTGTTTCATAAGTTCTATAACTCGTGTCGTGTGAAGTGTGATGATGAAAAATTAATGTTAGCAAGACTTACTCTTTGTGATGCGGTGCGTGTGGTGCTTAAAAATATACTGGTTATGTTCAAAATCGATGCACCTGAAGTTATGTAACCATTAATGTGAAATCAATTAAGAGGAGTGAGGTCTTTGAAATGCCCTTTTTGTGGGAAAGAGGACAGTAAAGTTATCGATTCAAGATCGGCTGACGATGGAAAGCGAATTCGCAGAAGACGAGAATGTATAGGATGTGGAGAACGATTTACTACGTATGAAACGGTAGAAAATATTCCGATAATTGTAGTGAAAAAAAATCGATCTCGTGAAAGATTTGATCGTGCCAAACTTTTATCAGGATTATTAAAATCTTGCGAAAAACGTCCGGTTTCAATAGAAGTTCTCGAAACTGTGGTGGATACTATTGAATCTAAACTTCAGAATTCATTGAAAAAAGAGGTTGATTCGACATTGATCGGTAAACTTGCGATGGATGCACTGAAAAATATAGACGAAATTGCATATGTGAGATTTGCATCTGTGTACCGACAATTTAAAGATGTTAATACATTTATGCAGGAACTGCAGAAAATGATAGATAGAACATAAGGAGAGTGTTGAGAATGAATATTTTTGTGGGAGGAGCATGGCCGTATGCAAATGGGTCAATGCATTTAGGACATTTAGCGGGACTTTTACCGGGAGATGTGTTAGCTAGGTACCATCGTCAAAAGGGTGATGATGTGTTATATGTTTCAGGAAGCGACTGCCATGGAACACCAATTGTGATTTGTGCAAAGGAAAATGGCGTAACACCTCAGGATATTACTAACAAGTACCATGAGGAGTTTTCGAATTGTTTTAAAAAGTTAGGTTTTAGCTATGATATATATAACAGAACTGATGACCCGTATCATAAACAGAAAGTTCAGGAAATTGTAAAGAAATTTTATGAAAATGGATATATTGTGCCAAAAGACGTGCAACAATTGTATTGTGAGACATGTGGTATTGCTTTAGCAGATAGGTTTGTGGAAGGAGTGTGTCCGCATTGTCACGAGAAAGCTCGCGGTGATCAATGCGACCACTGCGGTGCCTTATTAAGTCCGATGGATCTCGAGGAACGTAAGTGTAAAACATGTTCTAGTGTACCTACTGTTCGGACTGAAAAGCAACTTTTCTTTAAGTTGTCTGCTTTCGAGGATAGATTAAAGGAATATTTTAAGTCACGTAAAAATTGGCGCAAAAATAGCTTGAATATGACAGAACGATACTTGAAAGAGGGATTACCAGATAGAGCACTTTCTAGAGATTTGCCGTGGGGAATTGATGTCCCTATAAAAGGTTTTGAAAATAAAAAAATATATGTTTGGTTTGATGCAGTGCTTGGGTACCTGACTGCGTCCATGAAATTGGCTGAAAAAGAAAATTTTGATTTTGAAAAGTATTGGAGTAATGATACAAAATCTTATTATGTTCATGGAAAAGATAATATTCCCTTTCATAGCCTAATACTTCCTGCTCAATTAATGGCCTTTAGTGATTATGGTCTTCCTACACAACTAGTGTCTTCGGAATATCTTACACTTGAGGGGAGAAAAATATCTACAAGCCAAAATTGGGCTGTGTGGGTTCCAGATGTTATAGAAAAGTATAATCCAGACGCAATTAGGTATTTTTTAATTTCAAATGGTCCTGAAAAACGTGATACTGATTTTTCGTGGAGAGAATTCGTAAATTCAAATAATGGTGAATTACTCGGCGCATACGGAAACCTTATTAACAGAACACTTGTGTTTGCGGAGAAAAATTTCGAAGGTAAAGTGCCTGATGGTAAGGAAAATACACAAATATCTGGTATGTTAAAGGAAATATTCAAAAAAAGCGCATCGCTTATCGAGTTAGCTGAGTTTAGAGAAGCGTTAGAATTGATTTTCGATGGGATACGTCACATGAATAAGTATTTTGATGAAGAACAACCATGGATTACAGTGAAAAACGAGGATAAATCCGCTTGCGCTGATACGATATATAATTGTATGAATGCAATTAAGTCATTTGCTGTGCTGATGAAACCGTTTACGCCATTTTCCTCCGAAAAAGTACTTGATTGGTTTGGTGCAAGCGATAAATGGGAATATGAAAAAATTAAACCAAATGAAGCGTTAAAGAAATCAGAAATTCTTTTTGAGAGGCTCGATAAAAAGGTCATAGATGAAGAACTTTCTAAAATGGGAAAATAGTCTTTATAGGAGTGGATTTGTTATGAAAATATTGGTTATTAATGCGGGGAGTTCATCTTTAAAATATCAGTTTATTGATATGGAAAATGAATCAGTTATTGCAAAAGGTAATTGTGAACGAATCGGGCTGGAAAGTAGTTTTGTGTCGTATAAAACTGCTAACGGTGTTAATAAGGAAATTCCTATTGCGATGCATGATCACAAGGAAGCATTTACTACAGTTAAAAATTTGCTCGTCGATAAGGGAATCGGTGTTATAAAAAATCTTAAGGAAGTTAGTGCTATCGGACATAGAATTGTTCAAGGTGGATCCATATTCAAAAAATCAGTTCGCGTCACTGAAAATGTAATACAAAAAATAGAAAGTCTTATTCCTTTAGCTCCACTTCATAATGCGGCTCACGTGCAAGCTATTCGTGCATGTATTGACGTATTTGGTAAAAATGTTCCTGAAGTGGTAGTCTTTGATACAGCTTTCCATGCGACGATGCCACCAAAAGCGTATATGTATGCTATACCATATGAATATTATGAGAAGTATCATGTGAGAAGATATGGGTTTCACGGAACCTCTCATAAATATGTCAGCCATAGATGTGCAGAGCTTTTAAATAAGGATATCAGTGATTTGAAAATAATTACATGCCATCTCGGAAACGGAGCTTCTATAGCTGCAGTAGAGCACGGTAAGGTAATTGATACTAGCATGGGGTTGACCCCTCTTGATGGGTTTATGATGGGATCTCGATCGGGTACGCTTGATCCATCTGTTGTTACTTTTATCGAAGAAAAGGAACATATTTCACCAAGTGATATGAATGATATTTTAAATAAAAAATCTGGACTCTTTGGTATTTCTGGAGTATCAAGCGATGATAGAGATGTGACTGCTGCTTCTGAAAGTGGGAATGAACGTGCTAAACTTGCTCAGGATATGTATGAATATCAAGTTGCTAAGTTTGTTGGGAGCTATATAGCAGCAATGAACGGTGTTGATGCAATAGTGTTTACTGCAGGACTTGGAGAGAATCAACCTTCTCATAGAACTGGTATATGTAAGTACTTAACGTATATGGGCGTTGAACTTGATGAAAATCAAAATGATGTGCTTGTTCACGGGAAAGAAGGAAAAATTTCCACGGATAATTCAAAGGTGGCTGTGTTTGTTATACCAACTAACGAGGAAATAATGATAGCTAGAGATACCGCAAACCTTCTTTTTTGAAAAAAAGAAGGCAAAAAACTTTTAGTTCGCGCAACCTAAGTTAGTGTGATAATTATTTATAGTGCCCGCGTTTGTATCTGTAGAATAATAAATGACACATTTGCAGTACGAAGTGTTTTGATTCTTTTATTTTCGAAAAAGTAAAAAAACTTTTAGTTCGCGCAACCTAAGTTAGTGTGATAATTATTTATAGTGCCC
>CATZCM010000035.1 GCA_958417225.1 uncultured Eubacteriales bacterium | reverse complement strand
GGAATCTAATGACCCAATAAAAAGAGAAGCAGTATTGCAATTGGGTAAAATTCCTGGAGATAGCGGTAGGCAAATAGCAGCAATAGATGCAATAATAGGAAATATGGGCAACACTAATAGGTATAAAGTTGCGGCGGAATCTAATGACCCAATAAAAAGAGAAGCAGTATTGCAATTGGGTAAAATTCCTCATGGCGATGGAACAAATCAATTAGCTGCGTTATATGCTCTTTGTGATTATCTAACCAGGGATAATTATAGATTAAATGTAGAAAGAAATGCAGATGATGAATCCCATGTTATGTATTATTATAAGGTGCTAAGAAATGGAGGGAATTTGGGAGAAGATATTATAAGAACCCTTATAAATGCTGCAAATAGTATTAAAGACAAGGAAAGGAAAAATAAGCTTAGGGGAAGATTAAACATTGCATTTATTATATACTCTGAACAGCGTTATAAAGAACTGAGTAGGGCAAAGGTGAATTTTAGGTTGATACATAAATATGAAAATATTATTGTGCGTCATAGCGGTTTTTTAAGTCCTAAATTAAAAGTTACATTGTCTTCTTTAAAGGAAGTAATACAAAGTACCAGAAGATAAAAAATATAAATATGCGACTCGTTTCAAGCGAGTAGGAGAGGCTGTAGTTAACCCGATTTTTAAAATCGTTTTGCTACAGCCCCTTTTTTGTTTTTGACAAACTCAAGTTTTATAATAAATACTTAAAATCGAAGTTACTACGTAAAAAAAGATCTTTTTATTTTCTATTAAACACTAAATGATAGCTAAATCCAAAAAATAAAAACTACAAGATCATCACTAAAACCACCTATAACATACTTAATTGTGCTATATAATTAGTATCAAATTAAATTTTAATAAAATGATATTAATGACTCCAATATTTTCTATCGAGACTTCGATATTGGATAGCTTCTGAAACGTGAGCAGAATCAATTTTTTCTGCATTATCCATATCTGCGATAGTTCTTGACACTTTTAGTACTCTATCATACGCTCTTGCTGATAACCCAATTCTATCAAATGCCATCTTCAAAATACACTTTGCACTATCGGTCATCACGCAAAACTTTTGCAATTGTTCTGAAGTGATTCTAGCGTTACATGTAACTTTACTTTTCCGATACCGTTCATTCTGTATTTGTCTCGCATTGTTTACCCTTTTCTTTATTTCAGCAGAGCTCTCAGAATCATTATTCCGAGAAGAAAGCTCATCAAATTCAACAGGTGGAACTTCTACATGCAAATCAAATCTATCAAGCAGTGGCCCAGATACTCTAGCTAGATACTTAGATACCGCACCGGGAGAACAAGTACAATTCTTTTTTGGATGTCCATAATACCCACATGGACAAGGATTCATAGCAGCCACTACCATTGCAGAACACGGATACGTTAAAGTCCCACTTACACGTGATATTGTAACAATTCCATCTTCAATCGGTTGTCGCAGGACTTCCATAGTAGTACGTGCAAATTCAGGAAGTTCGTCTAAAAACAACACTCCATGGTGAGCAAGTGAAAGTTCTCCAGGTTTCGGGATACTCCCTCCTCCGGAAAGGCCTGCTGGAGATATTGTATGATGTGGAGCCCGAAATGGACGAGATTTTATAAGTGGTTCTCCATCTGATATCATTCCAGCAATAGAATGAATTTTCGTTGTCTCAATTTGTTCTTCAAACGTCATATCAGGTAAAATAGACGGTAACCTTTTGGCAAGCATGCTTTTGCCCGAACCTGGAGGGCCAACCAAAATAATATTATGACCACCTGCAGCTGAAATTTCCATTGCACGCTTTGCTTCAAGTTGACCTTTCACTTCAGAAAAGTCTGGCACAATTGATGCAAAAGCGTCATTTTGTTCATGGAATTTAGTCGGAGCAATTATTTTTTTGCCACTTAAGTGAAGCAGCAAAGTATCGATATCTTTTACTGCAATAACATCAATTCCTTCCACAATTGAGCCCTCGTTTGCATTGGCTTCCGGAACAAATATTTTCTCGTAACCTGCCTCAAAAGCTTTTATAGTCATAGGTAAAACTCCAGTTATAGGCCTTACTTCGCCAAAAAGAGAAAGTTCTCCAATGAATACGCTATTTGACGTATCAACATCGATTTGTTCAGAAGCTTTTAGCAGTGATATCAATATAGGCAAATCATATATAGAACCTTGTTTCTTCATGTCCGCAGGAGCTAAGTTCACAGTAATTCTACCCACGGGAAAACTAAATCCACTGTTCTTTATGGCAGCTCTTACTCGATCACGAGATTCCTTTACGGATGCATCTGGTAAACCCACTACATCAAAAGACGGTAATCCTCTTGAAATATCAGCTTCGACTTCTACGATAAAAGCTTCCATTCCAAAAACTCCTAGACTTTTTAACTTTGAACCCATTGTTATCACTCCTTCTTACATATTTATTCATTATATATCATAAAAGAAAAATATTCAAGTTTTTTTGATAATATTTTCAAATGAATCTAGATTGTAAGTGCAGATTATTTTTCATATGTAATATGAACTTTGTTGAATTGTATCGAAATTTTATGGAAACAGAGATTTTATATATTTCTGCAGATAAAGTTAATTTTTTTTTTCAATAAACACCTTTTGATAAAATCGTAGTGTAACAAACAGGGTTATTTTTCGCATTAATATTTTTTTCTTGAAAACTTAGTAAAAGCATTGTAAAATGAAAAAGTAAGTTATGAAGGGATGGTGTTAGTATGAAGGAAAAAACGTATTTAATTGAGGGGTTGGACTGTGCCAACTGTGCAGCAAAAATAGAAAACAAAATTTCAAATATGCAAGGGATTAAAAGCGCATCAGTTGATTTTACCACAAGAAAGCTTCGTGTAAAAACAGAAGAAAATAATCAACTATTCGATGAAATTGCAACGGAAATAAAAAAAATTGAACCAGAGGCAACTTTAATAGATCCAGACAAAACTGCAAGTATAGTTTCACATGAACATTCACGTGAGTGTGGATGTAAAATATCAAATAATGGGCATGTATTTAATCGTGTGTATGATATAAGAAATTTGTGTTGCGAAATTTGCGCATCGGAGATAGAAAAAAAACTTTTAGATATAGATTCTGTAACTTCTGCATCAGTTGCATTTACCACAGGAAAGATTTTTATAACATCAATAGTTGACCCAGATACTTTTTTAGAAAAAATACAAAAAGCTTGTAATTCTGTTCACCACGATATTTCTCTCAAAGAACATTCCCATGGAGACCATAATAAAAACAATAATCTAACTGAATTTTGGGTAGGTACAATCATTTTTATTATAGCATTCATTGTATCTCATATATTTGGTGAAAACATTCCAAGTGTCGTTATGTACGTTGTATCGTACTTATTGCTTGGATATAAAGTTTTATTTTCAGCAGCCAAAAATTTATGTTCAGGAAGAGTTTTCGATGAAAACTTCCTGATGAGTATAGCAACACTCGGTGCAATCGCCATTGGAAATTTCCCAGAAGCTACTGCAGTCATGTTATTTTTCCAAATTGGTGAATTATTTGAACACCGAGCTGTAGAAAAAAGCCGAGCATCTATTACGTCAGTTTTGAAACTCCGCCCTGAAACAGTAACAATATTAGATAAAAGTGGTAATCAGTTTACTAAGAGCACAAGTGAAGCTAAAATTGGTGATCTTATGATAGTTAAAGTCGGGGATAGAGTTCCACTTGATGCAGTTGTGTATGACGGAAATTCAGATTTTGATATGTCTATCATCACAGGAGAATCCGTTCCTATTAGTGCCTCGAAAGGCGATGAAGTTTACGCCGGTGCAGTGAACCTATCAGGTCAAATTGTGCTAAAAATAACACATGAGGAAAAATATTCGATGATATCTAGAGTATTGGAATCAGTTGAACATGCTGCTGCCAATAAACCACAAGCTGTTCGATTTCTTACCAAGTTTTCAAGAATATACACACCTGTAGTAGTAATCTGTGCATTGCTTGTATCAACAATACCTGCCCTTTTAGGATTCATGACATGGCATGAAAGTATATATTCAGCACTTTCATTTTTAGTCATTTCGTGTCCATGTGCATTAGTATTAAGTGTTCCATTAGCATTTTTTGCTGGGATTGGGAAGGCTTCGTCTGAGGGTATACTTTTCAAAGGTGGCAATACTCTTGAAGCTCTTAGTGGAATAAAAGCAATTGCAATGGATAAGACTGGTACCCTTACAAAGGGACAATTTTCTGTAACAGAAGTAATTGCCTATCAAGAAGAAGTATTACAGGATGATTTACTGAAATACGCTTTTACACTTGAACAAACTTCAAAACATCCAATTGCGGTTGGTATATGCAATTTTGCAAAAAATAAAAATCTCACCCCTTTCGATATGGATGAGATAAAAGAAATTATTGGATACGGAATGACTGCAAAAATCAACAAACTTGATGTAATTTGTGGAAAAGAAAAACTCTTGAAAAAGTTTAATATCCATGTCCCTATTATTAAATCTTCAGGTGTTCATATACATTTAGCAGTTGACGGTAAATACTTCGGATATATTACACTTCGCGATTCTATTAAGGATAACGCACAAAAGACAATCCTGGCATTGAAAAAGAAGGGAATACGTACAGTAATTTTAACTGGAGATTCGAAAGAAAACACAGATTTAATCGCAAAGGAGTTAAATGTAGATGAAACATTTTCAGAACTATTACCAAATGAAAAATTGAAAATTGTTCAAAATTTGCAAAAAGATGTTGGACCTACAATGTTCGTAGGTGATGGTGTAAATGATGCACCTGTGTTAGTTGGATCTGATGTGGGAGCGGCGATGGGATCTGGAGCGGACGCATCAATAGAAAGTGCAGATATCGTTTACATGAATTCGGATGTTTCCTCGATAGAAAACTCCTTAAACCTTGCTAAAAAAATTCGCGCAGTAGCACACACAAATATTGCAATCGCCCTTACTGTAAAGGTTGCAATTATGTTGCTTGCAACATTTGGTAATGCATCGATGTGGGCAGCAGTTATTGCTGATACTGGAGTAGCACTACTTTGCATTTTAAACTCTGTAAGACTTAATCTGTCCAACTTTTCCATAAAAAATAAACACTCAAAATAATATTACAGTTTAATATGGAATGTATACACAATCGCTGTTTAAAGCGAGGTATATTAATTTTTACATTTTACTCGAGAATTCCTCTTGACAAAAGAAACAGGACGAAGTTATCAAGCTTTGTCCTGTTTCTTTTTAAGTCGTACAAGCACGGAAGTGACCAACATGAGTCATTGAGCAGTACTTAAATAAATTCCATAACTTTATAGAAAACTTCAATTAAAAAGCACCTTTTTTTTTGCTTACTTTTTTTCAGTAGAAATTAACTCCAATCCCAATTCATCTAATTGTTTCTGATCCACAACACCAGGAGCTTCCGTCATCAATTCTGCTGAACTTGCGACTTTTGGAAAAGCGATTACATCACGTATATTATCACAATCTAGCAGTAACATCATCAGTCTATCCAAACCAAATGCCATTCCTGCGTGAATAGGAGCTCCATATTTAAAGGCATTTATCAAAAATCCGAATCTTTCTTCTGCTTCTTCATCAGAAAACCCTAATGCTTTCAACATTTTCTTTTGCATCTGTGGATTATTTATTCTGACAGAGCCTCCACCTACTTCGTTTCCATTAAGAACTAAATCATATGCTCTTGCTTTTACATTTCCAGGATCGGACTCTATCATATTAATGTCCTGTTCACGAGGAGATGTAAATGGATGATGTTTTGCCACAAAGCGATCTTCGTCTTCATTATACTCAAATAGTGGAAATTCATTAATCCAAAGAAGACACGGTTTCGATTTATCGATCAAATCAAATCTAGTTGCCAATTCACATCTTAGTGCTCCCAATGACGTTAGAACAATATCTGTTTTCTCGCTGGCAACAATAAATATCACATCATTAGCATTTGCTGACACTTTTGATCGTATCGCACTAATTTCGTCATCTTTAAGAAATTTTTCATAAGAAGACAAAACACTACCATCATTATTTATTTTCGTAAAAGCTAAACCTTTTGCTCCATAATCCTTTACAAAGTTTGAAAATTTATCTATATCTTTACGAGACATTTTATCAGAAAGTCCTTTTGCAACTATAGCGCATACACAACCAGCTTTTTCAATTGCATCCTTAAATACACGAAAATCTGTTTTAGTTAAAACATCAGAAATATCAGTTATTTCCATGCCAAATCGCAAATCCGGTTTATCTGAACCAAATCTCCTCATTGCTTCATCATATGACATTCTTTGAAGAGGAAGTTTAATATCGATTCCAAGGAACTGTTTATAAAGATGTTTCACTAATCCCTCTGCGATATTCATGACATCATCCTCAGAAACAAATGACATTTCAAAGTCAATTTGGGTAAACTCAGGTTGTCTATCAGCACGTAAATCCTCATCTCTAAAACACTTGGCAATCTGCATATATCGATCAAAACCTGCTAACATAGTAAGTTGTTTATAAAGTTGCGGGGACTGAGGTAGTGCAAAGAAATTGCCATTAAAAACCCTTGACGGAACTAAATAATCTCTTGCACCTTCAGGTGTAGATTTTATGAGGATTGGAGTTTCTATTTCAATAAAACCATTTTGATCAAAATAATCCCGTGTTAACTTTACAATACGATGCCGAGCGATAATTTTAGATTGAACTTCAGGGCGACGAAGGTCTAAATATCTGTATTTCAATCTTAATTCCTCTTTGGCCTTCACATCATCGATAATTTCGAAAGGGGTTGTTTCTGCTTTGGCAATCACTCTAAGGTCCTCAACATCTATTTCGATATGCCCTGTTGGAATCTTAGCGTTCTTAGATGATCTTTCACGAACAATACCTTTGGCGGCAAGTACGTACTCCGACCTCACATTAAATGCCTTTTCGAAAATATCCCGTGGTGTCTTTTCGCCAAATTGAAGTTGAACAATACCGGATCTATCACGCAAATTTATAAAAATTAACTGTCCAAAATCTCTTTGTCTTTGAACCCAACCAAAAACTACAACTTCCTTACCTATATCAGATTCTCTAAGTTCCCCACAGTAATGTGTACGAACCAGTCCTGTCAATGTATCCATTTAGATTCCTCCTATTTCACTATTTCAAACTAAATCTTGCTTCTATATCAGCATTCATAAGCACTTCTCCAAATTTACTTGGATCAAGAGATACAACTTTTGTTTCCCCTGTACTCATATTTTTTAAAATGGCAGAATTTTTCTGAATTTCCTCATCACCTATCACAAGGCTAAATTTCGCTCCAATTTTATCTGCAAACTTTAATTGAGCTTTCAAGCCCCTCCCTATTATATCACACTGAGCTGGTATAGAGTACTTTCTGGCCTCATGTGCTAGTCTCAAAGCAATTCTTCTCGCATCTTCTCCTAAACCAGCTATATATACTACACACTTTTCCAATTCCGGAAGTGGCACATTTTGATTTTCAAGCAAAAGCATAATTCGATCAAAGCCTAATCCAAATCCAACTGCTGGTACAGATATTCCACCAATTTGATTTACAAGCCCATCATACCTTCCACCACCACCAATAGCACCCTGAGCTCCAATATCACGTGAGATGAATTCAAATACCGTTCTCGTATAGTAATCTAAACCTCGCACAATACGTGAATTAACAGAATATTTCACATTCATTTCCTGCAAATATATTTTTAAAGTTTCAAAGTGATTTTTACAATCATCACATATAAAATCAAGTATAACTGGTGCATCTTTAGAAACTTCAGAGCAAATTGAACTTTTGCAATCTAATATTCTCATCGGATTACGATCAAGTCTCTCCAAACAAGTATGACACAATTTATCTTTATGCACCTCAAAATATTTCTTAAGTGCTTCGTGATAATTTTTTCTACATTCTGGGCAACCTATAGAATTTATTTGTAATTCAAGACCTGATATACCAAGTTTACGGAAAATACCATTTGCCAACATTATAAGTTCAGCATCGGCTGCTGGGTCGTCCGAACCAAAAATCTCTGCACCAAACTGTGTGAATTCACGAAATCTTCCAGCCTGAGGTTTTTCATACCTATAACATGACATCAGATAACTCAATCTAAGGGGAAATCCGTTATTGTGCAAGCCGTTTTCGAGCATAGCGCGAACTGTAGGCGATGTTCCCTCCGGCCTTAAAGTAATTGATCTACCACCCTTATCATCAAAAGTGTACATTTCTTTTTGCACTACATCTGTAGTATCTCCAACGGACCTATTAAAAAGTTCGGTATGTTCAAACACGGGCGTACGAATCTGACCAAAACCATACAATTGAGAAGTTTCCAGCATAAGTTTCTCCACAAACTGTCGCCTATAACTTTCGTCAGGCAACACATCTTGAGTCCCTTTAACTCGACTTGTAATTAAATCCATACTTTATTCTCCTGTTCTTAAATTAATCAAAAACTTTGCACCTTCAGAAAACTTTCAAAAGATGCAAAGTGCATTCTCATATACTTATTGTACTGAAATCACGTCTGTGCCCATAAACTCCTGTAAAACTTTTGGAATCTTCACACTTCCGTCTTTTTGTTGATAATTCTCTAAAATTGCTGCAAGTGTTCGTCCTACTGCAAGCCCCGAACCGTTCAAAGTATGAACATAAGCGGCCTTATCACGTGGTGTATCTTTATAACGTATACCTGCTCTTCTTGCTTGATAATCTTCAAAGTTTGAACAAGAGGATATTTCGAGATACCTACCATAGGAAGGCATCCAAACCTCTAAATCATACGTTTTAGCTGAACTAAATCCCAGATCTCCGCTAGATAAAGCAACCACTCTATACGGAAGTTCAAGTAACTGTAGTACACTTTCTGCTTCATGAGTAAGTTCTTCCAATTGTTGATATGATTCTTCTGGTTTAGAAAATTTAACAAGTTCCACTTTATTAAACTGGTGTTGACGTATGACGCCTCTTGTATCTCTACCTGCAGACCCTACTTCAGCTCTAAAGCAAGCTGAATATGCACAATAACTATATGGAAGTTCCTTTCCCGGTAAAATTTCTTCTCTGTGCATATTAGTCACTGGAACTTCTGCCGTAGGTATCAAGAAAAAGTCTTCATCATGAAGTTTAAATGCATCCTCTTCAAATTTTGGCAGTTGGCCCGTACCTGTCATAGAGTCACGATTTACTATAAACGGTGGTAAAATTTCCGTGTACCCGTTTGCAACGTGCGTATTCAAGAAGAAATTGATAATTGAACGTTCTAATCTTGCCCCAAGTCCTCTATAAAAATGAAAGCGTTTCCCTGTAACTTTAGCTGCACGCTCTGGATCAAGTATTCCAAGGTTTTTTCCCAAATCCCAGTGTGCTAAAGGTTCAAAATCAAATTTTGTAGGTTCACTCCATTTTCTAATTTCTACATTTTCAGTGTCATCCACACCAATTGGCACACTTTCGTGAGGTATATTCGGTATGCTAAGCAAGATCTCTCTTTGGCTTTTTTCAACTTCAGCAAGTTTTTCATTAAAATTTGTCACTTGATCAGAAAGTTTCTTCATTTCGGCCAATAAAGAAGTAACATCCTCACCTGATTTTTTCATCATAGGAATTTTTTTACTTACAGCATTTTGTTCTGCTTTCATAGCTTCAACTTTTGAAATAATTTCTCTTCTCTCATTATCAAGAGTCAAAACCTCGTCAATTTTACAATCCATATTCGAATTGCGATTTTGGACAGCCAACTTCACTTTTTCCGGATTATTACGGATTACTTTTATATCTAACATAAAATATATCCCCCTTATTCTTTTTCTTTGCCAAGCAATCTTGCAATTGTGGCCAAATCATCATTATCAAAAAATTCAATTTCTAAAACGCCTTTATTATTTTTTCCACATGAAACTTTTACTTTTCTTCCAAGATACTCCTTCAAAGAAAGTTCTACTTCATCGAAAAATGTATCTCGAACACGTGTCATTTTTTTAGCAGGTTCATTAGAAAGGGCCTTTTTCACTAATGACTCCAAAGCACGCACAGATAAATCATTTTTCACTACAAAATCAGCTACACGGATCATTTCTTCTACAGACCGCAATGACAACAAAGCTCTTGCATGCCCTGCACTGAGACTGCCGTCTCCTAAAAGTTTTAAAACTTCATCCGGAAGATTTAAAAGTCTAAGAGAATTTGTGATTGAAGGTCTAGATTTTCCTATAACCTTTGCTATATCATCCTGGGTAAATTGAAATTCATCCATCAATGACTTATATCCCATAGCTTCCTCCACTGGAGACAAATCTTCACGCTGGAGATTTTCTATTAAAGCGATCTGCATTGTTTCCATGTCGTTCAAATCCCTAATAATAACAGGAACATCTTGTATACCAGCCATTCTGCATGCTCTCCATCTACGTTCCCCCGCAACTATCTGATATCCCTCTCCACCTATTATTGGTCTTACAAGCAGTGGTTGAAGAACACCATGTTTTGCAATTGATTCTGCCAATTCCGCCAAAGCTTCGTCATTAAAATCACTTCTTGGTTGTTTTTTATTTGGTTCTATTTCAGAAATTCTCAATGTTTTCACATTACTAGAATCTTGCAGATCATTTTCCATAAATATTACATCTAATCCTTTACCTAGACCGCTTTTTTTCGCTGCCATTTAAACTTCTTCCTTTCTTACTCCTCAATTTTTTTTCTTAATTCCTTTGTCAAAGACAAATATGATTTTGCACCTTTACAACTCTTGTCAAAATAAATAATTGGTTGTCCAAAGCTTGGCGCTTCTGAAAGCCTAACCCCTCTTGGTATAACAGTATCGAAAACTTTCCCTGGAAAATACTTTTTCACTTCAGTAACAACCTGATTAGTTAATTTCAATCTAGCATCATACATTGTCACAACCACACCTATCATCTCTAAAGACTCATTATACTTACGTTTAATAAGTCGAACAGTATTCATAAGCTGAGACAAACCCTCTAATGCATAATATTCGCACTGCATTGGAACCACAAAACCATAACTTGCACATAATGCATTTGTTGTAATCAAACCAAGTGACGGTGGACAATCTATAACAATATAATCGTATTTATCTTGAATCGAGCAAAGAGCCGTTTTCAGTCTAGATTCTCTATTTTCGAGCTCAATCAACTCAAGTTCAGCTCCAGCTAAGGATATATTTGATGGAACCAAATCTAAATTTTTAAATTCAGTATTAATAATTGTAGATTCCACATCAGTATCGCCAATCAAAACTTCATAAGTAGAAGATTGAAGATACCTTCTATCAATTCCAACTCCACTTGTTGCATTGCCTTGTGGATCGACATCTACAAGCAATGTTTTTTTGCCCAACGATCCCATACACGCAGCTAAGTTAACCGAAGTTGTAGTTTTTCCAACTCCACCTTTTTGATTAGTAATAGATATTACTGCGCTCATTATAAACCTCCTAGAAAAAATATTTACATCTTACGAGAAACTTTTCATAATCGAAGTTTTGAAAACACATCAAAACTTCCAAACTTCAGTCTTGTCATATCTTATCATCAATTTTTACTTATATTTTATAAAATTCAAATTATATGATATATTCCATTATACCACGCAAAAAAAAAAAAAGAAAGAGAAATTTAAAAACTTATTAATTTTTTTATCAAAACAGGAAATTTTATACGATAGACAGAAATGTTTCACGTGAAACAAAAACGGTACGCTTACTATCACGCACCGTTTTTCGTTAAAACTCTTTTTTTTTCTTCTGTTTTTCTAAACTGTTTTTCGTGACTATCTTCCTTTCGTGAACAATCCTTATCCTCCAATTCACGGTCTTCTGAAGAGGGACATCTTTTATAATCTGGTTCGTGACTTTCTGGAGGTGAGCAGCGTCTGTTACCAGGACCACGATCTTCTGGTAGTGGGCAGTGTCTGTCTCCAGGACCGTGATCCCTTGGAGGTGGGCAATGTCCACCGTTAGAGCCGTGATCTCCTGGAGGTGGAGGGCAATAGCTACCATGACAATCTATTGCATGTGAAACATGGTTTGCTTTTACAAAAGCAATTACAGACAATGTCGAACTTGCTAGAGTTAGTGCTAGCACCATACCTAAGCCTATTTTTTTTGATTTTACGTTGTTCAGAAATTTCATTTTCATTTTTATTTTCCTTCCTATTCTTAATTGTTGTCTGACATCCAACAAATACTATTGTACTAAATAAATGTGAATAAATTATGATATAATATTAAATAAAGAGTAAATTTAGAAACGTGCCAATCTATAAGTACAAAAGAGAGTATAAAAGTCCTATAGAATATAAATTTATTAAAAGCAGTAGAGATAATTATCAAAAGGCAATGTAGATCGTGTAAAGATAGCATAGTAATAGGAAAAATAAGTTATCTTGTATTCTTCCATTCACATATGATAAATTTGCGTGTTTTTAGGTTCTTATGTACATGAAAATAATGTTTGTACCAACATTATTTTTAAAAATCTGTTTCCACAACCGTTTATTTATCATAATCTATTTTTTTAGCCAACCCTTCATTTCTGAAAATTCATTTAGAATTTTTAACTTTATCTCTCCTTTTAATTTATTAAAAAATATATTAAATTCTGAACTATATCACCATTTTGAGGAAGTATCTAGTCTTACAGCGAAAGTTTGTAATTTTTTGCTTTTTTCATTTCATCTGATTATTTATTCGTAAGCGTGTAGGATATTTTTTGATTTCATCATCGAGTCTCACAAGTTCTTCATCCGTCATACTACCAAGT
>CATZCM010000034.1 GCA_958417225.1 uncultured Eubacteriales bacterium | reverse complement strand
TTTATCATTGAACTGAAAAAAGATGCGACTCCGGATGAAGCACTACAGCAAATTCAAGAGAAGCGTTACGCAAAGGCGCTTGATGGATATAGTGGACAAAAGCTTGCTGTTGGGATTTCGTATGATAGTAAATTGAAAACCCACAAAGTTAAGATTGAGGAAATACAACCCTAAAAAATTTAAGTATCAGAAGAGGGGAATTTTAGATGAAAGTACTTTTTATTTGTACCGGGAATACTTGCCGTAGTCCAATGGCAGAAGGAATACTAAAAAAACTTTTAAGGGAAGATGCACGTACAGATGTGTTTTGTGAAAGTGCGGGGATTGCTACACTTGATGGTTTATCTGCTTCTGATAACAGCATAACTGTATGCAAGGAAATAGGAGTTGATATTTCAACGCATTTCTCGAAAAGCGTGCAACATATAAATTTACATGATTATACTTGGATTGTTCCACTTACGAATAGGCACGCTGATGTACTAAAAAACCTAGGAGTTTCTGAAAAGAGTATATATGTTCTTCAAGACATATCCGATCCGTTTGGGCTAGATTTGGACACATATCGTGAATGCCGCAATGATATCCAAAGAGCAGTAACGAGGTTCTATCAGGAGGAGTTAAAAAGTGATACGAACAATGATTGCAAGTGATATAGGGGATGTTCTAAAAATCGAGCAAGAATGCTTTTCTGATCCTTGGAGTGAATCTGGTTTTTATGCTGAACTTGCGTTGGATGTCTCTCATTTTATCGTGTATTCTGAAAATGAAAAAATTATTGGGTTTGCGTGTATGCAATGCATATGTGATGAAGGTTACGTAATTAACTTTGCTGTTTTACCACAGTTTCGAAATAAAGGAATTGGTTCTAATTTGCTCGAAGCGTTAATATCATTTTCCAAAGCGAGGAACTTATCTTTTATGACATTAGAGGTTCGAAAATCAAATTTGTCTGCAATTCGACTTTATATGTCAAAGGGTTTTTCGATTGTTGGAATTCGTCCAAACTTTTATTCTAAGCCAAATGAAGATGCGCTTTTAATGACATTGTTGTTTTAAAAATTAAAATAAAGAGAAGGGAATGCTCAATTTGAATTTTCACTTAAAAAAAGTTTCAGTTGCAATAGATGGGCCTGCGGGTGCTGGAAAGAGTTCTGTTGCAAAAATTGTCGCAAAGGAGCTTGGTTATGTATACATAGATACGGGAGCTTTGTATCGCACAATTGCACTACATGTTTTGCAATGCAATAAATCTATAAAAGAAGCACTAAATACTATCGATTTACAAATCCGTATAGAAGATGGAAAACAAAAGATTTTACTATTTGGAAATGATATACGAGACTCAATACGAACTGCGGAGGTTACCTCTGCAGCATCTAAACTTTCTGCTATTTCAGAGGTACGTGAATTTTTGCTTGAATTTCAACAAAAGTTTGCACAGACTTGCAATGTGGTAATGGATGGACGTGACATTGGAACCACTGTTTTACCAAACGCGACTGTTAAAATTTTCTTAACGGCTTCTGCTCAGGTTCGAGCTAAACGCCGGTACAATGAGTTATGTAATGAAACCGTTACATATGATCAAGTTTTGCACGATATAGAAGAACGCGATCATCGAGATATGACCCGAGAAATATCTCCTTTAGTTCAGGCTCCTGATGCATTTTTGATGGATACAAGCAATATGACGTTTGATGAAGTTGTGCTTGCAGTGCTTAAAATTATCAGAAAGAGAGTTGAAAATCAGGCATGAATTATAAACAGCAATTTTGGTATAAACTTTTGATTTGGTTTGTACGTCCATTTATGAAAATATTTTATAGATATGAAGTGCACGGTATCGAAAATATTCCGAGTGAGGGAAAATACATAATCTGTGCTAATCACTCTTCTTGCGCAGATCCTATTTTATTAGTACTTGCAATTCGAAAAAAAGTTTATTTTATGGCCAAAGATGAATTGTTTCAAAAAAAGTTAATTGCTAAGTTTCTTACAGCATTTGGTGCTTTTCCAGTAAAACGTGGATCGCGTGATAGCAGTGCACTTGACACTTCAGAAGAAGTATTAAATCATGACAATCCACTTGGTATATTTATAGAAGGTACCCGATCAAAAGATGGTGAATTTCTAAAACCTAAAGCAGGAGCGGCTTTAATTGCCAAAAAAACAAGCACGTCAATTTTGCCAATTTGTCTCACAAATATAGACAAAGGCCCTGTTAAGGCTTTTCATAAGACATCGATTGATATTGGAAAAATTATACCATGTGATGAACTTGGTATAGAAAATGAAAAGGGTAGTGAACTTCGTGATGCCATTAGGAAAGTAATGAACGAAATTATATCTTTGAGAAATAATATGCAGGAGTGTGAGAAAACTAAAAATGATACGACTTGCTAAAAGTGCAGGATTCTGTTTCGGTGTAAATCGAGCGATACAAATTATAAATGATTTGTTATCACAAAATAAAAAAGTTTGTACACTTGGTCCAATTATACACAATCCTCAGGTTGTTGAAAAATTGGAGTCGAGAGGAGTTCGGGTGGTAAATTCAATTGACAATATAAAAAATTCAAATTTTGTATTAGTTATACGATCACATGGGGTTTCGCAAAAAACTATTGAAAAAATTCAAAATTCAAATATAATATATGTAGATGCAACTTGTCCGTTTGTGAAAAAAATCCACAACATTGTGAAAGAAGAATCACAAAAAGGGTGTATTGTAATGATTGCTGGAACTAAAAATCACCCTGAAGTGGAAGGGATAACAGGAAATTGTCCTGGCGAACATTATGTATTTGAATCAAGTGATGAATTAGCAAGCATACTGAAAAAACATCCAAATTTTGTCGAAATACCCATTTCATTTGTAGCGCAAACGACTTTTAATCGAACAGAATGGAAAACTTGTTTAAAAATCGTGAAAAGGGGCTGTACAAATGCCAAAATTTTTGATACAATATGTAATGCGACGTTAGATCGACAAACCGAGGCAGAAGAAATTTCAAAAATGTCTGACTCAATGATCGTAATCGGTGGTAGGTGCAGTTCGAATACTAACAAATTAAAAGACATCTGTTCAAAATTCTGTCCAACGTATCTTATTGAAACTGCAGATGAGATCCCTTTTCATGAGCTAAGGTTGTCAAGTTCTATCGGCATAACAGCAGGTGCTTCTACACCTGGTGAAATTATAGTGGAGGTTGAAAAAAAAATGGATGAAATGTTAAACAAAGAAAACCATCAAGAAAATATGGAGGATACTGGATCATTCGCGGAAATGCTTGAAGAGTCGTTGAAAAACTTCAGTACAGACGACAAGGTCAAGGGTGTTGTTGTGGGGATTGCTCCGAATGAAGTTTATGTTGATGTCGGAAGAAAACAATCCGGGTTTATTCCATTGGCTGAACTTTCTAATGACTCCAATGTGAAACCTGAGGATATTGTCAAGGTTGGTGATGAACTCGAACTTCTTATTATGCGCACTAATGATCAAGAAGGTACTATAATGCTTTCTAAAAAAAGAGTGGATGCTGCAAAAGCCTGGGATAGAATTATCGAGGCAGCTGATTCTGGAGAAATTATTTCCGGAAAGGTAAAATCTGTTGTTAAAGGTGGAATTATTGTTTCCTCAAATGGATGCAATGTGTTTATTCCAGCATCACATACATCGCTTCGCTTCCACAATAACTTAGATGAGTTTTTAAATCAAGAAGTGAAATTCAAAGTGATAGAGGTAAATAAAAATAAAAGACGTGCAGTTGGTTCTATAAAGGCTGTTCTTGAAGAGGAAAAAAATAAAATCGCGGATAAGTTTTGGGAAAATGTAGAAATTGGACAAAAGTATGTTGGAAAAGTTAAGTCATTAACAAATTACGGTGCTTTTGTGGATCTTGGTGGAGTAGATGGCATGATCCATGTATCTGAACTTTCATGGACGCGTATTAAACACCCATCTGAGATTGTAAAAATTGGTGATACTGTGGAGGTATACATCAAGGACTTAAATCGCGAAACAAGAAAAATTTCTCTTGGGTATAAGAAAACAGAGGATAACCCATGGGAAATCTTAAAGAACAACTATAAAGTAGGAGATATCATCGATGTTCAAATCATAAGCATTGCGCAGTTTGGTGCCTTTGCTAGAATTATTCCTGGTGTTGATGGTTTGATTCATATATCACAAATAGCGGATAGAAAAATAGATAAAATACAAGATGTTTTGTCCGTTGGTGATACTGTGAAAGCAATCATTAAGGAAATAGATTTGGATAAAAAACGTGTAGCACTTTCAATCAGAGAACTCGAAGCTAAAAATGAGGAATCGATTGAAACAGAGTCTCCTGTAAATGAATCTGTTGAGACTGAATCAAGTGAAATTTCTGAATAATTTCTAAAGTATGTATTTGATTTAGTTTTTGATGAAAGATAACCGCTGTTTCAATACAGTGGTTATCTTTTTAAGTTTTTGCTATGTGCTATAGAAAAAAGATTTATGGCAACAAAATAGAAAAGTACTGTGTTAATAGGAGGTATGTGACGTGATGCAATATAATTATAAACAAATAAGAAAGGCTGTAATTCAATGGATTAAGGACGTAAATAAAGATAAGAAATTTAATATAGAATTGATTAAAAATAAGAAAAATTGTTTGATTTATGATATTGATTTTAAATTTACTTTAGCAAACATTGTAGTAAGCGATGGGGAATTTGCTCCATATTATCATGTGGGTTTCGAGGCTGTTGCGTTGGAAGATGATTTTGCAGAGTTGGTATATTTTTTTTATGATAGTGAAAATATGAATTTGAGTGAGACAATTTGTGAGCTTGATAATGCTTTTGTGTACTGCTATAATTATAAACCAGGGTATTTGAAAAAAACTTATGTTAATAGTTATGGCAAAATTGATTTGAATAAATTAAGCAAATTTACTGTACATCCAGATGATTGTGATAAAGACATTAATATAACAAGTGGGAAAAGTTATAAATG
Organism: uncultured Eubacteriales bacterium; assembly: GCA_958417225.1. Lineage (GTDB taxonomy): Bacteria > Bacillota > Clostridia > Oscillospirales > Acutalibacteraceae > CATZCM01. The sequence goes on along the minus strand of CATZCM010000034.1, from coordinate 7,949 downwards.
TATAGGCGTTGTTGCTCAATATCTTATTGTAGATATAGATGGTACTAAAATTCGTATTTTATCTGATATATTTATTTAGACAGAGAAACTACATAAAGAGATAGTGTTAGAAAGCAATATAGGATTTTAAAGGTAAATTGAATAATGGATTAGGGAGGTGATGATTGTGAACTACGATAAACTATATATAGATTTTAAAGAAGCGGTTCCTGAGTGTATGTATTTTTGCAAGGAAAAAGAAGCGGAGAATTCTATTGATGATACAAGTGGAATGCATGTGTTGTTTGGAATGGCAGTTGTTCCTTATATATTGTATGTTGTAAATAATAAAGAAGAAAGAATAATAAAAAAAATTTTTTCCTTTATGGAGCAAATGGCAGTTTGCGCAGATGTTAGAGTGCAAGAAGTTCTATCAGTTACAATTTTAGAGCAATTGTTAGATATGAAATATGATGATTTTCAGGAATATAAAAATTATATGGGCGAGAATACATTAAAATATTTGTAGGTAGGTTTGGAAACTAATTATGATTCCTACTGATTATACTTTTAGAAATTTGTTTAATTGATAGATATTGTGAAGAATTTGTATATCGTGTTATTTTGGGTTTGAAAAATTGTACGGTTCAAGCGCTTGTAAAAAAAGACGATTTTGAACCGTGTGAAAATATATCACTTGAAGCAATTGGATTTGTCAATGGTAAGATTGATGTTATTTATTTCTGATATGACAGTTGAGATGAAAGTGAAATTTTTTATCGATTGAATAAAGTAGTAGAGGTTGCGCTGAGTTTTGACTAATGGATGTTCCATAGCAGTAATAGTTCATATAGAAAAATTTTTGGAAGATTGTATTTAAGGTTAGACAATTAGCTGTTGGTATGTAGATATGGTTAAATGTAGTTTGTTTATCAGTTATCATGTTAAGTGACGTTTTTGTCATTTTAAAGTCACTTACATGTCACCTTGATATAGTATAATAAAATTACAATTTCAAATAAGGAGAAAAGAAAATGATAAGCAAATATTTTACCAAAAGAGCTGTAGCTTTAGGTTTGAGCACGTTATGTATAGGAAATTCACTATCAGATATTTTTAAAGCTAGAGCTGTGCTAACCCGCGAAGCACTGCTTAGTGTGCAAGAAGCAATGGAAAAGTGCCAAGCAGAAATCGATCCTAAATTAAGTGCTCGGGATGAATATTTACAAACTGAGGTAGAAAAGAACAAAGATAAAGTAAAAACTGCAGTAAGTGAGATTCAGAACATAAATAGCGATAATATAGATTGGAGTTACCTCAGATATCTTGATTTAGCAAAAGGTGCTGTACTTGAAAGAACGGGCGTTCTCCATGATATTCGCTTTTTTAACGGATTTATAAAGGAAATAACCGTTAATGATAATAATATGCGTCAATTTAAGAACGACAGTGGAATAGGGTTCGCGGAAGTAATGACTGCTTTATTTCCATCACCAACTGGGGAACTTGCTGTTGGTAACAACATTGATATGTCCCCCGAACTTATGGCGAAAATATTTGGGTTTTTGTATATGCTACGTGAAAGACATATTGCTTTGCCAGCCAAAATAGATGAAAAAATAACTTATCTTATGAACCTTGCAAAGCAACACAACAGAACAAAAGAAAACGTACTACTTCAAGTAAAAAACTTAAGTGACGCCAAAAACGTACTTGAAAAAAAATTAGCAGAGTTAAAAGAACTTGAAAAAGAAATTTCAGTTGAATCTACAGAAGATATAGAACAAAAGAGTGAGAAGGAACGAAACAAGATCCAACGCGCCACAAAAAAAGCTAAGCAAAGAATAGCAAAGATCCCAGAAATTCAAACTGCACTTATCGACATAGATGTATACATAAAAATAGAAGATCTACTTAATACGAAATCAAGAGACAAAAATGGGGACCAAAATAGAGGCAGAAATGAAACTAGAAATGTAGTAAGACCAGAAAAAAGAAAAGCATTTCTAAAATTGCTATATGATTTATCTGTAACAATAAATGATCAGGAAGGAACTGAGGAAACTGCCTCAAACGATCGTCCTCTAAAACAATATACTGCAGAAAATGTACTACTAGCGTACTTTGTGAAAAAATTCGACACGAAAGAGGAAGTAAGTGAATTCTATCGTGCGCTACCAGAACAAATAAAGCTTTCAGGAAATAAAGCATCAAAAGTGACGAGGGAAGACGTACTCTCTGAAGTGAAAAAACTACATGACATGTTGGAAAAGGCCATGCCTAAAAGTAATATACCGTATGACAGTAACTTGCTTTCAAATGGAAGAGCTATCCAAACTGTAGTTGGAGAAGACGGGCAATGCTGTTTTGATAAAACTGATGGGTTTGCAGATTGCGTGGATACTTCCATTCGACATCTAGTAAACCTCATGACATACAATGCTAATGATGAAAAATTCCATTTGCCTGGATCTACATGTGATATAACCAACCAAGACCTCGATGAACTTTTAAACGCATATCGTCCAAAAAATAAGATTAAACACAAATCTGTAAAAGAAAGACTTCACATGTACTACTTGTACCAAACCCAACAACTTGCAAACAATGGTGATAAACTGACACGAAGTCTATGGAACCACGTCGTAAGCAACATCTCATCAAAAGACGAAGGGATGTATGATGTTGTATATATGAAGAAAAAGAATGAATTAAGTGCTGGTCTTGTAAATGTACTGAAAATTTGCTATAACTTAGTTTATGCACTGCGAGATGGACAAGGATGCGAAGAGGCTAAAATTGCAATTGATAAAGTTATTTCTATAATTAACTCGGTTGATAAAATTAAGGAATGTGATGTAACACATTTAATTAGTGACGCTTTCCAAAAAACACTCAAACTTTTTAATGACGATTATGAGTTGAAAATTGATGTAAAAGAGGTTCAAATACAAAAAAAATCCAATTTAAATGATCCAATGATGGGTTCTTGGATGGATGCTTTTGGTGCAGTATGTGTAACTGTACGCCAAAATAATAATGATTTATTTAGCTTTGAAATCAATCAACAAATAGGCCATGGTGCAACACGTTGTAATGTTCAAAATAAAATTACACTTGTTGATGAGGAAAAACATCTTCTTGAAAATGAATACGCGGCACTTCTATATGACTATTCAAATCAGCTTAATAAATCTAACAATATTACAAACACGATATACCATAAATCTGCTACTGGATTTATTTTAAGATCTAGTGCTTTTAATGAGTATAATGAGAAAATAGGTCATTGGATAGATGAAGATAATGTGATTGGAGTAATGAATGGGTTAGTTGGCATATCTTACGATGAGATTAACGGCATTAATTTACGGGTGAATTGTAATGGAGGAAAGCAAAATAAGCAGGTTCCATTGGCTGAGTGGGTTATTAATGTAATATATTCAAATGAAAAAAGTTGGAACTATTCGAACGTTATCTTATGGTACGTGTTAAACGTCTTACCAACTGCCAATGTAAAACATGAACAGTTTGAACAAGCATGCGCTAGCACTATTGAAAAAAATAAAATAATTCTGGAAATTTTAAAAAAGAAAGAATTGTCTGTAACAGATGTGAATATGATAAAGGATTTAAATCTAGATGTTTTTGGTGTGAAAAACCCATATGGAACTATGCTAGACTGTATAGTGAGATCCAAAAATGAGGTTGTAGAAAAAGTGGCTGAATGTATTCCATTAATTAGAGGAATGTTGGCAAGTAAGCTGGCTAATGCACACCGTTGGGATATTGTGGAAGTATTATTGGAAAAATACAGTGAACTTGGGGAGTATAATGACTTTGTTTTAACGTTAATCAAACAAGAAAAATTTGATTTGTTATGTAAGTTTAAAAATAAAATTAATTTTAATATTACTCATGATACAGAAGAAGTGCCAGTATATATTTTTTTGGATAGATTTATAAAAGATCCTGAGGTAAGAAAAAAACTTATTTGTGATGTGAGTAAACTAGCTTCAAAAGAGGGCAAAATTACTTTAGATGATGTGAAGGACCTTACAAAGAGTGAATTTTTTAGAGATAGTAAATTAACTGAAAAATGTATTAATGATTTGAGTGATGAGGATTTTACTAATTTAATAGATAAATATCAATTAGCATACTTCGAAAAACAAAGATTGTTAAATATTTCCTTACGAGTTAAACAATGGAGCAAGGCTAAAAACTTTTTAGATGAGCAGAGTGCTTGCGTATTATCAGATCAGGAAATTAAATGTATACTTGAATCAGGAGATAAAAGTTTGAAGAGAGCTTTGGCTGAAATTTTAAAGAAAGTTACTAGATTAATAGATGGGTATTTGGTGTCAGATTATGTTCGCAATGTAGTGTGTGATGAGGAATTTGCAAATATGATTAACCCAGAAAATAAGCTTTATAAGAGGATAATGGAAGAAAAAAGTTTTGAAAGTATACCTGTGTATGATGATGTTGTGAAATATTTTGAAGTTAATGAAGGAACTACAATTGCGGCTTTAGCTATACAATATCTTAGTGATGATGATTTTAAGCGATTTTTAAAGGAGAGATTGACAAAAGAAAAAATAAAAAAATATGATTTATTTAATAGAGTAACAGCTAGTGAAGATCTTATTCAGATAAACTTTGTATGTTCTGCTTTAGTAGCTTCGCTATCGAAATTGATAATAGTATTAGATTACGATTTAAATGGTGATATTAGTAGAAACTCTTTTATTGTTCATGATGATGAGGCTGTGATATGCAGAGAATCAAATGCTTTAGAGCTTTTTGACACGATGTTTGCAGAAAGAGATGGCTACGAAGAAGCAAAGAAAAAACTTCAGGATAAGGGGCTTTTGTTTTAAACGGTTTATATTTATGCATGTGATTTAAGAAACATAGAATTTTTATTGGAAGACATATTACTTTAAATTTTGTAGGTTTAAGGTAATGTGTCTTTTTTTGTTTGAGGGGGTTGAGTTGTGAATATTATGCACAGAAATTTATGGAGACCGTTTTTTGATTATTACAAAAAATTTACGGTCTTTCATAAATTTGTTTAATTATCAATGCTTTTATAGGCTGTTATTCTATAGTGAAATATTTGTCAAATGCTTGACTATAGGGTTGAATACGTGTATAATATATCTGTTAATTAAGCTGTTAAAAAATGTCATATAAGGATTAAAAATAAAAATATTCCTTATATTTCATTTGTGCAACTTGAGAAACTATTATGAGTGCCTTGTAATTGATGCAATTTTTGAAAATTTACAGTTGAATAAACGAAATTAGCGGTTTTAGTCGATTTTTGTGAATTCGTGTCCTTGATTGTAAACTTGGTAGTTTTATATAAGTGAAAGGGTTAATTGCGCAAATAACGAAATATACTGTTGGTTGAAATTTTAAGTGTACTTTCTTTAAAGGCAGTAATTTAAAAAAATCAATGAATTGGCATTATAAGATGTTTAGGAGGGGATAATGTCTGTTTTTTGAAAATTATAGAGGGGTTACTGGATATAACAGAGTTTGTTATAGTGTCAATAATATTAAAAATTAGTGTGTTAAAATTTTTCGATGTGTAGCCGAATATTTTCAAAATAATTAAATTTTAAACAAAAATAAAAGAAATTTAACAGGGGGAACCAAAAATTGAAGTTTAAAAGAAACATAGCAAAAGTATTAATAGTGCTCTTGATAGCAAGTGCAACCAATGTGGCAAATGCAATGGATGGCCCGACAGGTAGACATGAAAAAGCGTCACTTAAGGGAAGTTTTCATGAATATGAGTCGTGTACTCGTGAATACAAGGGCAAGTGTGTCAGAGTAGAAAGTACAGGTGCGAGTAGTGCTGCTGGGGAGCCGGTGGAAAGTCCACAGAAGCGAAAAGAAAGAATACTTGCGAATTATCAACCGAATTTTGCGGAGATGCAAAAGATAGGTCTTGGAGTAACCAGAAGAAATTATCGAGGAGAAGAAGAGGAAATCTTGGTTGTACCGGATGTTCATTTTAGAGGTACGGATGGTAAAGAGTATTTTGCTTTCTATAACAATCATTTTGGGCAGCTTAGAGATGTGCTTCTTCAAAAATTTGAAGAGTTTAAGAATGAGCATGATGTTGTGTTATTTAATCATGTACCGTTTATTTGCAGTATAGCAGAGGGTAAAGATATTGGTGTCAAGGAAAATTTTGATTCTGCTATGAGAACAGCACTTGGCCTTTTTTCTGTCTTTCAGATAGGATTTATGGTAGTTCCAACGTCTAGGGCGATTATTGATCGTGCCCGTGCTCTTGCTTATAGTTGTGGAAATCTAAAAAGAGGCATGATTGAATGCGGATCAGACCTTGGAGTTGGGTCAAGACCATGTGCGGTTGTTTTAAATAGAAATTTGGCAATGGATAGTGATTCAACTGAGTATTTTTTAACTTTAAGGAATACACCGGGAGATTTTGCTGAAGTGGAGGGGAATCTTTGTTCTATTGTAAGGTCATCAAGAACCGCTATAGAACAGGTTGCTGCTATGGAAAGTGAGTTAGATCGTGCTTATCATAAGATGAAGCCTTGGTCGTCAAAGGATCAAATGATTGACTTTTGCTTTGCGTTAAATAGGGCAAGCTATTATTTATCGATGCTGGAAAGGGACATTCAGAGTAAAAGTTTGGCATCGGTAGAAGCAATGGATAGATTAAGACGAAAAGTTAACAGGCTGCTTTTAGAATACAGGTTTATATTCGAGCAAAGTGTTCGTCCATTTTTTGGAATTAAAGTAGATAGGTGTAAAATACTAGAGGACACTAAAATGGCAAAAACTATATTTTTGGACAGAAGTGAGACGAAAAAGTTTCAACAAGAAGTTGAGAAAGAATTAGATCGTCGTGCTCAAAGTTTAAGAAGAGAATATAAATTTGAGAAATTTTCAGGTGAAGAGCTTCGTAAACTTGCATGTGAGTTGAGACCAGATAACTATCAATCTCTAATAGATTCATTGGATGACAAAATTGCAGATATGGAAAGAGATCGAGATAATGAAAATGCTCAAGCTATGTCTGAGGGTGTTAAGGGTAGTTTAAAGATAGTGGATGGAGCGATAAAATTGTCGATGCTTGGTGCGACAGGCGCTTTGGTTGAACGTAAATTTAATTTAAATCAGGTGCAAGAATATCTAAAGGTTGAGGATGCCTTGCAAGTTGAGAGGAGGAAAAAAGAATTAGAGGCAGCAAAAGCCCAAGTACCTGCAAGTGCATGTTCAGGGCAGGATTCTGCGACAGAAGTTTCTGGTGTGCAAGCTGCAGCTCAGACTAAATCAGATGCATCTAAGCCGTTTGTTCCAACAGATGTAAATTTAAATAGAAGTTTTGATAACCCAAAAAATATAGTTTGTTCAGAAGATAAAGGTGCAGATAGCAGTGCAAGCAAGGCAGCCTGTGAAACTGCAGTTAAAGTAGATACTTCGCATGTAGAGAAACAAACTGTTCCTCAGAGTAAGTTGCCTATGAATAGTGGTTTAATTCAAAATAATACTGATGTTGGAAAAGTTGTACAAGGTATGATGCTGTCACAGGAAGACATAGATATGCTAACTAGTGCGTGCAAACATGCAATTACAGCGAGTTGTATCAGTAAGAAAATTGCGGTGGTAAAAAGACAAAAAGAAAATTTGCAAAATGTTATGGGTAGAGAATCTGATTTTGTAAATCTATTTAAACTTTACATACAGTTAGTTAGAGAGCGCTTGGATGAAAAAAGTGATTTTGGAGGAAGTCTCATAACCGAAAGACGTGATGGCGGAAAAAGTAGTTATCAGTACGAAGTGAGAGAAATTCAGAGACAGGAAGAATTTGTGTAACAAGATGGCATTTTTCATTTGTTTTAATGCTTTTGAAGGTGAGATGTATTATATTACTAAGGGAAATATTTTAATATATAATCATTAGTAAGAAAGTTTATGAT
>CATZCM010000033.1 GCA_958417225.1 uncultured Eubacteriales bacterium | reverse complement strand
TTTGGTTGCGCGAATTAAAAGTTTTTGTATTTTTTCAAAAAAGTAAAAATAAGATGGTACTTTTCACTATATGAGTAGAATCGCGGGCATTGCAATTTTTTATTACACATACTTTGGTTGCGTAAATTAAAAGTTTTTTGCCTTCTTTTTTCAAAAAAGTAAAAATAAGATGGTACTTTTCACTACATGAGTAGAATCGCGGGCATTACAATTTTTTTATTACACATACTTTGGTTGCGTGAATTAAAAGTTTTTTGCCTTCTTTTTTTCAAAAAAGAAGGTTGTGTGAATTAAAAGTTTTTCGCCTTCTTTTTTTCAAAAAAGAAAACGGTTTTTGTTTTATGCTTTACAAAAGAGAAAGCAAAGAAATTTTATCACGCAAATACGCAGCATGTTCAAATTCAAGTAGTTTAGCGGCTGTTTTCATTTCCTTAGTAAGTTTTTTAATTAATTTTTCACGCTCAGTACGGGACATTTGTGACACATCCATATGTTCAACATTGTCATCTGAGTCACTAGAAATTTCCAACACATCAGCAACATCCTTTCGAATTGTTTTAGGAATAATCCCGTGTTTTTCATTATACGCTTGTTGAATACCACGTCTGCGCTCAGTTTCAGTCAAAGCCATTTCCATCGAAGGAGTAACCTCATTAGCATACATAATCACTTCTCCGTCAACGTTTCTGGCAGCACGTCCGATAGTCTGTATCAGAGACCGATACGAACGTAGAAATCCCTCCTTATCCGCATCCAGTATAGCAACCAAAGACACTTCAGGGATATCCAGTCCTTCACGAAGCAAATTAATCCCCACAAGCACGTCAAACTTCCCTAGTCTTAGGTCGCGCACAATTTCCATTCTTTCAACGGTATCTACACCGAAGTGCATATACTTAACCTTAATCCCCATCTCCGTAAGATATTCAGTAAGGTCCTCAGCCATTTTTTTCGTAAGGGTAGTAATAAGCACACGTTCATTTCTCGACACACGAAGATTAATCTGAGATATGATATCGTCCATCTGACCATCTGTAGATTTCACCGTAATAACCGGATCCAAAAGCCCAGTAGGACGTATAACTTGTTCCACAATACGCTCACTTTTTTCAAGTTCAAAATCGCCTGGAGTTGCACTAACAAACACAACTTGATTAATTTTACTATAAAACTCATCAAAATCAAGAGGTCTGTTATCATATGCCGAAGGAAGTCTAAAACCGTATTCTATCAAATTTTTCTTTCGAGCACGGTCTCCCGCGTACATTGCTCGAATTTGTGGTACAGTTACATGTGACTCATCTATCATTAAAAGAAAGTCATCCGGGAAATAATCCATCAACGTAAAAGGAGAACTACCTGGTTGCCTACCGGACATAATCCGTGAATAATTCTCGATCCCTTTACAAAACCCAATTTCGCTAAGCATCTCCATATCATATTCTGTTCGTTGACGAATTCTCTGAGCTTCAATCAGCTTGTCCTCACTGCGAAATTTCTCAACCTGTTTCTCAAGTTCAGCACGTATTTGCTGAACAGCACCAACCATTTTTTCAGCCGGTATAATATAATGAGACGCAGGAAATATGGCAGCATGTTTTATAACAGCCTTTACTTGACCTGTTAAGATATTAATTTCACTAATTCTATCTATTTCATCGCCGAAAAATTCCACTCGAATAGCGGTATCCGTTGCATTAGCCGGAAAAATTTCCACCACATCTCCACGCACTCTGAACTTATTTCTAGTAAAATTAACGTCATTCCTCTCATACTGAAGTTCAACTAACTTTTTAAGCAAACTATCCCGATCTTTTTGCATGCCCGGTCTAAGTGAAATCACCATAGTTTTATAATCAATCGGATTTCCGAGACTGTATATACACGAAACACTAGCCACAATAATAACGTCTTTTCTTTCTGAAAGCGCAGAAGTGGCAGAATGTCGCAATTTATCGATTTCATCATTTATAGACGAATCTTTTTCAATATACGTGTCCGTACCAGGAATATACGATTCTGGCTGATAATAATCATAATACGACACAAAATACTCCACTGCATTTTCAGGAAAGAATTCACGAAATTCACTACACAATTGAGCAGCTAAAGTTTTGTTGTGAGCGATAACCAAAGTAGGACGATTAACTTTCGCGATAACATTAGCCATAGTAAACGTTTTTCCTGATCCGGTAACTCCCAATAAAGTTTGCTCTTTTATACCGCAATTAAGTCCGTCAACTAACTCACTTATAGCTTTAGGCTGATCTCCAGTTGGGCTATACTTTGAATGCAATTTAAAATCCATATTAAAAATACCTCCTCCATTTTAGTGTACCATTTTTTCAAAATTCAAATAAATGTTCAAAAAGGATCTTAAGTCCAATAGCTATCAATATCGCTCCACCCCATAAATTAGGGTTAAAAATCTTACGTTCAGACTTTTTCCCTAAAGACGCAACACTTTTCCCTATAAAAGATCCAACAAGACTAATGGCAAAAGTAACAACTCCAATAACTGACACTGCAACTAACATCAAATAAAGACTTTCCGCTCCGACCCCTGACGGCAAAATTATCCCAGTAGCTAAAGCATCTATGCTTGTTGCAAGTGCCAACATCATCAAAGTTTTAAAAGGCACTTCTTTTCTTAAACCTACATTACTGTCTTCACTTTCACGCAGAACTTCAGGATGAAACACATCCCAAATCATTTTACCACCAATATATGAAAGCAGCAAAAACGCAATCCAGTGATCAATTTGACCCATAAAACTCTCTCCCATTTTTCCTATAGTCCAACCTATCATAGGCATAAAAGCTTGAAAGAATCCGAAAACCAACGAAGTTTTCAATGCAGTTAAAAAACTCAAGTTTTTCACTGTAATACCGTTTGTAATAGAAACCGCAAATGCGTCCATCGCAAGCCCAACAGAAATCCCAATTAACGAAATATAATCCATCTTGTTTCATTCCTTTACAATCACAAATAAAATTAAACATTGCCTTTTACTAAAAATAGTACTATAATATATCATAGCTCAAACAAACAAAATATTCACATGGAGGTTTAGATATGCAAAAAATATTCGATACACATGCACACTACGATGATAATGCATTTGACAAAGATAGGGACAATATTCTTGAATTTCTCCCCAAAAAAAATATAGGACATGTTATCAATTGTGCCGTTAATATTCCATCCTCGATCGAGTCAATAAAATTATCCAAAAAATATCCATACATAAAAGCATCCATAGGATTACACCCACAGGAACTATCTACATTTCCAACAGACTATTTAGTCCAAATAGCAAATCTCGCATCAAATCCAAATGTAGTCGCAATTGGTGAAATTGGATTAGATTATCACTATGATGACTGTGCTTCACGAACAACGCAAATTCGTATATTTGAAGAACAAATAGAGTTAGCAAATAAACTTAACCTTCCAATCATAGTACACGATCGAGATGCACATGCTGATACATTAGACTTACTTGCCAAACACAAACCCAAAGGGATTGTTCATTGCTTTTCCGGAAGTGTAGAAATGGCCCAAGAAATAATTAGAATTGGTATGTATATCGGTATAGGAGGCGCTGTAACCTTCAAAAACGCCAAAAAACCAGCCCTAGTAGCACAAAACATTCCTCTTAGTAAAATCGTACTTGAAACAGATGCTCCATACATGACACCTGTCCCATACCGTGGAACTCGATGCGACTCTACGCACATAATGTACACTGCAGCTAAAATTGCAGAACTTCGTTCTGAGTCAGTATCAAATATATTAAATAAAACATACGAAAATGCATGTAACATTTTCGGACTTTAAACGATATGATTTCCCAAAATTAAAAACAGGACATACCAGAAAAATTTGCAAAAATGACTTTCATTAAAATTGCAAGGATGGTATGCCCCTTTTTTATTGCAAGCAAAAATTAGACTTTCATAAGTAAAACATCATATGGTTGCACATTTACATATCCGTTAGACGTACCTGTACCTAAAATAATTTTTGCATTTTGGTAGCATTTTGGTACCGGCATATTGTTAACTGTACTAGAAGCATTTACCGCACACAAAACCCGATCTGAGCCACTAGTTCTTTCATACGCTATAAAGTGGTCATTTGCATATACGGGAATAAACCTACCACATTCAAAAACACGATTTTCACTACGTACGTCACCGAGTAACCTATACCACGATAGCAAAACTTTATCCTCATTACCCCACGGATAGCACATTCTCGAAAACGGATCTTTATACCCTTCTACACCAACTTCATCCCCATAATATATACACGGCACCCCTGGTAAAGTATATTGCATAAATGACGCCAACATCATAAGTTGTTGCCCTTTTTGTTTTTGCTCAGGCGTTAGGCGAACCGTTGCTTGCCTGTCTCTATCTGAATCTGCTACAATTTCACCCGCTAAATAAGTAATTGCTCGTATTGTGTCATGAGTACCGAGCACATTCATAAGTACATTCACGACCTGAGATGGGTAATGTTCTAAAATCCTCAATATGTCATCAAGTGTATCCACACCTGACCGTCCCTTCAAAAAATTTAGAATTGCTTCTCTAAATGGGTAATTCATCACACTATCAAGTTCATCACCCAATAGGTACTCTCTTTTCACAAAATAACTTTCCTTATTGGAAGCATCCTCCCAAACTTCTCCAAGTACTATTGCTTCGCTATCCGCATTTTTAGCCGATACTCGTATATTTTTTATAAAACTATCAGGTAATTCGTCCGCCACATCTAATCTCCACCCAGATGCACCTTTCTTTATCCAATAAGGAACTACTCCATCTTCTGACGTAATGTATTTGTTATACGACTCATTAAGTTCATTAACCTCCGGCAGAGTATTAAATCCCCACCATGATTTATAGTCATTTGGCCAATTATTAAATTCAAACCAACTGTAATAATCAGAGTTACGACTATTATATGCCCCTAAAATGTCATATCGATTTTTTTTATTGAAATATACGCTATCATCTCCAGTATGACTAAAGACCCCATCTAAAATGATTTTCATCCCAAATTTTTCAGCTTCTTTACAAAGATTAACAAAATCGTCGTTTGTACCGAGTAGTGGATCAACCTTCATGTAATTTGCTGTATTATACCTATGATTAGAATGTGCTTCAAAAATAGGATTTAAGTATATACACGTAACACCCAGGCTTTTAAGATACGCAAGCTTTTTTTCAATACCTATTAAGTCTCCTCCGAAATAATCTGAATTTGTAACCACTCCATTGACATCTGGTTTATAATTTGGAACTCCACCCCAGTCTTCTCTAATAGTTCTATCTTTTGGCACACCACTTTTTTTTACTCCAGACGAAAAAAATCTGTCTGGAAATATCTGATACATTATTCCACCAGGAAGCCAATTTGGTGTTTTGAACCCTTTTTTATAAACTGTAGCCTGAAACATTTCCCCATCGTTATCACACACTTTGCCTCTAGATAAGGTTCCTCTAACGATGCGCTTTTTACAAAACGAATTTTCGATAAGAAAGTCATAGTAAAACACACCAACGTTTGAAAACACATAATCACATTCCCAAGCCTCGTGATCATCACCACGCATACCGCACCAAAACATTGACAATTCTATATTATCTCTTATTACAAGTTTAGCACTCTTGCAACCGAAACTTCTGGGCAGTACAATGAGAAAATGAACTTTACTTCCATCTGGGACAGCCCCTGTAGGTGAACGATACATTACATCCATTGAATTAAAAATATCATATTCACTCAAAAGCCTCAACTCCTTTAAATCAATGGTGAATAGTTGCTAGCCAATCTAAACTAACAACTATTCTAAAAAATGAGATTACTCATTAAGTGGCTTTGCATGCCAAATATTATTTGCGTACTCCTTAATCGATCGATCTGAAGAAAATATTCCCGCATTTGCAATATTGCAAAGCGACATACTATTCCACTTAATTGTATCTTTGTAAAGATTATTCACATACTGGCGTGCTTTCGCAAAATCCGCAAAATCTGCTAACACCATATATGGATCTTTTCCTGTAAGCGAATTCACTACATCATCGAAATGAAGACCCATAAGACCACTACTCATTTCATTTATAACATTTTGCAGTATATAATTGTTTTGATAATAAATCGATGGTGTATAACCGATTTTTTTTATTTCTTCAGCTTCTTTCGCATTCATTCCAAAAATCACTATATTGTCTTTTCCAAGCGCTTCATACATTTCCACATTTGCGCCATCCATCGTTCCGAGGGTAATCGCTCCATTAATCATAAACTTCATATTACTTGTACCAGAGGCTTCCGTACCCGCAAGAGATATTTGTTCACTCACCTCACTTGCAGGTATTAGCTTCTCTGCAATAGTAACACAGTAATCTTCCATGTATACGACTTTCAGTTTGTCTTTCACTCTAGTATCATTGTTTATCATTTCGCCGAGTTTTACAATAAATCTAATAATTTGTTTAGCAAAATAGTACCCCGGTGCTGCTTTCGCGCCAAATATGAAAGTTTGAGGTACAAAATCATCCAATTTATTTTCACGTAATTGTTGATATAATGAAAGGATATGAAGTGCATTTAAATGTTGGCGTTTATACTCATGCAATCGTTTTACTTGTGTATCAAAAATCGAATTCGGATCAACTACTATTCCGGCTCGTTCTTTCATATATTTGGCCATTCTCAATTTATTTTTATATTTTATTTTTGCAAGTTGTTCAGCTACAGTTACATCATCTTTAAATTTCTCAAGTTTTTTTAATTCACAAGCGTCGTGTTTAAATCCTTCACCAATTAATTCTGTTATAAAGTTAGATAATGCTGGATTAGATTGACATAACCACCGCCTATATGCTATACCGTTAGTCACATTTTTAAATTTATCAGGCATAACGGCATAAAAATCTTTAAACACAGAATTTTTTAAAATTTCACTATGCAACTTAGATACACCATTTACGCTTTGACTGGCAATAACAGCCAAATTCGACATTTTTACAAATCCGTCGTTTATGATCGCCATCCTTCCGATTACATATCCGTCAATTCCCCTTTCGTGCATATCAGCACAAAACCTTCTATTAATTTCTTCCACAATTTGATATACTCTTGGCAATTGCCTTTTGAAAAGTTCTATACTCCAACATTCTAGTGCTTCTGCCATTACCGTATGATTTGTATAAGTTGACACACTTGTAACAATATCCCATGCATCTGACCACGTATACCCACAATCGTCAAGTAATACACGCATAAGTTCCGGAATGGCTATAACCGGGTGCGTGTCATTTAAGTGTATAGCCGTAAGTTCAGCAAAATTATCAAGCGTACGATAATCGCGCAAATGCCTTCGTACTATATCTTGAACGGTAGCTGAAACCAAAAAATATTGTTGCATAAGCCGCAAACTTTTTCCTTCCGGATGATTATCCTCGGGATAAAGCACCTTTGTTATTGTTTCGATAGTAGCTTTTCGCTCAACTGCTCTTGCATATTCACCGCTGTTGAACAAACTCATATCAAAAGCCTCAAATTTAGCTGACCAAAGTCTAAGTTGACTCACACCACGGCTATTGTAACCTGAAACCATCATATCATACGGAACTGCAGTTACTACTGTTGCATTTGTTCTGCTGACATAATGTTTTCCATTATCCCATTTTTCCTGAACTTCACCACCAAAAAGAATTTCTACAGATTTCTCAGGATGCGCGTGAAACCACACTGATGCATTATCTAACCAAAAGTCAGGTAATTCCGTCTGCCAGCCATTGATCAACTTTTGTCTAAATATACCATATTCATACCTTAAACAGTACCCCATCGCAGGATATTCACACGTCGCTAATGAATCTAAAAAACAAGCTGCTAATCGACCAAGTCCACCATTTCCAAGTCCTGCGTCTGATTCCTGATCGTACAACGAATCGAGTGATATTTCAAGTGAATCTAAAGCTTTGCGTGCTTCTTCTTCTATTCCTAAATTAAAAAGATTATTTTTCAATGATCTACCAAGTAAAAATTCCATGCATAAATAGTAAACCCTCTTTATTTTTTTGTCTGTGTACTCATGTTTGAATTTCGCGTATTTTGCAAGCAATATTTCTCTTACTACTATTACTAGTGCTTGATAATATTGCTCATCTGTCGCCTCATCCGGCATCACACCAAATTGGTGTGATAATATTGATAATATGCTATGCCGAAGTTCCTTTTCTGAGTATTTTTTCATGAGACATACCCTCCCTGTTTTTATCACATTAATTCCATAATGACAGTATATGCTAATTAATTTAAATTATCATCTAAAACAGTTTAATAAAAAGTAAGTATTGAAAAGTTTCAATTTCATTATAGCAAAAAATTTCAAATAAGTATAGTCCACTTATGATTATTTTCGCAAATTTGTGTAGGATATTTCTATTTGAAATTATACCAAAAATAAATTTAATCGTTAGTATAAAAATTCTTGTTTTAGATAACGTAAAGTGGTATAATAAAAGTAATTTTAGAAAAGGGATGAATTAAAGCATGAAAAAAATTTGGGAAGCTAAGCTTCAAATCGACATTAATAACGTTATTCATAACATTAATGCTATAAAACAATTTGTTGGACCAAAGGTTACTGTTATGCCTATTATTAAGGATAATGCCTACGGAACTAAAATTAACGAAAGGCTTGATATATTCGAAAAGGCAGGCGTAAATATAGTCGGGGTTGCTATTACTGATGAGGCTATCCGTTTGAGAGAACTGGGGTACAATGGGGATATTTTTATTTTGAACCAACCTTTTGAACACGAACTTGATTCCATAGCGAAGTACGATATAATTGCTGGAATTGGATCTGTGGAATTTTTAAAGCAATTTGCTAAACATAGTGAAAAAAGATTTAGAATACATATGGAAATCGGTACTGGCATGGGGCGAACTGGAATAAATCCTAGTCGTGCAATAGAGTACGTAAACGAAGCAAAAAAATACCCAAATGTTTCAATCGAGGGCATTTATACTCATTTTTCGTGCGCTGATTGCGATGATTTATATTCACAAAAACAAATATCATCTTTTAAATTTGCAGTTGATTCTGTTAAAAATGAAATTCCCAACCTTAAATACATACATTGCTGTAGTTCCGCCGCTATATTAAATTACCCTCAAGTACACTTTAATATGGTTAGGCCAGGTCTTTTATTGTACGGATACTATCCCTCCGAGAATCTAAAAAATAAAATTTCTTTGAAACCGGTAACCAAACTTAAATCAAAAATATCTTTTATAAAAAAAGTAAATCCCGGTACAAGTATTAGTTATGGACGTACATTTATAACAGAACGTCCTTCCGTTATAGCTACTGTACCTATCGGATATGCAGACGGTATCCGTCGTTGCATGTCAAATCGCGGCCATGTGGTAATTAATAACCAGCTTGCACCAATCGTAGGAACCGTATGCATGGATTGTTTTATGGTAGATGTTACGGATATTCATGGAGAGGTTGTGGATGGCACCGATGTATACATCTGGGATAATAATTTAATTACTGTTGAAGATATAGCAAAAATATATAATACTATTAGTTGGGAAGTCATTTCTACTATATCAGATCGTGTTGTTCGTGATTACATCACTTCCACTTGAAAAAATAAATAAAATGGGCTGTAGCAAAACGATTTTAAAAATCGGATTAACTACAGCCATTTCTATTAGATTGAGTAGTATTTGGTGTTTGCATAACTTTATAGATAGGGTTTGTTACATAGTAGACGTGATTTTGATTAAATAGATAGTTACAAGAAAGAAATCGGTGAAACTGCCAAATTCATCTATGAAAGGGTTGATATTTTGTAATTGTTATGCAATAAACCCATCTGTTTTACAATAGATGTATAAGATTCAAAGTAGTGTGGTATGTATCAAAGTGAATTTTAATGCAATTGATATATTGATATGATGATTTTACTTATAGTAATTACATTTGATATTTGTTAATAATATTATTTCCTAGAATATTTTATTTCCAAGGTCTGTTTTTTCCATGCCATCCATGCTTTTCCCAGTAAGAATAATCTGGTTCGATGGAAGTGTTCTTAGAGTGTAGAAATCTAACTAAGTGAAACCAGAATCTTGCTTTAAAGTGCGGAGTTTTTGGATTTGAATTTTTTCGAATCTTTTTCGATAATTTGTCTGTTTTATGATGAATTTTGGAAAGGATGCTTTCAGGGATGTTTTCAGGGGTTAAGGATCGGACTCCAAATCCAAGCTTATATATTTTAGGCACTCCCCAAAATAGTAGACTATCTGCCATATCTTTGTTTGTACTTTTCATGCCGCCCCCGGCAGCTGTTGACACACACACTCCTTGTTTGTGAAACATCTTTTTATCGGGCCGATGTACTATCCATCGTGTTCCATAGTGATCGAGTAAAGACATCATTTGTCCGGTTGCGTGAAATACGTAAACGGGGCTTGCTAGAATAATTAATTCCGCCCAATCGATAGCTTCAGTGATTGGACGTAAGTGATCATAGTGTGGACAATGTGTTAAATCGGTTTTGAAACATGTGCTACACCCGGTGCACGGGTTTGAGAAATCTTTGGGTAAAAAGAATTCTTTAATTTCACCGCCTACTTTATCGGCAAGTTCGCGTGCTACAAGGTAAGTATTTCCTTTATGATTTTGTCCGTTTATGATGACAATGTTCATAATAAACTCACTCCTTAAATTTCAAAGTAGAAAAAAGATTTTGGGGTTATATATCGGTTTATTGTTTCTAGTGCAATTTCCTAAAGTTTTGTAAAATTCGCTAACGAAATAAAATTAATACTTATGATTTGATTATATGATAATACTATAAATTTGTCAATTACAAATTATTTTTTTTACTTATTTGGTTGTTCAAACTTACTTTTTGAGTTCTTACAGGTTTTGCTATGTCTATATTTTAGCGAATATAGGGTGAATTTTATCTAGCTTTTGAAATTTTGACAGTAGGGAATTTTTGTGTTACAATAAACTAAAAATATAAAACCTATATAGAAAGGGAAAGCATGAAAATATTACACACATCAGATTGGCACTTGGGGAAGACGGTTTATGGTCGGTCTTGGATAATGGAACAGAAACATTTTATTGATAATACTTTATTGCCATACATAATAGAAGAGCGTCCAGATGTAGTGATTATTGCAGGTGATGTCTTTGATAAGTCAATTGCGTCAATAGATGCAATACATTTATTTGATAAATTTATACAGGATATGGATGCTTTGCAAGTTCCGTTAGTGGTGGTTACAGGAAATCATGATAGTAAGGATAGGATTGCAATCGGTGCAAATGTTTTAAGTAAAGAGAATATTCATATAGTTTCTGATTTTAGGTTTGCTGAGAACCCGATCAGGTTTTGTTCTGGGAAAACGAAACTTGCTGTTTATCCATTACCGTTCATGGAGAATGTAGATGATTATGAAACTAAAATTCGTAGTATATCAGAAAAAATTGATCGGAATGTTTTCAATATTCTTGTAACGCATGGTTTCGTGACGCGAAGTGGAAAAAATAATACTGAATTTGTTAGTAGTGTGGACTGCGTGAAAAGTGAATTGTTTAAGGCCTTTGATTATGTTGCACTTGGACACATACATTCATATAAGAAAGTTGAAAGTAATGTAGTGTATTCTGGTTCGCCATTTCAATTTTTCTTTGATGAATCAAGTGAAAAAAAGTTATTCATTGAATTGTGTGTGAAGGATAGACTTTATTGTATAAATACAGTTGAACATAGTCCTTTGCATAATTTTCGGGTAATTGAAGGAAATTTTAAGCAGATAATTAATGTAGCTAAAAGGGAACCTTCGGATGATTATATGTTGATTTGTCTTAAGGATAGTGAACCGATTTACATGCCACTTGTGCAACTGAGAGTGTATTACCCGAATATATTAAATTTAACGAATGATTTGTTACTGACTGAAAGTTTGGACATTTCTGAAGACTTTGGGGAAAAAATTAACGATGAAAAAATTATAATGGATTTTTTTAGAGAAATTTGTTTATGGAATCCAGAAGATGATGACTTAGATGTGGTACGGGAACAACTGAAAAAAATATCAGACTTGTGAGGCAATGTCCTATAAAAATTGGAGGTAGACAAGTGATTACTAGTATTGTAACGGAAAAGAAGTTGGTCGAGAGGAGAGAGATTTATAAAAGATTTAAAGATAAGTTAGTACCAAATAAAAAAAGCAGTCATGAGGTGTTAGATTACTTAATTGATAAATATATACTTGATGAGCTTATGGACAAAAGATATTTAAGTTTAGTTTCAAATGCTGTTCTTAGTAATGAGTTCTTTAAACAAAAGTTGTTACCAATGCAAGTTCCTGATCCAGTATTTTTTAAATTGAGAAATGACGGTGCGGGAAAGTTAATATATGAATTACAGGAGGATTGTTGGGGTAAAAATCCGGTTTTGATTGGGATTGATTTAATTACGGGGTTTGTTCATGTGGAGGGCAGTTGTCTTTTATCTGATGAAATATATGCTTTTCAAGGTATTGATGAATTTGATCTAAAAAACTATGTTCGTGTTGCTGAGTATATAGCATGTATAAAAAAGTTTAATAGAGAATACTATGATCTGCTTTTGTAGTTGAAATATATTTTTGTGACAAAGCAGGAGAAAAAAATTTTTATTCAGTCTTTTGCTAGGGCGGATTTTGTGGCAAGTTTAGTGCAATTTGCTGATTTTTTAAAAAGTGCTTGATTTTGGAGGTTTGTTTTGATATAATCATATCGTGATGAGCGGGAATAGTTCAGTGGTAGAGCGTCAGCTTCCCAAGCTGAATGTCGCGGGTTCGAATCCCGTTTCCCGCTCCATATTGCTGCGAGCTATGCGTGCCCGTAGCATTTTTTACAAATAGCGCTGTTTATCCATTTTACCGTGTCTTCTAAAAAAAATTGCGTTTAGCTTATTGTTTGATTGTAAACTGTTTTGTGACGATTTATGGCTTTTCTTAATTTTTTAGAATTCAAAGTTTTATTGTCAAGAGCTACAGTAGTTTAAATTATATTTCTGTATTTTTAGATGGATGTCTGTTAGTAATAGCAGATGTCTTTTTTATAGTGTGTTCGGAGAAGCGCGCTTCTTACGGATGAAAATTTCTAATTTGTCAGAATAGTGGGAAATACTGACTACTGATTTTTACTTGATTGTTTTAAGGGCTTACTGTGTTTTAAATGTAAAAAGGGAATTATTTTTAGGATTAAGTAAAAAATTAAGGTTCACTGCAAAATGAAATAGGACACATAGAAAAGTTTCTAGCAGACGTGGTATAATTGAAATTACCAAAACAAAAGAATCTTGCAGCAAGTATAGAATAACGCCTCGAAGAAATCAACAATCGTACTGAATTCGGGCATTGGGAAATAGATACCATAGTA
>CATZCM010000032.1 GCA_958417225.1 uncultured Eubacteriales bacterium | reverse complement strand
AAATAGGGGTACGCTCTGAAAATGGTATGTGGCTAGTGTATGAATCAGATGATCGCGGATTGTTCTCATTTAGAGTATATTATTCTAAGGAGTTAGATGCGGCTAATCATACGTTCAACTTGATTTTAGAAGAAGATCGTCGTCGTCGGCGTTTTGCGAAGAAAAAACTAAATAATAGATCTACAACATATAAAAATTGAAACACTTAAAACCGCTGAAAAAGTACGCAATCTACAACTTTTTATATTTACAAGGTTGTAGATTGCGTACTTTTCAAGAAATAACAGTGAAATTAATTTTTTATTAAATTACCACAACACGAAGTTTGCAATTTTTTTGTCACACTAAATTCAACTTTACAAAATAAAAATTCTTTCTACTGCTTTAAAACAACTAAAGGAAACTAAAATTCAGGTTTAACAGAACGAACAAATAAAGAATGCAAGGTTTTTTGTGGATCACACCCCAAGTGTATAACATCGTACACAGCCTTACAAATAGGTAATTCAACGTCATACTTTTCGCTAAGACCCATAATTGCCTCAGCAGTGAACACACCTTCTGCCAAATCCTTGTACTTATGACCTTTAGCAAACATTTCCCCAAACATTCTATTATGACTATGTTCAGAAAACAAAGTGGCCTGATAATCACCCAAGTGGCACAATCCAAATGCAGACTGTCCATTTCCGCCAATTTTTTCAATCAATCTAGCAATTTCCCTTGCTGCACGCGACATAAGGGCACCCTTGAGAGAACTAAATCCAAGTCCATCCAAAAGTCCTGCTGCAATCCCTATGACATTTTTTGCAGCAGCTCCAATTTCATTACCAATTAAATCCTGCCCTATATAAAACCTAATTAAATCACTACCAAATTCATCAACCAATTTTAATTTCAACTCATTGCTTAACGAGTCTATTACCATGCAATTCGGAATACCGTTAACAAAATCCTGAACATGCCCTGGTCCAGCCCAAATAGCAACTTTTCTCAGATCATCAACGTATTCACTAGCAACTTGGGTTAAAGTCTTGCAAGATCCCATTTCAATCCCCTTCATACAAAGTACGATGATTTTTTCTCTAATTCCATACTCACAAAGTTCTAGCATACACTCGCGAAAATTCTGGGCACCAACAGAAATAACAACCACATCTGCTAGCTGCAAAGCATCACAGATATCACAAGTCAACGCCATACTATCTCTAAGCTTAAGATATGAATTCTGACGATATTCACAAAGCTGTTCAAAATGAAACGCACCTGCCTTACCATATAACTTTACTTCATGACCAATTTTATCAAGATACCAACCAATAAACGTACCCCAACGACCACAACCCACAACTGTTACATTCATAATCCACATCCCCTAACAAAAATCGCACAACTTGGATTTAAAGTTGTGCGATAAAATAAACCCAATCTCTACAAGATTAGAAATTACAAACCACTATTATCCACTCCAAGTGGGTTAGCGCTATTAATCACATCTTCAAGTGGAGTTGAAAAATTCACTTCTGATGCATTTGCATCATTCAAATACAAACTTCCTGTCCGATTAACATCTCTCGTATTCGCATGAACAGGAACTTCCTCTGGACTAATTCTTTCAATTTCCACATCACTATACCTATGCATACCTGTTCCCGCTGGAACTAACTTACCGATAATTACATTTTCTTTCAATCCGATTAAGGGATCGGACTTGCCCTTAATAGCGGCATCTGTTAATACACGAGTAGTTTCTTGGAACGAAGCAGCCGACAAGAACGAATCTGTAGCCAAAGAAGCCTTAGTAATACCAAGTAACATTGGGATAAATGTAGCCTCCTGTAAACCTTCTTCCCCATCAGCAATACGTTCACGAATTTTTTTATTTTCAATTAAAAATTCACTTTTATCCACAAGTGAATTTGGCAATAAGGAAGTTGATCCTGCATCCTTCACTTTAACCTTTTTCATCATTTGCCGAACAATAACCTCGATATGTTTGTCGTTAATATCAACGCCCTGCATTCGATAAACTCTTTGTACTTCTTGAATTAAATAATCCTGAACTGCGAACGTACCACTTATATTCAGCACATCATGCGGATTAACAGCACCTTCAGTCAACCTCTCTCCCGCTTTAATGATTTGTCCCTGAGTAACTCTAACACGAGATCCAAACGGAATCAAATATGACTTTTCATCCCCAGTTTCGCTATTAAATACAACAACATGTTTATTTTTCTTAATGTCCTCAAAACGAACTTCTCCAGCGATTTCACTAAGGATAGCCAAATGTTTAGGCTTACGTCCTTCAAATAACTCTTCGACACGAGGTAGACCTTGTGTAATATCCTCGGCACTTGCAACGCCTCCCGTATGGAACGTTCTCATTGTTAACTGTGTACCTGGTTCACCAATAGACTGAGCAGCAATAATTCCAACAGCTTCTCCAACTGAGACAGGCATTCCATTTGCAAGGTTTGCACCATAACACTTCTTACAAACGCCACGTTTTGCATGGCAATTCAAAATTGACCTAATTTTTATGTGTTCAACTCCAGACTTAACAATTATATCCGCATCATGATCATCAAGCATTTTATCCTTAGATACAAGAACTTTTCCAGTTGCCTCATCAACGAAGTCCTCAAGTAAATATCTCCCCACAAGACGTTCATGCAGGCTTTCGATAATCTCCTTACCATCTTTGATTTCAAATACATCTAAGCCTTCATCCGTACAACAGTCGTCCTCATGTATAATAACATCCTGAGAAACATCCACAAGTCTTCTAGTAAGGTATCCTGAGTCAGCCGTACGTAAAGCCGTATCCGCAAGACCTTTTCTTGCACCACGTGATGAAATAAAGTATTCCAAAATATTCAAACCCTCACGATAATTCGCACGAATTGGAATTTCAATAACTGCACCGGAAGTATTTGCGATCAAACCACGCATACCAGCAAGCTGTCTAATTTGGCTCATAGAACCACGGGCCCCCGAATCTGCCATCATATAAATTGGATTATATTTATCCAGATTTTTTTGAAGAGCATCAGTAACATCACTAGTAGCTTTATCCCAAATTTTCAACACATGAGAACATCTTTCTTTATCGGAAATAAGTCCACGCCTAAATTGACGCGAAATAGTTTCTACCTCTTCCTCTGCCTTTGCGAGTATCTCTTTTTTGGCAGGCGGAATAACAGCATCACAAACTGCCACAGTAATTGCACCCTTAGTAGAATATTTAAATCCCTGAGCCTTAATTCCATCCAAAACCTGAGATGTACGCTCCGCACCATGAACCTTAATACATTTGTCTATAATTTTGCCAAGTTGCTTTTTCCCCACTAAGAAATTAATTTCAAGCAAAAATTGATCATCATCACAATTTCGCTCCACAAAACCTAAATCTTGAGGAATTTGCTGATTAAATATAATTCTACCAACAGTTGTATCTATAATCTTAGATTTTTGTTTTCCATTAATATCAATAGTTCTTCTGACTTTAATTTTAGCATGAAGCCCTATAACTTTAGTCTCATATGCCATAATGGCCTCATTAAAGTCCCTAAACACTTTACCTTCACCTGGTTCTCCGTCTTTATCGAGAGTGAGGTAATATGACCCCAAAACCATATCCTGAGTAGGAACTGCAACAGGTCTTCCATCAGAAGGCTTTAAGAGGTTTCCTGCTGCAAGCATCAAAAACCTAGCTTCAGCTTGTGCTTCTGCAGACAGCGGCACATGCACAGCCATCTGGTCCCCATCGAAGTCAGCATTATAAGCCGTACATACAAGTGGATGAAGCTTTAGCGCACGTCCCTCAACCAGCACCGGTTCAAATGCTTGAATACCAAGACGGTGCAAAGTAGGAGCACGGTTAAGCATAACCGGATGTCCCTTAATAACAATCTCCAAAGCATCCCATACTTCAGGTTTAGCTCTTTCGACAGCTTTTCTTGCAGCTTTTATGTTATTGACCGCACCAATTTCCACTAATCGTTTCATAACAAACGGTTTAAATAATTCCAAAGCCATTTCCTTTGGTAGGCCACACTGATACATCTTCAATTCAGGGCCCACTACGATAACAGATCTACCCGAGTAATCGACACGTTTTCCAAGCAAGTTCTGTCTAAATCTTCCTTGTTTTCCTTTCAACATATCTGATAAAGACTTCAGTGGACGATTATTCGGACCAGTAACTGGTCTACCACGTCTACCATTGTCTATCAACGCATCCACTGATTCTTGAAGCATTCTTTTTTCATTTCTGACAATTATATCTGGAGCTCCAAGTTCAAGTAATCTCTTTAATCTGTTATTTCTATTTATAACCCTTCTATAAAGGTCATTCAAGTCACTAGTTGCAAACCGACCACCTTCAAGTTGAACCATTGGACGAATGTCTGGTGGAATAACAGGCAATACATCTAATATCATCCATTCTGGACGATTTCCAGAGATTCTAAAAGCTTCCACAACCTCCAAACGTTTTAATATACGCACACGTTTTTGTCCAGAAGCATTTTCAAGATCCTCCTTCAATTCACTTGACAATTTATCAAGGTCGATTTCCGATAATAATTGTTTTATTGCCTCCGCACCCATTTGAGCTTTGAAGTCATCCTCGTACTTCTCATACAGATCACGATATTCCTTATCCGTCAGAAATTGAAGCTTTTGCAGCTCTGGGACATTCCCCGGATCGGTAACAATGTAAATTGCAAAATAAAGTACTTTCTCAAGAAGTCTCGGCGATATATCTAACAATAATCCCATACGTGACGGTATTCCCTTAAAATACCATATATGTGACACAGGAGTTGCAAGTTCTATGTGTCCCATCCTTTCACGCCTAACTTTAGCCCTAGTGACCTCTACACCACAACGATCGCAAATTTTCCCTTTATATCGTATTCTTTTATACTTTCCGCAATGACACTCCCAATCTTTTTGTGGTCCAAAAATCCTTTCACAAAAAAGCCCATCACGTTCCGGTTTCAAAGTGCGATAATTTATTGTTTCCGGTTTTTTCACTTCGCCATAGGACCATTCACGTATCTTCTCAGGAGAAGACAATCCTATTTTAATTGATTCAAAAACATTAAACTCCATAGTATCTCCCCCTTAAATTTCATCCTCGGCGAAAGGATCTTCAACCAAATCCTCTTCATCATCTTGATCAAGCATCTCATCTATTTCGTCATCGAAATCCTCAATATCATCAAAATCCTCATCCTCTTCATCATCAGCAAAATCTTCCACAGATTCGCCTTCATCTGTGTGAAGGTGGGACGATGAAGACGCAACTCTATCTTCGCCAAGGTTAACATCATTAAATCCCATGTCATAATCATCATCAAAGTGCTGTTTAAGATCAACTTCTTCGCCATTTGAATCCAAAACTTGAACATCCAGTGATAGTGATTGCAGTTCTTTAATAAGAACCTTAAAAGATTCTGGGATACCTGGAGTTGGTATATTTTGACCTTTTACAATAGCCTCATATGTTTTCACACGGCCAACTACGTCGTCTGATTTAACTGTCAAAATTTCTTGTAACGTATACGCTGCACCATAAGCTTCCAAAGCCCACACTTCCATTTCACCGAAACGCTGGCCACCAAACTGAGCTTTACCACCCAAAGGTTGCTGCGTAACTAGCGAATACGGACCTGTAGATCTAGCATGGATTTTATCATCAACCAAGTGATGTAATTTCAAATAATACATATATCCAACTGTTACTGGATTGTCAAAAAATTCTCCTGTACGCCCATCACGAAGCCTTGTTTTTCCATCTTCGCTATACCCTGCTTGTTTAAAGCACTCCACTATATCGTGCTCATCTGCGCCATCAAACACAGGGGTCATAATTTTCCAACCAAGAGCCTTTGCTGCATATCCCAAATGCACTTCTAAAACCTGACCTATATTCATACGCGACGGCACACCAAGTGGATTAAGAACTATGTCAAGAGGTGTTCCATCCGGTAAGAACGGCATATCCTCTACCGGTAAAATTCTAGACACTACGCCCTTATTTCCATGACGCCCAGCCATTTTATCACCTACAGAGATTTTTCTCTTTTGTGCAATATAGCATCTAACAACTTTATTCACTCCCGGTTGCAATTCATCACGGCATTCCTCTCTTGTAAAGACCTTTACATCCACAATAATTCCTGATTCACCATGCGGCACCCTAAGTGATGTATCTCTAACCTCACGTGCTTTTTCCCCAAATATAGCACGCAAAAGCTTTTCTTCTGCAGTAAGCTCAGTTTCCCCTTTAGGAGTTACTTTTCCTACTAGTATATCACCTGCATGAACCTCCGCTCCAACATGGATAATTCCAAATTCATCTAGGTTTTTCAGCATATCATCGCCAACATTTGGGATATCACGAGTAATTTCTTCTGGGCCTAATTTCGTATCACGAGCTTCCGTCTCATACTCTTCGATATGAATAGACGTATACACGTCATCACGAACCAACTTCTCATTCAAAAGAACTGCGTCTTCATAATTGTATCCTTCCCAAGTCATAAATCCAATAAGGGCGTTTTTGCCAAGACTAACTTCACCATTACTTGTTGCTGGTCCATCCGCAAGAACTTCTCCGGTTTTCACCCTCTGCCCTTTATCGACAACCGGGATTTGATTAATACACGTGCTCTGGTTTGAACGCATAAATTTAATCAAATCATATGTTTTTTCTTTTCCCGAATCGTACTTAACTGTAATCTTATCTGCACTAACTGATTTAACAACGCCATCGCCTTTAGACAAAACGCAAACTCCAGAGTCGACTCCAGCCTTATACTCCATTCCTGTACCAACAATTGGTGATTCTGTTTTCAATAGGGGAACTGCCTGACGTTGCATGTTGGATCCCATCAGTGCACGGTTAGCATCGTCATTTTCAAGGAACGGAATCATTGAAGTTGCTACAGAAACAACCATACGAGGACAAATATCCATATAATCAGCGCATTGACTTTCAACTTCAACGAACTCATCTCTGTATCGGCCATTTACTTTTGCATTTACAAAGTGTCCTTCCTCATCAAGAGGTTCGTTTGCCTGAGCAACTATAAAATCATCTTCTACATCAGCAGTCATGTAAACTACTTCGTCAGTAACAATACCCTTTTCCTTATCAACTTTTCTAAATGGAGCCTCAATAAATCCGTACTCATTTATACGAGCAAATGTAGCAAGATACGAAATCAAACCGATATTTGGACCTTCCGGGGTCTCAATCGGGCACATACGCCCATAATGGCTATAATGAACGTCACGCACCTCAAATCCAGCACGGTCTCTAGAAAGTCCTCCTGGTCCTAACGCGGATAACCTTCTTTTATGTGTAAGCTCCGCCAATGGATTAGTTTGGTCCATAAACTGTGATAAAGGCGATGAGCCAAAAAATTCTCTAATTGCCGCCACAATAGGCCTGATATTAATAAGTGATTGAGGTGTCATCCCCTCTGAGTCCTGGGCTTGTAAAGTCATTCTTTCTCGAATTACACGCTCAAGCCTTGCAAACCCAATCCTAAACTGATTTTGCAAAAGCTCGCCCACAGAACGAATGCGTCTGTTTCCAAGGTGGTCTATATCATCTGTCACACCGATACCATTTGCAAGTGTATTCATGTAATTAACTGATGCAAATATATCATCAACTGTAATATTGTTCGGAATGAGTTCATCACGTCTTGCACGAATTGTTTCTTTAAGATCATCCGCAGATTGAGCACTTTCCAAGATCTCCATCAGTATGGAAAATCTCACCTTTTCTTTTATACCGCACTCATTTTCAGCATCAAAGTCAACAAAGTACTTTATATCTACCATGCCATTTGAAATAATTTTTACTTCTTCATCTTCTACTCTTACAAAGGCAACTGACACTCCTGCATTTTCAATTTCGATGGCTTTTTCCTTGGTTATGACCTCATCGACATCAGCCATCAGTTCTCCTGTCAAAGGATTAGCAATTGGTCGAGACAGTCTTTGCCCTTGTAACCTGTGTGATAAAGCAAGTTTTTTATTATACTTATACCTGCCAACCTTAGACATATCATACCGCCTCGGATCAAAAAACAACACATTCACATGAGATTGGGCACTTTCTATAGTAGGAGGTTCACTTGGTCTAAGTTTCTTATAAAGTTCCAAAAGACCTTCTTCAACAGAATTAGCAGGATCCTTCTCAAAAGTTGCTCGCATCCTAGCATCATCACCAAAATATTCTATTATTTCTTCATTGGTCCCAAGTCCAAGTGATCTTAACAATATCGTAATTGGGATTTTTCTATTTTTATCTATGCGTACGTATAATACATCATTGACATCATTCTCATACTCAAGCCACGCGCCACGATTAGGTATGATTGTTGAACTAAAAAGTTTTTTTCCTGTTTTATCGTACTCCATTTTGTAGTACACACCAGGTGACCGCACTAACTGTGATACAATTACACGTTCTGCACCATTTATAACAAAAGTTCCGCTATCAGTCATCAACGGGAAATCTCCCATGAATACTTCTGATTCCTTAATTTCTCCACTTTCTCTGCTTAAAAGTCTAGCTTTAACTTTTAGCGCAGCGGAATATGTAGCATCACGATTTTTACATTCCACCACACTGTAGTTTGGCTTATCGTCCTCCAGAGTGTAGTCAACAAAATCCAATACTAAATTCCCTGTATAGTCTGTTACGCCGGAAACATCTTTAAATACTTCCTTTAACCCCTCATCAAGGAACCATTTATAAGAATTTTTTTGCACCTCAATTAGGTTAGGCATGTCCAGTACTTCATCTATTTTGGAAAAGCTCATCCGCGTATTTTTTCCAAGTTGCACCGGTTTGACGTTCACCATAGGCTCAATCACTCCATTCGTTTATTTCCATCGTGATAATTACACAAAACACACGTCAAAAATCCTTGCTTAACGAGATCAGGGTGCAAAAATCCACGATGATGCAATATATTATTATATTGCATTTCTGTCAATAAGTCAAGTACTTTTTAAACTTTTTTTGCAATTGCGGCACCCGAAAATCTATCAGCACCTATCATATAGAAACAACCGACACAGTACCTGCAGAATTTGTAGCGAGTGATAGAAGTATTTCTTGCCATAATCAAAACAGTTAATGAATCGTCATACAATCTTCTTTCCCCAACCTTTAAGCCATTTGAACAATTCTTTACGCAACATATTTGATTTGTCCCTTTCGAGATAATAAAAAAGCAGATAAGTTTTTAAATTTCATCTGCTTTGTGTAGCTGATATTCATTTGTCTGTTGTTTGAACCTTTTCACAAAAAGAAAACAGCTATTTTACATCTGTGTTTCTACGCAGAGAAAAATCGCTGCTTGGATAGCAAAAACCCTGATATAATCTGAGTATGTCTGAAATAAACTAAAAGGTTCCTTCACCTATTCATTTTCCCAAATCGCGTTAAATTCCTTGATTGTCCCTACCTTCGGATATTATATATATTTCATCTGGAAAATCGTAATAATTAAAATCAAACTTTTCCCCATTTTTAATCATCAAAAGGATTAAAAACCTTCAACTTCTCTATCAACACAACAATAGATCAAAATTCTTCGTATTTTTCATACTCAAAATAAAAAACAAAAATAACGATACACACAATAAAGTATCGCCAAGAACCAAAACAAAAAAATTTGCATTTTCAATATATTTTATGGTTGTCCATTTTTTAAGAAAGGGATTCTCGAAAAAACTTCTACGACCCTGTCCCGAGACCACAAAGACGGAATTGTTCTAACAGAAAATCCTTGCCCTGGTTCTGCAATCCAATCATAAAAACTTCCGCGTGGCAATGCATAAAGAGCTAATAATGTACTTATCACACCACCATGCGTAACTATCACAACAGAGGTTTTCCCGGTTTGCATCATCGTATTCACTATTGTTTCAAACGTCGAGGCTATTCGAAAAGTAAAATCCTTGCTACTTTCACCATTTGGTGGCGAAATGTTGCTTTTTCCACTAACATAATCTCGAAACATTGGTATATGTGAAAGTTCCTGAGCTGTATGACCCTCCCACATCCCAAAATCACATTCTGCAAGCCCATTAATAACAATCGGACTCGATTTGGGATATAATATCTTTGTAGTTTCCACGCAGCGCACAAGCGGACTTGTGTAATAAAGCTCCGCTTGTGGATAAGAATACTTTTTCTTAAAATAACGTAAGTTCTCTTTGCCTTTATGGGACAAAGGCATGTCAGTTGAACCGATGTACTGCCCTGTCTCATTTGCGTCAGTTGAACCGTGACGTATCAGATAAATACTATAATTTTTCATTTTACACTTCCAATCGTAGTTTTTCTATCGCACAAAGTTTTGTAGCCACACAAAAAACTTCCATAGATTTTTTTAATTCATCGATAGGTGGATACGTTGGTGCAAGCCGAATATTACTGTCATGTGGATCCATTCCGAACGGATACGTTGCACCTGCAGGCGTTAACACAACCCCGGCTTCCTTACACATAGCAACAACCTTTTTTGCGCAACCTGTCATCACATCCACACTTATAAAGTATCCACCATTTGGTGAAGTCCACGTCGCAATACCATCTAGGTTTTCCCTCAGTACTTTCAAAGTCACATCAAATTTTGGTTCTAATATCTTTCGATGTTCTTTCATGTGGGATATTATTCCGTCGTAGTTTTTGAAAAATAAAGCATGCCTCAACTGATTTATCTTGTCAAAACCAATTGTACGTGCCGACCAATGCTTTTTCATTTGTTTTAGATTTTGTTCAGAAGCAGCCACTGCAGCTACCCCTGCACCTGGATATGTTATTTTTGAAGTTGATCCAAAAATTATAGGAAAATTTTCATTTCCGTTTTTTATGCATTCATCCATTATATTTAGAAGAGTATCACCCTTTTCTCGAATATCATGCACAGCGTACGCATTATCCCAGAAAATACGAAAATCTTTTGCTGCTGGGTGCAATTTAGAAAGCCGTTTCACCGTTTCATCCTGGTATGTTATGCCAGTTGGGTTAGAATATTTCGGTATACAGAAAATTCCCTTTATTGACGGATCTTCTGAAATAAGCTTCTCTACCATGTTCATATCAGGACCAGCCTCATTTAAAGGAATACAAATTGGTTCAATATTAAAATACTGAAGAATAGTAAAATGCCGATCATAACCGGGTACCGGACACAAAAATTTCACTTTACCAGTTTTCCAAGGTTTTTGCTCACAAACACCGTGCGTCATAAAACACGATATAGTATCAAAAATTAACCCCAAGCTAGAATTTCCACCAACCATAACATTTTTTTCTTGTACGCCAAACAATGGCGCTAATATTTTCTTCATTTCAGGAATCCCGTCAAGCAATCCATAATTTCGGCAATCGACTTTGGATTTCACCAGATAAGCGTTTTGATTAGACACTATACTAAGTATATCCTTAGATAAATCAAGTTGCTCGGGGCAAGGTTTTCCACGTGACATGTCAAGTTTTAATCCAAGGTTTTTATATTCGTCAAACTGCTCACGTAAAGCCTGCTCTTCTTCCAACAGCTTCGTTTGATATTTCATATCATATCTCCTTTCGGGTATAAAATCCTCCCATCTGAAATTGACGGGAGGATAATGCGGTTAAAATTCAGCTACACCGGTTGTTCTCGGGAATGGGAGAACATCACGTATATTTTTGATTCCAGTAAGATACATAATCAAACGCTCAAATCCTAGACCAAAACCAGAATGTTTAGTTGAACCGTACCTACGTAAGTCTAAGTACCACCAGTAATCTTTCTCATCTAAATTAAGTTCTTTCATACGATTTACTAAAAGATCCAAACGTTCTTCACGCTGACTACCACCTATAATTTCACCTATACCTGGAACTAAAAGATCCATTGCCGCAACTGTCTTGCCGTCCTCGTTTTCTCTCATATAAAAGGACTTGATTTTCTTTGGGTAATCAATTACAAAAACTGGACTTTTAAAAATTTCTTCTGTTAAATACTTTTCATGCTCAGTTTGAAGATCAACGCCCCAGGAAACTTTATATTCAAAATTAGCATTATTTTTCTCAAGAAGTTCAATTGCTTCAGTATACGTAACTTTTGCGAAATCGGACTCAACTACGTTATGCAATCTATCAAGTAAACCCTTATCAACAAACTTATTGAAAAACTCAAGATCAGTCGGACACATATCAAGTACATACTTTATCACAAATTTGATCATATCACGAGCAAGCTCCATATCGTCATCAAGATCTGCGAATGCAATCTCTGGCTCAATCATCCAAAATTCAGCCGCATGTCGTTGAGTGTAAGACTTTTCGGCACGGAAAGTCGGCCCAAACGTGTATATTTTACCAAAGGCCATTGCCATACACTCCCCTTCTAGCTGACCTGATACAGTAAGAGAGGTATGTTTTTCAAAAAAGTCATGAGAAAAGTCAACTTTTCCATCTTTGCTTCTCGGCAACTCTTCCAAGTCCATAGACGTAATGGTAAACATTTCACCAGCGCCCTCACAATCACTTCCTGTGATAATCGGTGTGTGTGCATACACAAATCCCCTTTCATTAAAGAACTTGTGTAGAGCAAAAGCAGCTGCAGATCTAACTCGAAAAGCCGCACTAAATGTATTAGTTCTCGGACGTAAATGTGCAATTGTTCTTAAGTATTCCATAGTATGACGTTTTTTCTGAAGTGGATATTCTGGTGTAGATTTTCCTTCCACATCAATTGACGTCGCGTGGATTTCAAATGGCTGCTTAGCGTCTGGGGTAAGCAGTACATTACCTTTCACTACAATAGCTGAACCTACGTTTAATTTTGTGATTTCTTTAAAATTATCAAGCTTTTGATCTTCTATAACAACTTGTACTCCCTTGAAGTAACTTCCGTCATTCAGATCGATAAATCCCAAACTTTTGGAATCACGAAGAGTCCTTACCCATCCACATACAACAACTTCTTTATTCAAAAATGCTTCAGGGGTTTTATAAATTGACGATATTTCTGTTCTTTTCATTATATGCACTCCTCCAATATTTTTGTGCTACTTTATTTATAATACCATTTTTACATTATATAATCAAGTAGTATATAACTTTCGAATTCATTTCTGAAAAAGTAAACTTTTCACGATATAAAGGCCAATAATAACGTACCATTCAAAAGTTTTAATTTACCGAACACTATCTCAAAATAGAAAAACTATCCTTTGTAGTTATTACTCTCTTTTATCATCCTTTTTGATTTAAATCTTGCGAAAACTAAAAAAATTCACCCCAAAAATCATTTTATCACAACGCTTTCGGCACAACGAATTAACCCCCTCCAACCTCAACTTCATGCATTTTAAAACAGTTCTCATATTAATTTTCGATAGCAGGTTTTTGATTTATATAGCAAAATGAGCCTTATCAAACCGTTTTTCTCGGATACACCGTAGTGCTTCGTTCAAAGTTGAGTTCTATACAACCTAAATTTAAAGTGTGACATCTCTTTTCACTTCACCGGACAGGTCTTTCCAAACAAATCTATCATTATCTATAATCATGTATCCATGATAGCTCCCATTCTTTGGGATAGAAACTGAGCCAGGATTCATATATTTGTAATTTTGGTGCACTACATACGCCGGCACATGCGTATGCCCATGCAGCAACACGTCTCCATTTCTAAGTGGTGGTAAATTGTTCTCATTAAAACGGTGACCGTGCGTTGCAAAAATCATATTTTTCTCACATGATATAACAGAGTAGCATTCCGACATTGGGAATTCCAAAACTGCCTGATCCACTTCCGTATCACAATTTCCTTTTACACAAAGTATTTTATCCTTTATTACATTTAATTCCGTAATTACTTTTTTGGGACCATATCCACTTGGCAAATCATTTCTCGGACCATGGTACAGAATATCACCCAACAATAATAATTTATCTGCCTTTTCCATTTCAAATCGATTAAGTAATTTTTCACAGTAAAACTCAGAACCATGCAAATCTGACGCAACCATCCATTTCATAAAATCACACCTCTATATGTTTAATAGTAATTATTTTCATCCCTCTACAGAGATTTTTATTTTTCTATAAAGAAAACAGACATATATGAATTCTCACTACAAATAGTATATCACACAAAGAAACAACTCTCAAGCTTTTAGTAAAAATTAGAAAAACTTAACGTAAACAAGCATAGAGCCTGTATTACCTTCGCAAATTCACAAAAACTATGCAACTCTCTAAAATCATAAAAAACAGGAATTTTCTTTGTCATGATAGAATAATATATAATGAAAACGACAAAACACACTAAGCATTAAAAAAAAATTTGTGCGTATCGGAGTTTCTCAAAAAAAGGGTTGACTTTTATTTTAGAATGTAGTATTATATAAAAGTCGATGAGAGATAAGTAATCGTCGATAGTCGGGAGCATAGCTCAGCTGGGAGAGCACCTGCCTTACAAGCAGGGGGTCACAGGTTCGAGCCCTGTTGTTCCCACCAAGAATGGCCCGGTAGTTCAGTTGGTTAGAACGCTAGCCTGTCACGCTAGAGGTCGACGGTTCGAGCCCGTTCCGGGTCGCCATTTTTTTCCGATTACGATCACACATCGATTTTTGTGCTTGTGTCGGAGGATTTGCCTTTGTAGCTCAGTCGGTAGAGCAGAGGACTGAAAATCCTCGTGTCGGTGGTTCGATTC
>CATZCM010000031.1 GCA_958417225.1 uncultured Eubacteriales bacterium | reverse complement strand
CGCCTCTCTTTGCGACAGCTTTTATATTCTATCACGTTTATCATGTGTTGTCAACCATCTTTTTAGCTTTCTATCTTTTGAATTATTTTGCTTTGTATTTGCTTTTATTTTTGTTAATTTTAAAAAACATCCACTTTATTACTCTCTTATTTTGAAAAACTCTGAGCTTCCAGTATCACCAGAACACTCAGAATTTGTTTATAGAAACCTAATTTTATTTTGAAAAAAGTGTACACGCTGACGATTCACTTACAACTAACGCATACTGAAAAATATCTGTAGCCACAACATTACCCACACACGAAAAAGTCAACTCTTTGGATAATAGGCTTTCTTCCGAGCCAAACTTAAATAACATCATATTTACAATTTTTTGAAGTGGCATGATGTTAACCACTGAAAAACACATCAAAGTTCTCAAGATCTAATACCTGATTCGAAATTCCAAGTTGAAAGCACTATACAAAACCGCACTAAAAGCAACACCTCTACCCAAAACATTAACCTAATACAAAATTTACAAACTTATCACCTTATCTGCAATAGACGAATAAAAGCTTTCCTCATGCGAAACCAAGATTAAATTTCCAGTCCACTTCACCAACTCTTCTTTCAAGACATCCTTACAGTTTTCGTCTAAATGGTTAGTTGGTTCATCTAAAATCAAAAAATTAGATTCCGTGTTTACAAGTATACAAAGTTTTACTTTCGCCTGTTCACCACCACTTAATGTTCCTATGCTCTGCAAGGCATTTTTCACTGTAATTCCGCACCGTGCAAGTTTTTTACGTACCTCTTTCTGGGATAAATTAGGAAAGGCATCTGATACAATTTGCGTAGGAGTAAACATCTTATCTTTCCACTTCAAATCTTGTTCGAAGTACCCAATTTTGACATAATCCGCAAACTTAAATTGGCCTGATATTGCCGGGATAACCCCCAACAATGTCTTAAGTAGCGTTGATTTTCCTACTCCATTAAACCCAGTTATAACTACTTTTTCCCCTGATTTCACATCAAAATTTATTTGTGGCAACAATACTTTTGTATATCCTATTTCTAAACTGTGTACCTTCAAAGCCTTTGTTAAACCAATAGTTGTAGATTGTAGCTTAAAATTCGGTTTCGATACAGAATTAGGTGGTGTTAACCGTTCCATTTTTTCGAGTTTTTTCATACGAGACTGCGCTAGTCTTGCAGTTGATGCTCTAACACGATTTTTGGCAATGTATTCTTCTTGTTTTTTTATTTCCTTTTGTTGCGCCTTATATTCACGCTCATAACTCTCGCGTTTCAAATTTTTTATCTTGAGAAATTTTGTAAAGTTGCCATGATATTTATTTATGTCTTGAAAATCAATATCCAAGATACAATTAGATATTTGGTCTAAAAAATCAAAATTATGTGATATTACTAAAAACGTGCCATTAAAAACTTTTAAAAAATTCGTTATCCATTCAACATGTTCCTTATCCAAATAATTAGTAGGCTCATCTAAAAGAAGTACATCTGGGTTTTCAAGCAAAAGTTTCGCTAAAATCACCTTTGCCCTCTGTCCACCACTTAACGTACAAATTTGACTATCCATCCCAAGAGATGTAATCCCCAACCCATCTGATACTTTTAATATTGTGCTATCTATCTCGTAGAACCCTCGATTTACAAGTAAACTTTGATAATCAGATGCTTTTTGCAATTCACTTTCTTCTACTTGATCCATGCAACTATAAATATTATTTAACTCAGTTTCAATCTCATAGAGATCGCTAAATGCCGTATGTAAATATTCTGAAATAGTTTTTTCCTGATCAATTACTGCATGTTGATCAAGATATCCTATTTTCAAATCTTTCTGCCAACGAATATCCCCTGTATCCGGTGTAATCATCCCTACTAATGAACTCAAAAGTGTCGTTTTCCCAGTACCATTTCGACCAACTATACCAATATGTTCACCATTATAAATTTCAAATGATGAATTACGATACAATACATTTTCTCCAAATGAATGCGATAAATTATTTACTTCTAAAATTGCCATATTTATTTCCCCCATTTAAAAATTAATAAAAAGTTATATTTTACAATACTACTAGAACTATTCCTCTAACAACATGTGTATAAAAAATTTTGCATATAAAAAAGGCCGAACAATGAGAATTGTCCAGCCTTCAAAGTTATTTCACCGATTTTACGTACAACAACTAAACACCGCATCCTAGCTTATCTTAAAATCAAAGACAAACCATTCAAAACAGCGTCATATTCATAATACAGCAAAATCGATGGGATACTTAAAACTTTTATGCTCTACACAAATTCCCATCCATTAATGTATAGAGCAACTTTAATTGTTAAAATCACCTTAATCACCAAATCAATCATATTACACAACCCAACCACTCCCAAAAGGAAGTGGTGGATTTTCAAATAAATTTTTCTGAAATTAATACTAACAAAGAACTTGTAAGTTTCTATCTATTTATATACACTTACCTCAAACTCTAAATGAAATTCGCGCTAAAACCTTTTTTATCAAACCTCTATCTGAGGATCATAAGGCCTGTTATTAAACCTAGTTTCAAAATGTAAGTGTGCTCCAAATGAATGTCCCGTATTTCCTACAAAACCTATAACTTGTCCAGCTTTAACATGTTGACCGTTACTAACATTGACAACACTCATATGTGCATATAAAGTCGAATATCCTTCCCCGTGATCTATTTGAACATGTAAACCATAACCACCACCGTAACCTGAAGTAATGGCGCAAGAGACAATACCATCAGCAGCAGCGATAATTGGGGCACCATACACCCCGGACCCTGCAATATCTATTCCTAAATGACCTCTTCCATCGCCCCAAGGTGATGAAATCAGGTTGTGACCTGGTAATGGCCATAAATACCTACCATTTTTTTTCGTTGGCACAGACGATAAAAATTGTGCTCCGCTTTGTGTGCTTGATCTCATGCTTAAGCTAGCTGCTCTTGCTTCTTCTCTTATTCTATCAAGTTCAGCTTTATTTTCCTGTTCCAATTTATCAAGTTCAGCTTTTTTCTTATCTAACTCAGCTTTAGACTCCTCTAACTTTTCCTTCTTTTGTGATAAATCAAGCTGTTGAGCATCAAGTTCTTTTTTCTTTTGTACAAGTGCATTAAACACTTTAGTATAATGCTCATTCATAACTCCAACCGTATCTACTGTGCTAATAAAGTCTTGCAAACCATCTGATTTTAAAAGCAAATCTAGGAAAGCAACGTCACCGCCAGCTAAATACACAGTCTTAACTTCATTTTTCACTTGAACTACCTGTTGATTCAACTGATCTTGAATTTGATCTTTTTGTTGTCTCAACTGATCAATTTCCAATTCAAGCACAACCATCTTTTTATTCTCTAAATCTATTCTACCACAAATTACATCCTCTAGCCCCTTTAAGGCATCAGTATAATCCGGTGACCCTAACTTGCTACTTTCCAATACTTTTTGCAATTCATCTTGCCTTTTTTCAAAATCAAGCTGTTCTACTTGAAATTGTTCAAACTCCGAAACCGCAACTGCTTTTCCTAAATGAGTCATCAATCCTGTAGACAACATAGTTGCAATAATTGGAACTACTATCATTCGCTTAGATATATTTTTAAATTTCTTTGCACGAACACCTAAGCTACATTTTATACTCACAAATTTTACCCCCTACAAAAAAAATAAATGCTTATAACAAATATTGTTCCCAGCACTATATTTATTTTAACATATATACTCACTTTATTCAAGTAGGAAATCACCCTGGAGCTTTCATCTTTTGTATATGATTTTAACACATCTGCAGCAATTTTTATTATAAAATTAATGATTTAACTCATTTTAATATTATTTTTGCACAACGTGAAATCTTTTTCGAACTAGCTCAATTCACTAAAACTAACGCTTATATCTGCCTTTTTTTATGGAACACCGACACAAAAATAAACATTACACTAAACGCTCCCAATACTAAAGCCAGTAAGAACGGACTGTTTTTTTCACCAACCTTCACTCCCACCCACAAGTCATCCAGCAATGCACTCATTTCGTCTGACAAAGACGCAAATGTCTCACAATTCATTATACTTTTTGGTACTTCATCAAAAATCGGTGACGAGTATCCTACTTTAGACATATTAGCACGTGAAATATCTTCATCGCACATAAAGTTAATATACATTTCAGCTTCTTTCACGTGTTTTGAAGTAGCAGGAATGCACATAGCGTCTACAAATTTCACTGAACCCTTTTCCGGTACGACAAAACCAATATTCGGATTTTTTTGTACTAATACCTTTGCATCACCATCATAATACGGAGCTAAAAAACTTTCCTCATTTGACATTTTATCGAAGATTTGGTCCATAACATAAGACTGAACTAATGGTTTCTGTCGTTTTAAGTCTTCAGACGTTTTTCGCCAAACCTCCTTATTTTGAGAATTAACAGAAAATCCATTTCTAAGTTGCGACACCGCAAACGCATCCCTAGAATTATCAAACATCAAAATTTTACCTGAATACTTATCGTCCCACAAAAGGTCCCAAGATATTTCTTCCTCCTGTACATACTTCTTATTATAAAACAGACCTATTAACCCCCACGTATACGGAACGGAATATTCATTTGTTATATCGTACACTGGATTTAAAAAGTCTTTTTTTATATTTTTAAAATTCGGAATATTATTAAAATCCAGTTTTTTAACCATACCTTTATCAATTAACTTTCCTACCATGTAATCAGAAGGTATAATAACATCGTAGTTAGAAGCACCACTTGAAAGCTTCGCAAATAAAGATTCATTATCCTGAAAATTTGTATAATTAACTTTTATACCGGTTCTTCTTGTAAATTCACGATTAACATCAATTGTACCATCCATGCCATCCGATATATATTCACCCCAATTATACACATTTAAGACAACTTTATTGCTATCTTCAAAAAAATTGCCACACCCGCTTAGAACTAGGAAAATCAAAATTATCAAACCTAAAAACAAAAATTTCTTATTCACTATCATCACCCTTATATTAACTTGCGATCAGTACTTACCATAATACCATACTTCATCGTCAAAACAACTAATTTACCCTATAACAACCAGAACTTATACTTATCTCAAATACTCTTTTACTTTTCCTATAATCATATTTTTAACTTCATCTAAACTTCCTTCAAGATCGCAACCCGCTGCTGCGTCATGGCCTCCCCCTCCAAACTGCTGGCAAATTTCCGCCGCATTGTACGGAGGGTTTGTCCGCAACGAAATCTTATACTGCCCCGCCCTTTTTTCTCTTAATGTAATCCCCACTTGTACGCCTTGAATTTCTCTAGGGATTGACGCAAATCCATCCACATCTTCATCATTGGCCATTGCTTGTTTTTTCATATTTTCTGTAATGCATATGAGCGCACACTGATTACCACAGTAAAACTCCAATGATTCAAGAACTAATCTTTCCAACAATATTCTTTCCCGGCTTTTTGTCTCAAACATAAGTTTGTTTATCATGCAAAAATCCGCACCACAATCAATTAACTCTGCTGCAATCCTATGAGTTTTAGCATTTGCACTTTTGTACTTAAAGCACCCAGTATCTGTAGCGATACCAGTATACAAACATGTTGCTATATCTCTTGTGATCGGAATTCGCATATATTGAAACAAATCATACAATACCTGACACGCAGCCGCCTCATTCGTTTCAACTAACGTTACCTTAGCAAATTTTCTATGCACCAAATGATGATCTATGCTTATATCCACCATAGAAGCGTACTTTTCTAAACGTTCTCCCAGCAACCCCGAATCAGCAACATCTACACTTACTATGCAATCTGGTACAAATTCATCTGACAGCTCCCTTTTCTTTAAAAAACTAAATTTATCCGGAATCTTGTCACTGCACAGCACAACCGCTTTTTTCCCCATATCAAGCAACGCATTACAGAGCGCGTATGCACAGCCTATTGTATCCCCGTCTGGAAACTTATGCGTTAAAATAAAAAAGTTATTGCTTGCCATTATTTTGTCTGATATTTTTTGAAATTCATTACCCAAAGTAAACATCTCCTAATTTGAAATATTAAAATTAATACTAAAAGCAGCCCAACATATCATTTATGAAGGTTTTTATCGTAATTTTCAAAACTACACTTTACTATACGATTTGTACACAAAACTTTACATTTCATATTATACATCACAACTCGATATAATACAACTATTCTCTAAAAAAGGATTTTTTTATCGCAACTTTGAAAAAATTCACTATTTATAAAAAAATCCATAACAAACGCAATTCTAGCCATTGACCACACGTTTATTATGTGATATAATCCAATTGCAAAAACAATATAATAAAAAGGAGTTTATCTCATGATACGAAAAATTAAAACACTACTTTCTCTACTACTAACTGTCACAATCATAATCCCACTAACCTCAGTATGTAATGCTGAATTTCATACAGCAACTTATCATCAATACTCAATACTTGAGTACACAGATGAACATCTCGAGTATTTAAGAAAATCACTTTGGAATATATATACCAGTTTACCTAGTTTCTACGACTCATCTAAACCTTATCCTACATATACATACTTAGAAGCCTCTTCTTTAATATCTCAAAAATTAGAAGATTACTGCATTGGCAGCTCAAAAATACAGAATGGATTTAAAATTATTTCTGAAGTTGAAATTCTTACAACTGGGATACTTCAAGAAATATATTGGTTTGCAGACCAAAATTTCGAAAAAAAACATTTAGGTGAAATAAAATACGCTATATACATGTTTATAGAAGATATTAATAATAAAACTACCTCATCTTGTAACGGTAATTACGTAGCTTTGTGGTACAGTTCTGAATCAGTCCCTAGCACTACATACCTTACTGGACAAGATGAAAGATCAAAATTCACCACTCGAGAGATCTCAGAACATTTTGACGACGCAGTTGAATCCCTGATTTAAATAATCTTACTTGTTCATCGCTTTTATCGTGCGTTTTTAAATTCCAATAACATATTATAATTAAGATTATACAGGAAAACCAACGCTTGTTTTTGTACGTGAAACCGATGCTAAACATGTATCCCTTCAAATCAGTAATAAAAAGCTTGTGCCTTACCGAACTATACTTTAATTCAGTAAGGTACAAGCTTTTTTTATATATCTACCAAGAATATATTTACCCCCCTGAGTAAGGCTAAAATCAATTTTACCACGAAATACATATTCTGTGGTAAAAACAATAACAAAGTTAACAAAATATGTTGAAATTCAAGTTTTTCTTGCCTAGTAAATTTTTAAAAATAAATTAGTGAAAATCACAAATAAATGTTTTGTTCTAATTAAAATTACATTTTATTCTCTGATTTTATTTTCAAAAGTGTCTTTTTTGATATTGCAATTTAGATAATTTAGAAAATTTATTACAAAAGCATAAATTTGTTGACATTTCCAAAATAGTGTAGTATAATGTTTTTGTTTAGCTAAATTGAATTTTAATTTTGTTCAACATTATGTTTTTAGCCTACAATTTTTACCACAGAATATGTATTTCGTGGTAAAACGGGAAATACAGTAGTGAATTTACTTGAAAGTTGCTAATATGTGAAAGGGGTGACAAATGCAATATTGACTTGGATGAAAAAAAATAAGGAAATATTGAATAGGAGGAATTTAAATGAAAATAAAGTTAAGTAAACGAATATTTAGTATCATGATGTCAATTTTTATGGCACTGTCTTTATTGCCAGCAATAACCCTGAAAGTGCACGCTTCAATTAAAGGAACAGGAACAGAATCAGATCCATATGAAATAGGAAATGCTGAGAATTTATTTGAATTTGCTGACATTGTTAATGGAAGTAACGGAAAAAATCAAAATCTAGCAGCGTGTGCTATACTTACGCAAAATATTGACCTAGATGAATATAGCACAACAACCTGGACCCCGATAGGTACGTCGAATAAGCAACCATACACAGGAACCTTCGATGGAAAGAATTCTACTATAAGTAATCTAACTATAAGTAATCTAACTATACAAAATGAAACAGAGAATTATCTTGGACTCTTTGGTTTTAATGGAGGCGTAATAAAAAATGTAGGTATAAAAAATGCAAACATAACAGGACAAAATTATATCGGAGGCGTGTGCGGATACAACCGCGGCACTATCGAAAATTGCTCTAACGCAGGCGATGTTTCGGGAAATACTCATGTCGGAGGCGTGTGCGGAGACAACTTCGGCACTATCGAAAACTGCTCTAATACAGGCAAGGTTTCGGGAGATGATAGTGTCGGAGGCGTGTGCGGATACAACGGCGACACTATCAAAAATTGCTCTAACGCAGGCGATGTTTCGAGAAATATTCTTGTCGGAGGCGTGTGCGGAT
The DNA here is from genome assembly GCA_958417225.1 of uncultured Eubacteriales bacterium. Lineage (GTDB taxonomy): Bacteria > Bacillota > Clostridia > Oscillospirales > Acutalibacteraceae > CATZCM01. Next base: position 7,213 of record CATZCM010000031.1, on the reverse strand, counting down.
GCAACTGCGGCACTATCGAAAACTGCTCTAACGCAGGCAATGTTTCGGGAAAAGGTAGTAGGGTCGGAGGCGTGTGCGGACTCAACAAAGGCACTATCGAAAACTGCTCTAATACAGGCAAGGTTTCGGGAAATGGTAGCGTCGGAGGTGTGTGCGGAGACAACAGCGACACTATCGAAAACTGCTCTAATGCAGGTACTGTTTTGGGGGCGGACTTTAATAATAGTTGGGGTGTTGGAGGCGTGTGCGGATGCAACTATACAGACGCCATAGTAAACTACTGTTCTAACGCAGGCGATGTTTCGGGAAAAAGTAGGGTCGGAGGCGTGTGCGGACTCAACGATACAGGCGCCATAGTAAACTGTTCTAACGCAGGCGATGTTTCGGCGGATAACAACAGCGTCGGAGGTGTGTGCGGATACAACAGCGACACTATCGAAAACTGCTATAATGCAGGTGCTGTTTCGGGGAGCGAAAAAATTGGAGGCGTGTGTGGATATAACAACAGTGGCGATAGAACAAAAGCTACCATCAAAAACTGCTATAATATAGGCGATGTTTCGGGAAAAAGTAGGGTCGGAGGCGTGTGCGGAGACATAACGGGGATAGGTGCTATCACAAACTGCTACTATGACAAAGAGGTGTGTAGTGCGGTTAACGCGTATGGCGGCTCCAGCACAAATTCCTCAGTTAGTGTTAGTAATGTAGAAGGTCTCACGACAGAAGAGATGACAGGGGATGCATCCGGAATGGTAGGAATTTCCGGTAATACGGGAGTATGGCATTTCAAATACATTAAGGGAGAGAGTAGTGAGGGAGAGAGTAGTGAGGTAGGAAGTAGGAGGGATTATCTGTACTATCCGCACTTGAAAGAATTCGAGAGCACGGAAAAGTGGCCACCAAAAGTAAGGTTAAATAAGGTGACTTTTATTACTACAGAGAACCCTAATAAGGTAAATTATTTGTCAAGTCTAAGGTCATTCCCGCAACCTTCCGGAAATTTTGATAATATCACTGATATGGATATTGAGTATTATAGCAAATCTATTACTATAGATTCTGAATTTTTTTTGAAGTATACAAAATTACAGCGTTTATCTGTCAGTGGGAACGCAACAATAGCCAAAAATTCCCTCGAGTCGACAAAAATAAAAGTAGTAGTTTTAGGTAAGCCTGGAGAGACGAGTGCTATAACACTCCAAGATAATTTAGGGATAAAAGATGCTATATTCGTGTTATATGGAACAGCAAGCAGTATTTTTAATTTGGGCTATAACTGTACTGTTGTATACGATTTGACGGATGGCGCTAAAATTGAAAATATAACTGGATCATGTGTAGTTCGTTCCTCTAAGACCGATATATTCTCAGAAATTGAAATACCTTTAAAAACGGACGATAGCGAAACTACTACAGAAGAAGCAACGGATACAAGTGCCTCGGATAACAATAGTGAAGGTACTACAGAAAAAACAGCACCCGTCTTTACCCCCAAATTACTCACTAATTTTTTATCAGCACTGTTCGTAGGATCAGTCGTAACACTTGATACAACCAAAAAAACGTATGATTTAAGTGACTGTAAAAATGCTCTTTCTAGCACCAATGGTCTTGTTGTTTTAAAGGGACAGGAAACCACTGACCTTCCGGTTATTCTGTTGGATGGAACCTCAAAAATATATGTAAATCTAAACTTGCAAGATCAAGTTACTATTAACTTCTATACTACAGAAAAATATGAAAAAATAAGTTGCTCATTTTTAGATGATAAAAAAGTAGTAGATGTTGTTCCCGAAAGTGATAAAAAGACAATATTTGGTGTCGAATACTTCCAATACAGGTGCCCACTTAACGCTGATCAGATGTCTAGAATAATTAAAGTATCATATTCAAACGATAAAGGAGCATACACACGTAATTGTTCCGTTGAGGCTTATATTCAGCGCGTGATTGGACTAGAGGCAGGTGGTAATACAGAAGTGAAAGAGTTGCTTTCACTGAAAAATTTGGTACGAGCAACATACCTATACGGTTGTGCAGTAAGGCTCTGCTTTGAAGCAAGTCATTTAGATGCGTTTACCTTCATAATCAGCAAAATAAAAGAGTATATAAAACCATATATGGCTGATTTTGAATCTGAATGTGAAAAAAGAGCAAAAGCAGCTGAACCCAAAACCGAACCTGAATCTGAGGGCGAATCCCAAAGCCAAGCTGCAATGGGCGGGATATTTAAAAATAGTGTAAGTTATACGCTCCTATTACAAGAGAAAATTACACTAAAGTTTATACTTACTGAAGTTGATTTAAGTGGTGTTACTCTTAAGGTTCATTATAATGGATCAAATAAAGGAGAAGTAGTGGTAAAGGATAATGGCGATAAATTTATTGATGTAAATGGATTTTCCCCGGCAGCACTCGATAAGGAAGTTACATTAGTAGCAACAAAACCAGGGTCGCCTGAGGAAAGCATTTCCGTGTCACCACTTGATTACATATGTTCAAAATATCTTGAGGCAAAAAAAGATTGTGATGAAAACTTAGCACTTTTAATGCAATCAATGTATTATTATTACATATCTGCAAAAGCTTACAAAGCTGACAAGTCAAGCACAAATTAAAGAAAGGAATGTGTACAATGAAAAAAGAAAAATATATTAACCCAGAAACGAAAATAATTGAATTTAGTCAGGAGGATATTATGACTGTATCGCTCGATGTACACGAAAATGGAATAGACACAGACGGTAGAGGTGGTAGTGGATATATTACGTTCTAATAAAATTTGTATTTGTGATCTTGGGGGCCGAAGGCTTTGCTTTCGGCCCCTAATTAGACTGCGTTAGAAAATGATGAAAACCTACCCATATCACATACTACGGTGCGTATTGTTTGATACGTAGTAGATCAATCATAAATAATTAAAAGGCTTACATATTTCAGATATACCTTAATATTTGGAACGTATAAACTCTTCATTTATTACGGTGATAAGGTAATAATTCAATATTTTCAGGCTTTTACAGACATTTTCTATCTTAAATGTTTTTTGAAGTGAGTATCTTTCATTTTTGCACTACTCCATAATGTAAAAAAAAGACCTCAATAACACACTGCTATGTTATGAAATCCAATTTTAATATTTTTATCCCGGTTTCAATTAGTATCCTTTTTTACAAAATACGAAACAAATTTTCGTTCTTAGACTCATACGTACCAACCAAACTATAATAAAAATAGGAGGTAGTTAATTACCACCTCCCACTTTTATAATTAATTTTCTGGATCGTACATTTTTGAGAGTTTTTGCAAATGATCATATCTATCAGTTGCCTGTTCCTCTGCTTTATCGAAAAGTTCCTCTGCTCTATCCGGGAACGCACGCGTGAGTGAACTATATCGAACTTCATTTAAAATAAAATCACGATAACTAGATGTTGGAGCTTTGCTATCAATAGTTAATGGATTTTTACCTTGTGCCTTGAGTTCAGGGTTGAATCTGAATAGGTTCCAATATCCAGCCTGAACAGCCTTTTTCTCCTCAAGCTGAGCTACACTCATGCCTCCTTTTATTCCATGGTTGATGCATGGTGCGTATGCGATGATGATAGATGGGCCATTGTACCTTTCTGCCTCTACAAATGCTTTTATGCACTGATTGTAATCTGCTCCCATAGAAATCTGTGCTACATACACATATCCATAACTCATTGCAATACCTGCAAGATCTTTTTTCTTTACTTGTTTACCGGCTGATGCAAATTGTGCTACTGCTCCAGTTGGAGTTGCTTTTGAAGATTGTCCGCCTGTGTTAGAGTAAACTTCTGTGTCGAATACTAAAATGTTTACATTTTCACCAGATGCAATTACATGATCTAGTCCACCAAATCCAATATCATATGCCCAACCATCTCCGCCAAAGATCCACATAGATTTCTTTGCAAGGAAGTCTTTGTCTTTTAGAAGTTTCTTCGCAAACTCTGAAGTTTCATCTGTACCTGTTGCTACGTGTTCCAGTTTTTCAATTAAATCATCCGATGCTTTACGGTTTTCTCTGCTGTCACTGAACGTTGAAATGTATTGATCACAAATGCCCTTTAACTCTGAATCTGCAGTTTTTTCAATTATATTCTCAACATAACTGCGTAACTTTAATCTGAGTGCATTTTGCGCTAATGTCATTCCGTATCCAAATTCAGCATTGTCTTCAAATAGAGAGTTTTGCCATGCTGGACCGAAACCTTTGTGATTTACAGTGTATGGTGTTGCAGGTGCAGATCCTCCCCAGATTGAAGAACATCCTGTTGCGTTTGCGATGTACATCCTGTCACCAAATAACTGAGTTGCTAATTTTGCGTACGGAGTCTCTCCGCAACCTGCACATGCGCCTGAGAATTCTAGCAAAGGTTGTTTGAATTGGCTGCCCTTTACTGTGGTATCCTTGAATTTTTCCTCAATTTCAGGTTTCGGATCAAGGCCTCTGCAGTAATTGAATATATCTTGTTCCTTCATTTGAGACTCAATTGGTTTCATTTCAAGTGCTTTATTGCCTTTTTTGCCTGGGCATACTTGTGCACATATTCCGCAACCTGTGCAGTCTAATGTCGATACTGTCATACAGAATTTTTTGTCGTTCATTCCTGTCATTGGTAAAGTTTTTGTACCCTCCGGTGCGTTTACAGCCTCTTCTTCAGTGAGTGCTACTGGGCGGATTACCGCATGCGGGCATACAAATGAACAAAAGTTACACTGAATACAGTTTTCTGGTTTCCATTCTGGTACGTCTACTGCAATTCCGCGTTTCTCATATGCGGAGGAACCTTGTGGAACTGTTCCATCTGCATACTTTTCAAATGCTGATACCGGTAATTCGTTTCCTTTATAATTGTTTACTGGTTTCAAGATTCCGTTTACATAGTCTACTAAATCTTTGCGGTTACCTGTAGCAATATCTTGGATTTCTTCATCATTTGCGGTTTTCCAGCTATCCGGAACATCTACCTTGTGTACATCCTGCATCCCGCGCTCAATTGCCTTATGGTTCATGTCAACTATGTTTTGACCCTTTTTGCCATATGATTTCGTCGCTGCATCCTTCATGTATTTTACGGCATCCTCTGGTGGAATGATGTTTGCTATCTTGAAGAAAGCCGATTGTAGAATTGTATTAATTCTGCCACCTAGTCCTAGTTCTTTGCCAATCTTGATTCCGTCAATAATGTAGAAGTTGATTTTTTTGTCGGCTATTATTTTTTTCATTTTTGCAGGAAGTTTTTCGTCAAGCTCTTTCGCATCCCATGAACAGTTTAATAAGAAGTTACCGCCTTCTTTGATATCATCTACTATGTCGTACTTGTGTACGTATGATGAGTTGTGGCACGCTACGAAGTCCGCTTTGTGTACATAGTAGGTTGATTTTATCGGGGAGTGACCAAACCGTAAATGTGACACCGTTAATCCTCCAGATTTTTTGGAGTCATATGCGAAGTAGCCCTGGACAAACATGTCTGTATGATCACCAATGATTTTAATGGAATTTTTGTTTGCGCCTACTGTTCCGTCTGATCCTAAGCCCCAGAATTTGCACGAGGTAGTATCACTAGGTGTCGTGTCTGGATTATCTTTCACTTCGAGAGAGAGGTTCGTTACATCGTCTACTATTCCTATCGTGAAACGACGTTTCGGTGAATTTGAAGACATGTTATTGTATACTGCTATGATGTCGCCTGGTTCAGTGTCTTTTGAACTGAGGCCATACCTGCCTGTGTATACTGGAATCGATGAGAATTTCGTTCCTGCTAATGCTGCTAAAACATCTAAGTAAAGTGGTTCACCGATTGATCCAGGTTCTTTTGTCCTATCAAGTACTGAAATGTGTTCAACTGTTTCTGGCATTACGTCTAAAAGGTATTTTGCCACAAATGGTCTATATAACCGTACTTTGATGAGTCCAACTTTATCACCTGCTGCATTCATGTAATCTACTACTTCTTCAATAGTTTCACATACCGAACCCATTGCTATTATAACTTTACGGGCATCCTTTGGACCATAGTAGTTGAACGGTTTGTAATCTGTGCCTATACGTTTATTTACCTCATTCATGTAATTTACTACTACTTCTGGAACGTTGTCGTAGTATTTGTTGCATGCTTCCCTTGCCTGGAAGAAGATATCGTCATTTTGCGCAGAACCCCTTAATACAGGATGTTCTGGGTTCAGTGACCTGCGCCTGAATTTTTCCACTGCTTCCCAATCAAGCATCTCTCCGAGTGTTTCGTAGTCCCATGTCTCAATTTTTTGAAGTTCATGAGATGTGCGGAATCCATCAAAGAAATGTAAAAATGGAACTCGACCTTTGATTGCAGATAAGTGTGCTACTGCAGATAAGTCCATTACTTCTTGTGGACTACAGGAACAAAGCATTGCATATCCGGTTTGGCGACATGCATAAACATCTGAGTGATCTCCAAATATCGATAGCGCATGACTAGTGAGTGCTCTTGCTGATACGTGTATTACACTCGGAAGTAGTTCTCCCGCCATTTTATACATATTGGGGATCATTAGTAAAAGTCCCTGAGATGCTGTGTACGTGGTTGTGAGTGCCCCTGCTGCCAGAGATCCGTGAACTGCCCCTGCTGCTCCTGCCTCAGATTGCATTTCTGTTACCCGAACCTCTTGGCCAAAAAGATTCTTTCGTCCACTGGATGAGTATTTGTCTGTCTCGTCTGCCATTACCGATGATGGCGTGATCGGATATATAGCTGCTACGTCTGTGAATGCATACGATACGTGAGCGGCAGCTGTGTTTCCGTCCATTGTTTTCATAGATCTTTTCATTTTTTGTTAACCTCCATTCTCCACCTTTCTTTTGAAAAAGAAAGGTTCGCCAAAGAAAACTAATCGCATCCGTTTCATTAGTGCGATACGTTGCTTTTTTTGCTTGCGAGTCTCCTCAACTTAATACAATAACCTTTATTCCTCTTTTGAAAAGAAAGGTTCGCCAGAGAGAACTAATCGCATCCGTTTCATTAGTGCGATACGTTGCTTTTTTTGCTTGCGAGTCTCCTCAACTTAATACAATAACCTTTATTCCCCTTTTGAAAAGAAAGGTTCGCCAAAGAGAACTAATCGCATCCGTTTTATTAGTGCGATACATTGCTTTTTTTGCTTGCGAGTCTCCTCAACTTAATACAATAACCTTTATTCCTCT
>CATZCM010000030.1 GCA_958417225.1 uncultured Eubacteriales bacterium | reverse complement strand
TAATTCGCGCAACCCAAATCAGTGTAATACAAAATTGTAATGCCCGCGATTCTACCTATGTAGTGAAAAGTACCATCTTATTTTTACTTTTTTGAAAAAAGAATGCAAAAAACTTTTAATTCGCGCAACCCAAATCAGTGTAATACAAAATTGTAATGCCCGCGATTCTACTCATGTAACAAAAGTACTATTTCTTAGGTATATATGCGAGAAAATTCATACTCATCTTATGTTTTGTAACAATTCCGAAAATTTTATTCACGTGAGCTTAATTCTATTTCCTATGGAAATACTTGAAACACAAAGAGTGCTTTCAAGTATGCAAATACTACTGTTTTTATCAATTCTAGAATTATACCCGCCACCGATTCCAGAACCTGTATTACTTTTTGAAGTTACGGATGAATGATTAATTTCTATACGCTGGTATGTTGCACCAAATCCACCACCAATACCTGCTCCAGATGAACTGTTTGAATATATAACGCTTTGTGTTATACTAATGATATTAGATTTTGCATGTGCTCCACCACCAATACCTGCTCCACACGAAATGCTACTGCAAATTCCACCACTAGCTTTTATCGTTGAATGTGTTATAATAATCATACCACTTTCCGCTTTTGCTCCACCACCAATACCTGCACCGCTTTCATTTTTTTCATCACATTTAACTGTTACGGTAACATCTGCATTTGTAATTTTTGTTATAGAACCAGAACCTTCTTTTCCACCTCCGATTCCAGCCGCAGAATTTCCGCCAATTGCTTTTATGATTCCACCTTGAATATCTATTATACTACTACCAGATTTATATCCACCACCTATGCCAGCACCGCAAGCGCCACCAAAAGCGTTGATGGTTCCACCTAAAATAATAATCGTGCCAGCGTGAGAATTTGATTTAGCTGATCCAAACATTGTACATCCGCTACCAATTCCAGCACTATTTATTCCGCCGATTGCAGTTAAATTATTTTCATTTGATTCAGAATAAATGCATAGAGTAGAGCATTCGTTTACTTGAAGCCCTGCAAAGTTATTTCCAGATTTAAGAAAATTTTTGCCCTTAAGATTTATTTGTACGTTTGAGTTTGAGTCTATTAAAAATGCAGCCTGATTGCGTATGTATGACGTGTCAATTGATAAATTTAAAAATGTGATATTAGCATAGGGAACATTTCTTTCTACTATTATAAATCCACTTTCTGTTTTTCCTGTAATTATTATTTCGTCTGTATAAGGAATGTTATCTATTATAGATTCATCATTTTTTAATTTAAGAGTATCTTTATGGGTTCCGCTTTCAATTGTTGTTTTTTGGCTAAGAGAATTTAAAACGACGAGATATTCATCGGCATGGACCTTTTGATTTATTGTAAAAAGTATGATAATGGCAAAGAATATAACCGGAAGAAATATGTATTTTTTTAAGTTTACTTGTTTCATGATATAGCTCCTTTGTATTTAATTAAATGGATTTTTAAGTTTATTGTAGTTTTATTTGTGAAAAGGTTAATCGATTTTAGTTTAATACATATATGTTTTTTTGTCAATGTATATTTATACGAAAAATTCACTATAAAAGTCGAGCGAGACTGTAATTAATAACAGTCTCGCTTTAAAATTAATTAGCAGCAGCAATCATTGTCATTGTTGTTGCAGCAGCAACACAATATCAAAATGAGTATGATTACCCAGGAGCAACCCCCGCCGAATCCATTACACATATGGCACATTCTCCTTTCGTGTTTTTCATTAACTATTATACTCATTCGCTTTAAAGAGTGTTACAGATTTTGATTTAAATAGTTAAATTTGAGAAAGGCCATATAAACACTGGGTTTTAAGTGTTTGCAATTACTGACTTGATATATCTAGTCTACTTAAGAAAAAAATTTACATAGGGGTTAAAAACACTTTTTGTATGGATTTAAGTTAAATTAATTAGTTTAGTGGCAATGTTCTTAACGAAGGTTTCATCATGTTCCACAAAGATTAAAGTTGGTTTGAATTTTAGTATTAAATTTTCTATTTGCATTCTTGATAAAATATCTATAAAATTAAGAGGTTCATCCCACAGATAAATGTGTGCAGGAGTACACAAACTTTTTGCAATTAAAACCTTCTTTTTTTGTCCTTCACTGAATTTGGATATATCTCTTTCAAATTGAGTACGTGGAATGTTAAGTTTAGATAAGATTGTTTTGAATAGACTTTCATTGAGTTGTTCGTATTTTGCAAAATCACAAAGATTTCCACTTAATTGAGAAGTGTTTTGAGAAATATAAGATATCTTTAAATTTGGAGATTTTTTATAATTACCTTGTGGTATAATTTTTTCATCACCTTTTACGAACTTTAAAATAGTAGTTTTTCCACAACCATTTCTACCGCAGATGGCAATCCTATCACCTTGATTCACTTCTAAGTAAATATTTTTACAGATGCATTTTTGATCGCGAAATAAAGAAAGTTTATTTGAATTAATTAGTCTTGTGGAATCGTATGTTAATGGATTTAGTTTAAGATCGCATACAGTTTCAATGTCTTTTAAAAGTTTAGTTTTTGTTTCTACTGCAGCTTGTTTTTTTAGTTCAGCGTTTTTAGAACGTTTCATTATTTTTGCAGCTTTGTGCCCAACGTACCCCCTGTCGGGACGAAGTCCAGAGTTTCGAGTACCTTTTTTTGATTTTTCCGCTTTATTAGACCATAGGGCACTCTGTTTAGCTGATTTTTCAAGTTGAGCAATTTCTTTTTTTAGTTTTTCGTTTTGAGTGATTTCAAAATTGTCCTTATTTTGCTTGTTTTGGTACCACGATGAGAAATTGCCTTTTTGAACTTCAATGTTTGTCTTGTTTATTGCCATGATGTGATCAATGCAATTATCTAAAAAATTACGATCATGTGATACTAAAATAAAACCTTTTTTTAGTTTTAGATAGTCGCTAACAACGCACCTTGATGTCATATCTAGGTGATTAGTTGGTTCGTCAATCAACAGAAAAGAATTATCTTTTAGGAATAAACTTACAATCAAAACTTTGATTTGTTCTCCACCACTTAGTGATTGGAATGGCTGATATAGTATGTTTTCGTCTACGTTAAGACATGATAATTCTTTTTGTATCTTCCAATAATCGTAGTCTTCAATATGAGATTTTTCCTTTATTATGTCTATTGCAAACTGTTTCGTATCTTTTACTTGAAATGGAAAATATTCAAAATTTGCAGTACTTGAAATAGTTCCATGATATGTGTATTTTCCCGCTAAAAGTTTTAACAAAGTAGTTTTTCCACACCCGTTGCGTCCAGTAAGCCCGAGTTTCCAATTTGTATCAAGTGATAATGAAATATTTTCAAAGATGTTATCGTAGCTATTGTCATAAGCGAAGGTTAATTTTTGGATTTTTATTATAGACATATAAAACACACCCTTTATAAAATTATAAGTTGCAAGAAAGTTTATTCTATCTCTTATAAAATCACAAAAGGTGTGATATTAGTACTATGGATAAAAAATGCGGCTTTCTTGCAAAGTCGTACAAAAAATCAAGGATATAGGCATTACTTGAATTTTTTTGTAACTTTTAAATTAGCAAGAAAGATTACGCATTTTTTCATCCCTTTCATTGTTTTATTTTTATTATAACATGTTGTGATTTTTTAGTCAAGATGTGTTTGGATTTTTTACACGCATATCTCATAACAAAGTGATAAAATATAATATGAACACTGTTTGCTAAACAGTTCGAATTTTCGTAATAATAGGTTAGCTCATAATCAATCTGAGAAAATTTGTATATTTCAACAACTCTAACTGATTATTGTATCTTTGACCAAAATCTAGGATCAAAAAGATATGCACCTAATTTACATTTATAACACGCAGTGTTAGATCTCATTACTTGCGAAAAATATTCTCGAGCCTTTTTCTCATTTTTTTCAACACCTTTTCCATTCCAGTAGCATACACCTAAAAAATACATTGCATCTATGTCACCTGATTCCGCTGCTTGCATAAAATACCCTACAGCTTTTCTTTCATCTTTTCCCACCCCTTTTCCTCTGAGATAGCATTCACCTAAAAAATACTTTGCATTTGTATTGCCTAAGTCCGCTGCCCGCATAAAATACCCTACAGCTTTTTTTTCGTCTTTTTCCACTCCTATTCCATCCAGATAACACACACCTAAATTATATATTGCGGTTGAATTACCAGAGTTCGCTGCTTGCAAAAAATACTCCATAGCCTTCTTCTTATCTATTTCTACTCCTTTTCCATTCATATAGCATGAACCTAAACAAGACATTGCATCTATATCACCTGAATTTACTGCTTTCAAAAAATATTCTACGGCCCTTTTCTCGTCTTTTTCCACTCCTTCTCCATGCAGATAGAATACACCCAAATTACGTATTGCATCTAAATTTCCAGAATTTGCTGCTTTCAAAACATACTCAATAGCTTTTTTCTTATCTATTTCTACTCCTTTTCCTTCCATATAGCATATGCCTAAATTACATATTGCATCTACATCACCTGAATTCGCTGCCTGTAGAAAATATTCTACAGCTTTCTTTTCGTCTTTTGCTATTCCTTTTCCCTTCATGTAACAGAAACCCAAGTAACATATTGCATCTGTATCACCTAAATCTGCTGCCCGCATAAAATACTCTACAGCTTTTTTTTCATCTTTTATCACATCTTCTCCCTCCATGTAGTATATACCTAATTGATACATTGCACCTATACTACCTGAATCTACTGCTTTTTGAAAATATTCTACAGCCTTTTTTTCATCCTTTGTAACTCCTCTTCCATTCAGATAGCACTTACCTAAATTATTCATGGAATCTATATCACCCAAATCTGCTGCTTTCTGAAAATATTCTACAGCCCTTTTTTCGTCTTTTATAACTCCTCTTCCATTCAGATAGCACACACCTACATTATGCATGGAATCCATACTACCCAAATCTGCTGCTTTTTGAAAATATTTTACAGCTTCTTTTTCGTCTTTTGCAATTCCTCTTCCCTCCAGATAGCATGCACCTAAATTATTCATGGAAGCTATACTACCCAAATCTGCTGCCTTCTGAAAATATTCTACAGCTTTTTTCTCATCTTTTGTAACTCCTGTTCCATTCAAATAACACATACCTAAAGCATAAATTGCATTTACATATCCTTTTTCTGCTGCCTGCATAAAATACCCTAAAGCTTTTTTTTCATCTTTTGTAACTCCTGTTCCATTCAGATAACACACACCTAAAGCATCAATTGCATCTACATGCCCTTTTTCTGCTGCCTGCATAATATACTCTGCAGCTTTTTTTCCATCTTTTGTAACTCCTGTTCCTTTCAAATAACACACACCTAAAGCATAAATTGCCTCTACATGTCCTTTTTCTGCTGCCTGCATAATATACTCTGCAGCTTTTTTTGCATCTATTTCTACTCCTTCCCCGAACATGTAGCACCTACCTAAATTACGAATTGCATCTGTATTTCCTTTGTCCGCAGCTTTTTGGAAATACTCTACAGCTTTTCTCTTGTCTTGTGTCACTCCCTTGCCAGTAACATAGCATATGCCTAAATTTCTTATTGCTTCCGCATTTCCTAATTTTGCAGCTTTTTCAAACCATTTTAATGCCTTGCTTTCATCTTGTTTTACTCCATTTCCATGTAATAAGCACTTACCTAACTTACACATTGCTTCTGTGTCTTTCAAATCTTCTGCTAGCTGTAAATACAATTTTACTTCCTCACTTAAATCTTTCTTTTCATCACAGTTTTTTAACCTGTATAATGTTTCTGTACTTTCATCTTTATGATGCAAACCTTCTTTATTTTGGGTACTTTGTAACATTGCACCTCCATCCTCTATTGCCACCATTGCTTCTTTCTTTTCACACATTTTGCCTTCCTGTGCATTTCTAACCCTTTTCATTCCCTCAACTTGTGTTATTGCTGTTCCTGACAGCAATGATGCCAACACTGCAATTGTTATTATTTTTTTTATACTCATCGTCATTCTCCTTATAAAATATCATTAATTTAAGTTTATAAAGTAATATTTGGTTATCATAAAAAAACTTTTATTCATGAGTTTACAACCGTACTTCCTTCTATATCATAATTTAATCATATCACATCCATATTATACTGTCAAACATTTTCTATAAAGAATTACACTTTATCAAACGGTGCGATATTGAAATCGTCTGAAAATCAAATTATGTATTGAAGAAAAAAATCTACGAAAAGAAATAACCGAAAAAACGATATTCTACGACTTTATAAAGAATTTGATTTAATTTTCAGAAAATTTAAAATAAGATCATCTTTTGCGAAAACACAAAAAATATACGAACTTAGATAACTAAAACGCTTAAAACAATCTACAAATTTTTTTATATAAAATGATGTATATGAAAAATTGAGAAAAGTTGAAACATTATAATATGAAAGTTTTTTCTAAACAATTAGAAATCTCGTAATAATAGGTCAGTTTCTAATTAAGGTTAAGAAGGACTGTTTTTTCTATTTATTCCTTTATTTATTTGTCTAACTGATTTTTCAAACAATTTATTACTTTTGTTTTTTACTATTTATTTTTAAAATTTTAATCACTTACTATGAATTTCAATTTCCTTCCACAATTACAAAAATACATATTTAAATTAAGAAGTCATGCATATTTTCTAAATTTGCTGCCTATTGAAGATATTCTTCAGATTTCATTTGATAGTATTGACCTAAACAATACATTGCACTTATACTACCGTTGTTTACTGCTTGCTTGAGATACTTTACAGCCTCTTCTTCGTTTTTTGGCACTCCATGCCCTATAAGATAACACACCCCTAATTTAGATGTCGCTTCTACATGACCCTTGTTTGCTGCCTGAGTAAAATACGTTATAGCATTCTTCCAATCTTTTCTATCATAATAGTACATACCTAAATTATACATTGCTTTTACATGTCCTTTTTCTGCTATCTGTGTAAAATATTTTACAGCCATTTTCTTGTTTTTTCTCACCCCTAATCCGTCCTGGAAGCACACACCTAAATTATAGGTTGCAGTTATATGTCCTTTTTTAGCTGCTTGTATAAAACAAGTTATAGCATTTTTCTTATCTTTTCTATTCAAATAGTATACACCTAAATCACACATTGCGTTTGTATCACCTGAATCTGCTGCCCTTTTAAAATGTGCGGCAGCAATTTCCTCGTTTTTATCTACACCTAATCCATCCCGGTAGCACACTCCTAAAATATATATTGCGGGAACAAATTTTTTATCTGCTGCCTTCTGAAAATATTCTACAGCCTTTTTTTCATCCCTTTGTACTCCCCCTTGTTCTGTCAGATAGCACATACCCAAATTATAGTTTGCGGTTACATGTCCTTTTTCGGCCGCTTGTATAAAATATATTACAGCATTTTTCTCATCTTTTCTGTTCAAATAGTACACACCTAAATCACACATTGCGTTTGTATTACCTGAATCTGCAGCTTTCTTAAAATGCGCTATAGCAATTTCCTCGTTTTTATCTACACCTAATCCATCTCGATAGCACACCCCTAAATGGTATCCTGCATCTACACTTCCTAACTTTTCAGCTTTTTCAAGCAATGTTTTTGCCAAACATTTATCTTGTAGTACTCCATTGCCATATAATAGACACTCACCTAAACTACAAATTGCTGGAACAAATTCTTTATCTGCGGCCTTTCTAAAATACGCTACAGCAATTTCTTCGTTTTTATCCACGCCTAATCCGTCCCGATAGCACACCCCTAAATGGTATCCTGCCTCTATACTTCCTAACTTTTCAGCTTTCTCAAGCAATGTTTTTGCCAAACATTTATCTTGTAGTACTCCATTGCCATATAATAGGTACTCACCTAACTTACATATTGCTTCTGTGGCTATCAAACTTTCTTTATTTTGAGTACTTTGTAATATTGCATCTCCAGTATCAGTTATTAACTTTGCTTTTTTCTTTTCATCTACTTTATATTCTTGAGCGTTTCTGCTTCTTTTCATTCCCTTAACTTGTGTTATTGCTGTTCCTGACAGCATTGAAGCCAACACTGCAATTGTTATCATTTTTCTTATACTCATCGTTATTCTCCTTACATATGAAATATTATTAAATTAAGTTTATAAAGTAATACTTTGATATCATAAAAGACCTTTCATTTATTATCAATCTTATTGCACTTCTCCCTTCTATAGCATAATTTTATTATATTGCATTTATATAGCTTTGTCAAATATTTTCTTTTGAATATCAAGTATGTTTTTCGAAAACAATGTATGACAAGCAATTAGTGAAGTATTAAAATATTATGATATGAGTACTATTCATCAAAAGGATACAGAAAAAAAGCTTTTCAAAATTAAAGTAAAAAAATAAAAACACAGAAAATTAACACATCTGATTTATAAAATCCCATAAAAGAAAGTCGGTGATCAGCATTTGAAAAAATAGAAAACATATCAACTTTTAGTAAAAAAGATTTTTCTACTTAGTTGCAAGATAATTTTTTGTAAACAAGCCAGGATAATTTTTCGAAAGTATTTCATGGTTTTACGGACATTGTTAAAAGTGATAACTGTCATCTTCGAAGGTATCAAGTTTAAAAATTAGTGTAATGGATTGTTTTTACAGAATTTTTTTGACAAATGCATAAATTATTCGGGTAAATTTCCTTTACTAGAAAATGTAATAGTTAATGTATTCATGTAACTTTGGTTTTTTTAACATGTGATTCCATTTTTTAGCTAATCTTTTATTACACATTATTTATAAGTTATATGCATAACTTTTTTAGCTTCCTCATGATAATGCTTATAGTTTCTAAATTGCAATCTAAAGACAAAAAAATACTTGACAATGTGTGTTTACTATGATATACTATCATAGTAACTTTATAAGTTGCATTATTTCCTTGCCCGAGAGGGCCTAAAGTCCAAAAGGAGGTGCAGAAAATGACAAAAGTAAAAAATTCTTATGAAGCAGTTGTAATGATTTCTTCAAAGCTCACTGAAGATGAAAAGAGTGCTATAATAAAGAAAATTCAGGATCTTATTGAAGCAAATGCAACGCTTGATGGTGTAGATGATTGGGGAAAGAAAAGGCTTGCATATCAGGTAAACAAAGAATCAGAAGCATTTTATGTTTTGTTTAAGTTTACGTCAGAGCCAGCGTTTCCAGCAGAATTGGAACGTATATGTAAAATTACATCTGGAATTATGAGATCGCTTGTAATAAATACTTGCGACTAAACAACTGGGAAAAAAGAAAGGATGGCGCTTATGTTAAATACAGCAGTTTTAATGGGAAGACTTACAGCAGAACCAGAACTTAGACATACACCTGGAAATATCCCGGTAACGAGTTTTACCTTAGCAGTTGATCGTTCATACGTAAAATCTGGAACTGAAAGGGCTACAGACTTTATTGATGTAGTCGCATGGAGAGCTACAGCTGAGTTTGTGTGCAAATATTTCCATAAAGGACAACTTGTAGCAGTACAAGGGGCTATTCAAACGAGATCGTATCAGGACAAAGAAGGTATTCGCAGAAAGGCTTTTGAAATAGTTGCGGATAATGTGCACTTTGCTGAACCAAAAAGGGATTCATATCAGACGCATGGGGGTGCAGCGTCTCATAACTATGAAGAACCATCAAACGTTTCTGCTTCGGTCGAAAGCAATACTTTTGAAAATGGTAGTGTCGATGATTTTCAACGTATCCCAACGGATGATGATTTACCGTTTTAAAAAAGCTTTATCAGAAAATTCTTTCTAATTAGGAAATGAAATTTATTACGGATGTATTACTAGAACGGCGAGAACTGTCGGAATAGCCTGTTAATACTGGGGCCGTTGAAGCCCTTGAACAGGAAACTCACAATCTTATTTTGAGTGTGGGGTAGTTCACTTTGACAACTAATTTTTATAAAGGAGGGTATTTTTGTAATGTCAGAGAAAAACGAGAGAGATAATATGCGCAAAAATAAAAAAACTCGCAAAAAAGTTTGCGCTTTTTGTTCAGATAAGGTAGATCACATTGATTACAAGGATGTATCTAAGTTAAGAAGATTTGTGTCTGAAAGAGCGAAAATTTTACCTCGCAGAGTTACAGGAACATGCGCGTGTCACCAGAGAAAGCTTACTCAAGCTATCAAAAGAGCAAGACACTTGGCTTTAATGCCTTTTACAAGTGATTAATGAAATTTTATTAGAAAAAATCTTCGATTTGTTATGTCAAATCGAAGATTTTTTCTATAAATAAAGTAATAAATAAATCCTGTTAAGATATGTGTATTTTATAAAGGATAAACATACTAAACAAATAGATAAGTAATTGAGTAGAGACTACCAATTAGCTGGATAACCAATTTCTCACAGCACCACGCATGCCATGCGATTTAGTTATATTGGATGCATTTAACTCTTGTAAGCTTTCAGATATGTCATGGTATCCACCTAAGTGCAAATCTTTCATTTATTATGGTATACGTTAGTATTCTCTATCTACAACATTCTAATAACCTTTTTGATAAGCTTACCATCCGGATACTCCTAATTTCTTTAGGTTTTCTTGTTCTTTGCACCTTCCATTACTTCTAAATATACATCCGTATTCTTCTGCAAAACCACCCATTCCATCTTTTTATAAATTTTCCTATTTCGTCGCTAAACCGTAAATAGCTAATACAACCCTCTCATATACACTTTTATGTTGTTTAACACCGCACCTAATCTTCTACCTCAACTACACGAATTTAGGTTTCACAGTTTGTTTTCAACAAAACCTCGAAAAACCGAATTTGCGAATTGAATATACGCTAACTACACAAATGTTTTTTGCCAACAGCAAAATATCGTTCGCACAGCGTATTACCTTAACTATTTTCATCTAAAAAATATTATCAAAATCGTATACATGCAAAAAGCAAAGACAAATTTTTCTTTATCGTGAATTCCATATTATTTTAATAACAACTACGTTTCCAATAGCACCACTTTCCAAATATGCCTTGATAGGTTCAATCAGTCGCTTATCATGGATACCCTTTTTGTGCACAATTCGTGGCTAAATTTATAGAAATATGTAGCCAAATCAAAGAATACCGATTTGTAACCTTGCAAATATACGTATCAAACACCACAAAAAATAGTGTAACCTCATTTTCATGAAATTACACCATTTTTCTAAGACACTTCATTATTAAACCTAGGTCTCAAGCCACGGCTTCTTTGAGTTAAATTCTATAAAATCAATAAAACTTAATGAGAGTAATCTTTACTTGCCTGCTGGTTCCAAAGCAACGTAATAAGGATAGTAGCCAAAAGTGAAGCCGAGAGCATAACTGTAAACAACATACCAAAATTATGACTCTTTTGAGCAAACTGACCTAAATAAGAAATTAATATTGCACCCACATATCCGATACCTCCAGTAAATCCTGTTGTAGCAGCTGCAACCCTTTTAGAGGCAGATTCAATAGAAGCAACGCCGCCAATCATAACCAAAGGACCATAAGTTGCAATACCAAGTAGTGGCAATGCAATCCATTGTACTACATTAACAACACTGTCCGGAAGAGTAATTATAGCCCTGCCGTCAAACGGCGTAACTAACCTTATTGCTGTAAAGCAGATAGTCGAAACTAAAAAGTACAAAAACAAAGCAGGAGCTCTTCTTCCTTTAAACAAATAATTTGATACTACAGGAATAGACAACGTACCCAATGCACCAAATAGCGGAACAATAGCAGTTTTTCCTTTTACGCTTGGATCATTCTCAAAAGCTTTAAGCATCCAGTCAATTGGTCCACTTCTCATTATATAAACACAAATAAAACATATTGCCAATATCCAGATAGTTTTATTTTTCAAAACTTCTTGGAAGAATACTTGACCATAAGGTCTTGTATCTTCTTCCTCTTCTTTTTCCTCTACTTTTTTTGGAGCGCAACCAGCGTAAGTTTCCACATCAGGAAGTCCCATTGTAACTGGTTTTTCACGAAGAACGAATAGACCTACAATTGCAACTACAACTGAAATAATCGCTGGACCAAAGAAAACCCATGTCCAACCCCATTTTTCGATCAACCACCCTGACAACAAAACAGCTGCAAATGAACCTAATTCATGGGAAGTTGACCAAAACGACCAAATAGTAGCGCGATTCTTATTTGAATACCAGTGTGTAAGAGCTTTACCACATAGTGGAAAAGACGCTGCTTGGATAAATCCTGCTAGCCCCCATGACACAACCATTAAAGTCTTTGACAAAAATTCTGGTGCGTTATTCTGAAAAATCTCAACACTAAATACAATTCCTATAGGAAGTAGCGCTGAAATACCTACGGATAACGGCAACACAACCCTAAGATTAGCCCTATCCGCAACGACTCCACCGATTATCTTTCCCACTGCGTATGATATGTAGTACACCACCAATAATGTACCATACATCGCACCTAGTGTTGGAAATAGATCTTCTATACCATTTATGTTGTGCGATTTAACTCCTTGAAATCCCATTGAAAGTTGCTTTCTTCCAAGGTAAGAAGCAAAGTACAAAAGATACAAAACTATAAATATCATAGGTTGAAAAAATTGAAACTTACTCTTTATCAGTCCCTTGTCACTGATTGTTGGCTTTGGTTTCGGCTCTAAAAACAGTTTCCCCCAAAAGCCACGTTGCTTTGTTGATGATTGTTGTGCCATAGTACCCCTCCTAAAAGTAATATTAATTTTTTAAGCACTGCTATAATGATAACATCTAAAAACAAATAAATCAAGTGATCTGTCACAAATAATCATTTTGCATTATTTTTTTTATCATAAAACAATTTTATTATAATATATTTTATCGATCACTATCACCTTGCTGTCTTAATAAATACTTCATTTTATTTACAAAACACACTTTATACAAAATTATATTATTCAGCCTTGAAAAAAATTCATATTTTTTTACTTTTTATTTATAAACATCAAAGAGAAATTTTTTTAATAAATTCTTTAAAATTTATATTAATAGCACGAATTTTTACAAAAAGCATTAAAATCTCTCTAAATCTTCCTAAAACCCCTTGATTTTTAAATCCCCTTGTAGTATAATAAAATCATAAATTTATAAGTAAAGGAATGTTATAGTGAAGAAATTAAAGAAATTATCAATTAACTTATCCGCCATATTGCTTACTCTGTTTTGCATATCCTTTAGTGCATTTGCGACAGGTGAATATAATGTCCAACATTCACTTACATACGCATCACAGCACTGGAATGATAGAGAAACTGGCGGCCCAGATCAAACCTTATGTGCTGGATTCGTATCACATTGCCTCACTGCAGGCGGGCTTGAGTTCTCAAAAGAAACTGATATAATCGGAAAAATCCCCGGAGAATGGCCACGCATATCACTGAGCGAAAATATAAATGGATACATTTATCCCGGTTGTTGGGGGTTATTTCATGATTTGTCAAGCAGACCATTCACTGAGGTTCACATGTTAACTAAAAACTCTGATGAAAAAATTGAATGGTCCAGTAATGTTGGTCGAATATCCAAAGGAGACGTTATTTTTTATCATACGATAGGTTCCGCCCCTGACGACACTGATCAATACACACACGTTGTCATCGTAAGCAATGATTCCGATGACAAATACGTACAAATATACGCTCATAACAACCCCCGTAATAACGAAATTTTATCTTTATCTTCATCCCCATCTACCGAATGTATCTGCATTCATTTTAAATAAGAATTATTTCCGGATTAAATTAAAAATATACACCATCGCACTCATGCCACATGAAGCACGATAGTGTATATTTTTTCATTTTCAGAACTTATTCATTCAAATTATAAATTAATATAAAAAAAATCCACTAACACACAAAAAATCAGATAGGAGCACTTTCTTTTTTCAAAGTGCACCCTTATCTTACCTTGACTAAACTTAATTACAAATAAAAGTATACACGCTCATAATTAAATTACTGCAATAGCTGCAGCAGCTGCTGAAACCACAATAGTAATAATTAAAATAAAAACCCCTACCCCCATTGTAATTCCAAACACCTCTATAACACCATTTCCATTTCTAAGTGCGTCATTCAAAGCAGCATTCAATTCTTCAATATGTTGCTTCATAAGCTCAAAAAGTTTAATAGCTACAATCTCATCTTTTCTTTTTACTTTCTCATCAGAATCAACGTATATCCAATAAATCATTCCTGGATCTAATTTTTCGTAATATATGTCATATCTAACTGATCTTAAAGGATTTGATTTTCTTTTAAGTACCCATCCATCCGGTCTAAATGTGGTTCCTTTCACAGTTGCAACACACCCGTACTTCCTTTTGAACTCTTCATCTAAAATAGTAATGTTCACATAATTTTCAAGTTGATTCGAACCAATTTTAGTTGATGATAATTTTCTGAGACGGTAACTAAATTCATCAAACGCACTAGTAGCTACATTCTTCCACAATTCTGGTCTTTTTAATGCCAACAAAGCTAACAGATGACTGTTGGGCTTTATTTCATATAATTCTGCAACCGAATTATTAAGCAACATCATGTCAACTCTTTTCTTGCAATTACTCGATATTACAACTTCCGTAAAAGCCTTATCCGGACCATATTGCTTCACAAAAACTTCCTGTAAAAGTTTATGTGCCTCTTGTCCGTCCATCATGGCAGACTGCATCACTACTCTAATAAGCCCACCAATATCTTCTATTATGGTTCTTACTGACTTATACTGAATTTCAGCCTTTTGACACACACCATTTCCTGTAATAACTACAGCCTGAGAGCCCAATTCAGCAAATCTTTGTTCCATCAAAGTTCTCTCATATGCACCACACACTTTACAGGCCAATTGCAGTGGATCATTAACGATAAATTCCCTTTCATTGCATCCAACTAACACAAGACAGTGCTCATTCCCTGGCCAAGTAAAACGTTCACCCATTCTGTATACTGCATTTTCGTCAGTATAGCCAATATTCCAAGACGTTTTTTTAACAACTGGTCTCATCCCCATAGTTGCCCAAACAAGCACTGGAGAACCTTTTTTTACATACTCGTTCGCAAGTTCACTTAAACTTTTGCCACGGATAACTTGAGCACGATGATTCGAGAGAATTTTATTCATTGCCTTTGCAATACACGGAGCAAAACAACCAAAACCACTTCCACTATACGGATTACCAATAAAAGCGCTATTTGGGTCTGGACCTTCCGCTAAACTTCTTTTTTCTAAAAATTTGTTAATAAAGTCTTGAATGGATATATGGTATCCATAATGATTTAATAACATTACTGCACTGACAGATTCACATCCAGTACTTGCGACTCCTTGCTGACTAATCCTCGGCACATCAATATATTCAGATTGGCTTGTAACCGGACGAATTTCTACTGCTGGAGCACCCGTTGACCCATATCTTACTCCATGTTTATCCAGTGTAATGCATCCACCTTCCGGCACATAATCTGGACTCCATCTACCTTTAGTGGCACAACCGGACAATTCAAAAAATCTAAGTTGTACTGCACAAAAACCATGTTCTTTAACATTATTGTAAAGTTCATATTTTTTTCCAAACTCCAAAGTATACGCACCGCTTGGGTCACTAGTACAATTCCCCAGAGGCATCGTCCCTCCAACTCCAAAAATACTAACTTTAACTGTACCTACACCAGCACCTTCTAAATTTACATATACTGAAGAATTATTTCCTTTTGTGCGAACACTTGACCAAACACCTTCACTTACAAGGATTTCTGAATCAGCTGTATTTCCTTTAGCCCCACGCATATCGCCTATTCTTATACATTCAGGGTCAGGGGCGTAATCTGGACTCCACTTACCTTTGATTCTCTGTCCTATAAATCCATTAAATCTAATCTGAACATCACAGCAACCAGATTCCGCAACTGTATTGTACAATTCATATTTTTTCCCTGCTTCAAGCATGTAATACGGTGATTTGTAAGTACAATTTTTTTCTACACCTTTAGCATCCCTTCCATACACTGCCACCATTACCACATTTTTTTCCTTAAAGTCTGATCCCCTCAAGTCAATAAACACTGACGTACTTGTATCTTTTCTGCGGTAATTAGTACAAAAAGGGCTATTTGAACTTACATCAACAGAAAAGCATTCATCCTTATAATCCGGGTCAATTTTCACAGGATACAATCTGTCTTCCGAATCCAGCCAATTGTTATCACAAACAAGCTCCAGTTCCAATACCCCATTGCACTGATGCTTAATACTCAATTTTAATGCATCACTCGCAACATCATCGGCATCTATCATCTGCGGCGCCGATATCTTAAACACAGTTTGTTCATATTGATTCATAAGCGCTACAGTTTTGTCATCCAGTTGCCTTGCTGTTAAATCACCAATCTTGTACACTATCTCAAAAACTTTTCTAGCTTCTTTCGAATTAAGCACAATGTTTTCTTTTATGTGTTTATCCGACACCGCATACTCAAGATCCACTTTTTCATAAACTTCACTATATTTAGTATGTTTGTCATCTATTTCAGTCTTGTTTGATTTTTTACAATCTTTGTACCCCCATTCTATGGAATACTCTTTATTTGAAAACTGTGCCACTTTATCAGGTGATGCTTCATTTTCTAAATTCACTACACTTTTTTCTTCTAAACTTGGATTGTTCCAAGAAATACCCTTACATACATCACATACTTCGTTTACAGCACCACCATTATCAACAACGCTAGTCGCAATCTGAGTTTTTTCTAAACCTGCATCAAATTCTTGGGATTTTACAGAATCAATCTCTTGCCCTTCACAAAATTCAACTTTTTCTATCTCAGGCTCACACCGAGTGTTTCCCTGCACAAAATTCCGTCCAATGCTCTGATCTGCAAATCCACCATCAGGCAATTTTTGCTCTTCACTGTGATAGAACTCATTTATACCATTTTTCTGTGTTCCATATGGATTTGACATTAGTTGTGACATAGATTCGATAACTGAAGCATCTATATTACTTTTTGCATAGGCTCTGCTATCAAATTGAACTACTACCATCAACGTAGCTAACATTATGGATATAATTTTTTTTAACACTTTATTTCCTCACTTTATCTACATAATTAAAAATTAACACATCAAACACTTTTATAGATTGCTTGATTCCACAAGCAGATCCTTTACAGAGTTTAATAAATTTCTTAAATATCCAACAGTTGTTGATCCGTCTCTCTGAATTTGCATGATTATATTTTCCTTCGCAAAAAGTTCATTATAAAGCCAAGTATAACCAGAATCACCATTTTCGATCCGATTTCTAACTATCATTTTAGCTGTATTACAAAAAGACTGTACAGTTGATAAACGCCTTGCTTGGATTTCGTCACTTGCACCAAATCTAGGCAAACTCCCATTAACTAATTTTTCAATATATTCAACCCCAGCTCTTGGTGCATATGTTAAAAGATCATCACTTTCAAAACATTTTCCTACAACCCTAATTTTTTTATTTATAATCTGATTAATATAATCATGCAAACCGAGTTTATATGCAATAATACCTGATGTGACAACTAACGTTAATCCAACTCCAATCGTAGTTGGTACCACCCATGAGCAATTATCCCTACACCCCGAATTCTCCAAATTGCTTTCAGATATGTTTGCAAATGCCCGAGACGTACCAAAACTCATTATAATTGCTACTGATAAAATAATCGCTAAAAACCTTTTCATTATAAAAATTCCTCCTGTACTTGAATTTCTCTCACTTCGTATTGGTAGCTACTTTTTCCACCACCACGTTTTTCAGTTATGAGACTTCCACCAAAATCAGTTCTTTT
>CATZCM010000029.1 GCA_958417225.1 uncultured Eubacteriales bacterium | reverse complement strand
TTACATACACTAACATTCGTAACATGTGTTTTCGCTAATAATCACCAATATCTTCTAAAATATTTGCATATATACAAAACGCAGTCCACAACACCTTATCTTAGTTGTGAACTGCATGATTATAAATAATATTTTAAAAAATCAATAAAATGATATTTGATTGATTTTTACTATAATAGCTTATTTTTTTATAATCTACTTTAAAGGCTGTAATCTAAATCTAACAAACCAATCATCACGATCTGGATTTCTTATGAAAAAACTACCCCCTTGAAGGAAAAACATCCTTTCAGTATAATTATACATTTGTTTTATCGCCTGATCATATTTATCCCCAAATTTTATTTTTATATATTGGTACTCTTCTCTTAGTAAATAATAAGCATCCCCCCTATGTATCAATACATCAGCTTGATAATCAATATAGTTATCTGATGCCATACTAGCCCAATCAGAAACCCCTGGCCTCCAATAACTTAATGTTTTTTCATGATCTTCTTTTTCCATAAGTATAGATGGAGCCCAGCCTTGCACCTCGGATCTAAAAAGAAAATCATTCCACGGTTTTTTTCCTTCACTATAATAAACCTCATCAGCAAATATATTCCAAGCTGTTTTTGAGATCAAATGATGAACCTCATATTTTTTATGATCATATTTCTGACGCAATATTTCAGAATACGCGCCACCCAATTTAGGAACACTCGGCAAAACTGCTAAGCCAACATTTTCTAAACAAGCAATATAAACTACTGCTATCAACATAAATACGATTTTCAACCTATTTAAAATACCCACACTTATTCTCTCCTATTTTCAATAAACTACCTACACTTAAGCACTATGTTGGTTTCGTTAATAAACTATAAATTTGACGTGTAACTCACCTTTTAATTCACAAAACAATATTATTAAATTTAGAAATACAATTTAGTTTTAAACACAACCAACCATTTACAAACAACAAATATAAAACTTCATATATTCGATATATAATAGAATCCTCAGATTAATTGATATATTCTTAATAATAAAATTTCATAAAACACAAATTGAATCCCTCAATAAAAATTACGCTTTCATAACTTTAAAGTGGTTTTTTGGAAATTTTCGCACTGTTTCTTGGATAAATCGAATCAGTTTCTGTAGATTTTCTAATCACAACAATAGTACGTTTATTTTCTTCTGGCAAAGAATAATCCTTTATTAACTCTACAGTACCACCAAGTTTTGAAACTGCATTTTTACTAGACTCTAACTCCTCTTTTACATTAGGCCCTTTCATAGCCAAAAATACTCCACCAACCTTAATGTAAGGAATCGCATATTCAGCTAACACATTCATCGGAGCAACGGCACGTGAGACTGCCACATCAAAAGATTCTCTATATTCAAGCTTTCTACTCAAATCTTCTGCTCTTGCATGTACACACTCAGCTGTTACACCTGTCAACGCACATACATCTTTCAAAAAATTCACCCTTTTATTCAAACTATCCACTAAAGTCAAATCAAAGTCCTGTCTAACAAATTTCAACGGAATTCCGGGAAATCCAGCTCCCGTTCCAACATCTATAACTTTTGCATTACAAGGAAAATCAAACAATTTTGTTATCACAATGCTATCTAGAAAGTGTTTAATTGCAATACCAACAGGATCTGTAATGGCAGTAAGATTCATTAATTTATTTTTTTCAACTAAAAAGTCAGCATACTTATCAAATTTATCCAATTGCTTAACATCTAAGCAAAACCCAAATTTTCCACTTTCCTTTAATAATGTTTGTTCGAGTTTTAAATTCTGCATAATCAGCGTTCCTTTCTAGCAAGCCATATGAGTAAAACTGAAATATCCGCTGGACTTACTCCTGATATTCGAGATGCTTGACCAATATTCAAAGGCTTTACCTTATTTAATTTTTCTCCAGCCTCGAGACGCAATCCTGTAACAGAATTATAATCGAAATCAACTGGCAATAATTTTTTCTCTAATCTTTCCATTTCCTTAATTTGTGATAATTGGCGCTTAATATAACCCTCATATTTCACTTCTATTTCCACTTGTTCAAAAATTTCACGTAATATATTTGGACGTGTCACATCAAAATCTGTTAAATCCTCATACCCAATTTGAGGACGTTTCAAAAGTTCAATTAGCTTGACACCGGTGCTTATCGGCGATGTTTCACGTGAAACCAAAACTTCATTCAACTTTTCACTAGGTGCAATAACTACTTTACTTATTCTTTTAAGTTCATCCTTCTTTAATTTTTGCTTAATTTCAAAATTTGACCAACGTTCTTCGCTAATCAAACCAATACTATGTCCAATCGGAGTAAGTCTTTCATCGGCATTATCCTGACGAAGTATTAGTCGATACTCCGATCGGGAAGTCATCATACGATATGGATCAGATATTCCTTTAGTAACCAAATCATCTATTAACGTACCTATGTATGAATTTGATCTATCTAAAATAATTTGTTTTTTCCCTTGGATTTTCAAGGCTGCATTAATCCCCGCAACAAGTCCCTGTGCAGCAGCTTCCTCATACCCAGAGCTACCATTAAACTGTCCTGCTCCAAAAAGTCCTGGAAAATCCTTAAACTCCAAAGTAGCAAACATAGCCAACGGATCTACGCAATCATATTCAATAGCATATGCCGGACGCATTATGAGTGCATTTTCAAGCCCCTTAATAGTATGATAAAATTCCTCTTGCACGTCAAGCGGTAAAGAAGTAGACATCCCCTGTATATACATCTCTTCTGTATTCAACCCACATGGTTCAATAAAAAGTTGATGTCTTTTTTTATCCGCAAATCTAACGATTTTATCTTCAATGCTTGGACAATATCGTGGACCAACTCCTTCTATTTTTCCAGAATACATTGCTGATTTATTTATATTTTCAAGAATTACCCGTTTTGTATCTTCATTAGTCCAACTAATATGACAAACCACCTGATTTTTTCCTATATTCTTAGTTTCATAGGAAAAGGGAACTACTGGATCATCACCAATTTGCTCTTCAAGACCCGAAAAATCAATACTAGATCTCAAAACCCTAGCTGGAGTTCCCGTTTTAAATCGTCTAAGTGGTAATCCTAACTCCTTCAACGAAATTCCAAGTTCAATTGCAGGAAACATTCCATCTGGACCACTTGAAAATGATATATCTCCTATAAAAACTTTTCCATCTAAATACGTACCAGTAGCTAAAATTACAGACTTTCCCTTATAGATACCACCTACTGATGAATTTAAAATCCACAAATTATCATTTCTTTTTATCGAAACTATCTCAGCTTGACGTAAATCTAAATTTTTCTGCAATTCTAACTTGTGCTTCATAATTTCACTATATTTACGTCTATCTATTTGAGCACGTAAAGAATGTACAGCAGGCCCTTTACCTTTATTGAGCATTCGACTTTGTAAAAAGCAAGCATCCGTAGTTTTCCCCATCTCACCACCAAGAGCGTCTATTTCACAGACAAGATGTCCCTTAGCTGTACCTCCTATAGATGGGTTACACGGACAATTCCCCACAGCATCCATATTTATAGTAAAAATAGCAGTTTTACATCCAAGTCTAGCTGCAGCCAAAGCCGCTTCTATCCCAGCATGTCCCGCACCTATAACCATTACATCATAAATCATTTTTCTCACTTTCCTACACAAAATTTTTTAAATATATTATTTACAACGACATCACTTACTCTTTCACCTGTCAAAATCAAAAGTTCCTCAATTGCCTCCTCAATCAAAATAGTAACTGCATCAAGAGTAACTTGTGATTGAATGGCCTTAATAGCCTCTTCCACAAAATCAAGTGCACGTTTTACCGAAATAGCCTGACGTTCGGTTGATAAAATTCCTTCAGAGGGATCAAGTTGAGATACTGAAGTAACCTTACAAACTGCATTTGCTAAATTTTCTACTCCGGTAGCATTTATTGCAGAAATCTCAACAATTTCGGGAACTGATTTTCTCACTTCACTTATATCAATTTTTTTATTAAGATCAGTTTTATTCACTACTGCAATAACATTTTTATTTTTCACCTGATTTATGAGATTTCTCGTATCCTCTGAAATTTCCTTAGAAGCATCCAGAACCAACAAAATCAAATCAGCTTGATTTAAATACTTAATAGCTTTATTTACACCAATTTGTTCCACTTCATCATCTGTATCTCGAATTCCAGCCGTATCCGCCAATCTCAATGTCACATCACCAATATTCACTGTTTCCTCTACTACATCTCTTGTAGTACCAGGTATATTAGTAACTATAGACCTCTCGCAACAACTCAACAAGTTCATTAAAGTAGATTTGCCTACATTCGGTTCACCGACAATTACAGTATACACTCCGTCCTTTATTATTTTACCTATATCGTATGTTTTCAAAAGTTGATTTAATTGATTTTTTATTTTTTCAAGGGATTCACTAAGACTTTCATCACTAACTTCAGAAAGCTCTTCATCCGGGTAATCTACCCACACAGATAATTTTGAATCTAAATCAACCAAAAGTTCATTTACAGCCATAATTCTTTTATTAAGTGCACCCTCTCTTGCGTATGTTGCACTTTCGGCAGCTTGTTTATTTTTAGCCCCAATCACATCCATAACTGCTTCTGCTTGAGTAAGCCCAATTTTTCCATTTAAGAAAGCCCTTTTTGTAAATTCACCAGGGCCTGCTGGGTCAGCCCCTTTTGCTAAAACTAAACGCAAAATACTTTTGGTTATATATAATCCCCCATGACATGAAATCTCAACAACATCTTCTCCAGTATAACTTTTGGGTACACGAAACAACGTAATAATTACTTCATCCACAATTTCTCCAAACTCATCAATAATATGTCCATAATGCGCAGTATACCCTTTTGCATCACAAATTTTTTTTCCGGATACTGACTTAAATATCTTATCAACTATAGATATAGCATTATCTCCTGATACACGAATTACTCCAATACCACCAATGCCCTGAGCGGTAGATATTGCGGCAATCGTGTTACATTGGTTAAACGTCATTATAACTTCAATCCTTTCTTTTTTATATAAAAATCACCATATAGCAAACCAGTCAAAACCTGCAATAAGTTGTACAATTTTATGAAAATACGCAAAATATATCAAAGTCAAATTCAGGTTACAAGCAGCATTAATTTTAAATCACATTACTCGTGATCTTTAAGATTCATTAATCCCTTATCGATTGCACCCACAATCTTTTGTTTTAGTGCCGGATATTTGCGTTGTAATGTATCTACCAAAATTTTTGCATTTTGGCGTTCAGAAAATCCATCAACTAAACATTTATTTTTCATAATAGGCAACTCATATTTTCTTGCGTAAGCAGCAATTTCCTTTTCCTCACAAAATATCAGAGGACGAATCATCCACAGCTTTTTTCTTGAAAGATACGTAACTGGAGAAAAACTACCTAAAAGTCCGTTATTAAGTAAATTCATAAAAAATGTTTCAACATAGTCATCCTGATGATGCCCAAGCGCAATATAATCACAATTCTCATCTAACGCTGCATTATGCAATATACCTCTTCTCATACGTGCACACAAACTACAAGGGTGAGCTTCCTTTCTCTCTTCAAAAATTATCCTATACATTTCCGTTTCACGTATAACACATTTCACTTTATGATCATCACAAAATTTTTTAACTTGTGACCAATCTGTAGTTGTTGGAAATCCCATATCAACAATTATAGCTGTCAAACCAAACTTTTTCGGATAATACCTTTGCAACACACTTAACGCATGAAGAAGAGACATGGAATCCTTTCCACCTGAAACTCCCACTGCAATATTAGTACCATCCTTTATCATTTCATATTTTTCTATAGCTGCTCTCACTTTACCTATAACTTTTTTCACACAAACTCTCCTTTCAAGACAAAAAGCGCCTAACACCGGGGGTTATATTAAATGTTTCACGTGAAACAAAATGTTTCGCAATCAATATTTTTATAAAAACTCATTTAAGTTTACTTTTCACTTCAAAATTTAAATAAAAGTCCATACAATGCAAAACTGCACCGTATGGATCAAAAGAGAATTATTCTTCAGTCATATTTTCAACTGATTCTGCTGTTTTTTCTTCCTCCGGATTTCGAGGTGCCCTGGTCACCGTCACAACCTTGCTTTCATCTGTCAATCTC
Organism: uncultured Eubacteriales bacterium; assembly: GCA_958417225.1. Classification (GTDB taxonomy): domain Bacteria; phylum Bacillota; class Clostridia; order Oscillospirales; family Acutalibacteraceae; genus CATZCM01. The sequence continues at coordinate 12,084 of CATZCM010000029.1, read as the reverse complement.
ATTACACGAACACCTTTCGAGGTTCTAGAACATTCACGAATTGATTCAACCGGAATACGTATTATTACTCCACTGTCTGAAATCAGGATCACATCATCTTCAATGTCTATAAGCAACACACTTGCCACATGTCCGAATTTTTCAACTGGATAGTTAATAATACCCTTTCCACCTCTAAATTGTAACCTATACTCATCTACTTTAGTCAAGCGTCCATATCCAGTTTCTGAAACAGTTAGTACTCTCTCTCCACTTTTTACTTTCGTCATCCCAACTACAGTGTCGCCATCATCTAGCCGAATCGCTCTAACACCTCTCGAACTTCTTCCTGTAGATCTTAAATCTGTCTCATTAAATCTAAGTGCTTTACCATTTCTAGTCGCAAGCAATAATTCACTATCACCATTCGTTACACATACCCATGCAAGCTCATCATTTTCGTCCAGGTCAACTGCTATAAGGCCACCTTTACGTATATTGCCATACGCGCTGAGTTTTGTACGTTTTACTACTCCATGCCTTGTAACCATAACTAAGTACATATCATCTTGAAATTCAGGAACTCTTATCATAGAGGTAACTTTTTCTTCACCAGAGAGCGGTAATATATTGGCTATGTTTGTTCCCTTTGATGATCTTGAGCCTTCAGGTACCTCATACCCTTTTATTCTATAGGCCCTACCAAAGTTCGTAAACAACATCACATAATCATGATTCTTAAGTACAAACATTTCAGTTGCAACATCTTCCTCGCGGCGTGACATTCCTGAAATTCCTCTTCCCCCACGTCTTTGAGTCTTATATGTATCAACCTTCTGTCTTTTTAAATATCCAAAGTTAGTCAAGGTAAGAACACATTCATCATTAGATATTAGATCCTCTATGTCAACCTCACCTGATACCGGCATAATCTTAGTTCTTCTCTCATCTCCAAACTTGCTATTAAGAGTCATAATTTCACTTTTCACAACCCCAAGCAGTTTTTTATGACTTGAAAGTAAATCCTCAAATTCCTTGATTTTTGCCTCAAGTTGCTCAAGTTCTTCTTCAATTTTGCTACGCTCTAAACCTGTTAATTGCCCGAGACGCATCTGAACTATAGCTTGAGCTTGAATTTCATCTAATTCAAATCTATCCATAAGACGTTCTTTGCCTTCTGCTATGCTCTTAGATGAACGAAGTATAGAAATAACTTCATCAATAAAATCAATCGCGATTTTTAAACCTTCTAATATGTGTTCACGTTCTCTAGCCTTTCTTAAATCAAATTGCGTTCTTCTCGTAACAACCTCAACTTGAAAGTCTATGTAATACTGAAGCATTTCTTTTAAAGTTAATATTTTTGGAACACCGTTAACAATCGCCAACATAGTTACGCCAAATGTCGTCTGTAACTGCGAATAGGAAAACAATTTATTTAAAACAATTTGCGCAGATGCATCACGTCTAACTGAAATTTCAATATGCATACCATCCCTATCTGAATGGTCCTCGATATTAGTAATTCCATCAATTCTTTTCTCTTTAACCATGTTTGCAATGTTTTCACAAAGTCGCGCTTTGTTCACCATATATGGCAGTTCTGTTACAATTATTTTAGATTTACCGTTTTTATCCTCTTCTATATCAGTACAAGCACGTACTATAATCTTACCTCGCCCTGTAGCATAAGCTGATCTTATACCACTTTGCCCCATTATCATGGCTCCAGTTGGAAAATCCGGCCCTTTAATATGCTCCATAATTTCATCAAGTGTTGCATCTGGATTGTCTATTAACATACAAATTGCATTTATTACTTCACTTAAATTATGAGGAGGAATATTTGTAGCCATACCTACTGCTATTCCTGTAGATCCGTTAACTAACAAATTCGGAAATCTTGATGGAAGCACAGAAGGTTCCTTCAATCTATCGTCATAGTTTGGCAAAAAGTCAACCGTATCTTTTTCAATGTCAGTAAGCATGTGCACAGACATTTTACTCATTCTTGCTTCCGTGTACCTATATGCAGCAGGAGGATCACCATCAATTGATCCAAAATTTCCATGTCCATCAATGAGCATGTACCTCATCGAAAAATCCTGTGCAAGGCGAACTAAAGCATCATAAACTGACGCATCACCATGTGGATGATATCGCCCTAAAACTGAACCAACTGTATCGGCACATTTTCGGTATGCTTTATCAGGGCCTAAATTGTTTTCGTACAGCGTATATAAAATTCTCCTATGTACTGGTTTTAAACCGTCTCTTACATCAGGAAGAGCACGTGAGACTATAACTGACATAGAATACGCTAAAAAAGAATTTTGCATTTCTTTCTCTATATCAACATTTATTATCTTCTGTTCAATTGAATTGATTTCATCATTACTCAAAAAAGTACACCTTCCTGTTCTCTTCTTTTTCAAAGCACGTAAACTTTCCACACAAAAGAAAAAACTTGTTTAAAACTAGTCTTCTTTTCTCGTAGAAGTCCCAGCTATAATTATTGCCTGGACATCCGTTGCAAAGTCCGGATCCAAACATCTATCCGGGATGATAAACAAATTATCATTCGGCATGAGTATTACCAACATACCATCGATTTCTTCTGACTCGCACGAACCATCAAGCGGTATAGTATAAGACTCTTTATTATTTATAACTTCAATTTCGTCCGGATAAATTTCCACATTTATTTCATTATTTGTGGAAAACTTGCTTGCACGAATTCTTGCATCAATAAAAGGCATAACAGCAACCAAGATTCCAAAAATTGCAGAAATAATAGTACAAAAAAGAAGACCTGGTTTGTTCATCATAAAATAAGCCGAACAAAAGAATACAAACAAAACTGCTAATATCCACGCTTGAATCATAGATTTGCGTAATCTTTGTTTAAAAGAATCACTTTTTTTCAAACATGAATAAATCTCCTCTTTTTTTAATGAATATGAAATTTTTATTCCGGCATGACTTTCTTCATATTCAGCCGCATCGTCATCTTCTACTAATTCAGCCTCCGGTCCATTCCATTCATTAGATTCTGACTCGCTACACAAAGGAACCGGAGTATCGTTGTTACCCATTAAATAATCATCCTTTCTTCTAAAACAAAAATCTATTTTAATTTTTAAATATCGAGATTTTTTACATACATTGCATTTTTTTCTATAAAATCACGACGTGGTTCAACCTTATCCCCCATAAGTATAGTAAATATTTCATCTGCCAAAGCAGCATCTGAAAGTTCCACTCTAAGCATAATACGTGTTTCTGGGTTCATTGTTGTTTCCCACAATTGTTCTGAATCCATTTCACCAAGACCTTTATAGCGCTGTATATCGGCTCCACCACCAAGTTCAGATAAAATCTTGTCGCGTTCATCGTCAGAGTATGCATAATAATGTTTTTTAGATTTGGTCAATCTATAAAGAGGAGGTTGAGCAATGTATATATGCCCAGCTTCTACAAGCGGTTTCATAAATCGGAAAAAGAATGTTAATAAAAGTGTCCTTATATGTGAACCATCAACATCAGCATCTGCCATAATAATAATTTTTCCATATCTTAGCTTTGAAATGTCAAATTCCTCTCCGATTCCACAACCGAGAGCTGTAATCACCGGAGTAAGCTTTTCATTACCATATACCTTATCAAGTCTAGCTTTTTCAACATTTAGCATTTTACCCCAAAGAGGTAGTATAGCTTGAAACCTTCTATCACGCCCACCTTTAGCTGATCCACCAGCGGAATCTCCCTCAACAATATAAATCTCAGTTTCAGAAGAATCTCTTGATTGGCAGTCTGCAAGCTTTCCAGGCAACGAAGCTGATTCGAGAGCAGTTTTTCTTCTAACTAATTCTCTAGCTTTTCTAGCAGCTTCCCTAGCTCGAGATGCTGCCAATGCCTTTTCAAATATAGCTTTAGCAGTAGCAGGATTTTCTTCCAAATACGTGGACAGTTTTTCGGAAACCATTCCCTCAACTAATGTACGTATTTCCGTATTCCCAAGCTTAGTTTTAGTCTGACCTTCAAACTGAGCCTCTTTTAATTTTATGCTAATTATGACAGTTAAACCCTCACGAACATCTTCGCCAGAAAGATTTTTATCACTGTCCTTAAGTATATTATATTTGCGAGCATAATCGTTCATCACGCGGGTCAACGCTCTTTTGAAACCTTCTTCGTGAGTCCCTCCATCGGTTGTGTGGATATTGTTTGCGAAAGAAATCATTAACTCATTATAACTGTCATTGTACTGCATAGCGATTTCTGCTTGAGAACTATCATCTGAAGCTGTAGCTTTAAAATGGATTATATCCTCGTGTACCACACCAAGTGATCTTTTTTGGTGTATGTAGTGTACAAAACTTGAAAGTCCACCTTCATAACAAAACGTTTCTCTTCTGATATTTTCCTCATCGCGCTCGTCTGAAAGCTCTATACTAATTCCCGCATTTAAGAAAGCTTGTTCACGTAATCTTGTTTCAAGTACCTCATACTCATATTCGCACGTTTCAGAAAAAATAATTGGATCCGCTTTAAATGTAATCCGTGAGCCTTTGCTCACATCGTGTCCAACGATTTTTAATTCACTAGTGGTATTTCCACGTTCGAACGTCTGACAATATACATTTTCACCATCACACACTTTTACTTCAAGCCACTCCGAAAGTGCATTTACAACTGACGCACCCACACCATGTAATCCACCAGATACTTTGTATCCGCCACCACCAAATTTGCCTCCTGCATGGAGTACAGTGAAAACAACCGTAACTGCAGGTATACCAAGCTTGGGGTGAATACCAACAGGTATACCTCTACCATTGTCTTTTACTGTAATTACATTACCCGGCAATATTTTCACTTCAATTTTATCGCAAAATCCAGCTAAAGCTTCATCTATAGCGTTATCAACTATTTCATAAACCAGATGATGAAGTCCTCTTGGTCCCGTGGAACCAATGTACATCCCTGGTCTTTTTCGTACAGCTTCCAGGCCCTCGAGTACTTGAATTTCATCTGCACCATACTCATGAGCTGATCGAGTTATACTTTCATTTTCAGCCAAAACTAACCCTCCAATAAACCATAAACTATAACAAACATTATCGCTATAAGATCCAAAATGTGCATAAACTAAACCAACGTGTAAACTTTAAGCAAATTTGCGAAAAATTCACACGGATATGAATATATATTAGTTTATCTTAAATGAATGCGAAAAAATAAAATTTTCTGTCACCTAACAAAAGCACATCTAGGTACTTCATTATTTTATTTTACACGAATTAAAAAAAAAATTCAAGAGTTAATGTAAAACATTTTTTAATATCGAAATCAATTTTTTTTGTAAGATTTGAAATTTTCCATCTTATGCAAAATTGAAAACCTCGGTATTATCAAATAAAATATATCGAATGCTATTATAACAATCCCTACTCCAAGTAAGGATTCTTCTTTTACAAAAAGGATGTACAGTACTGTAAATAAAATTGATGCGATAGCTAAACCTATTGATATTTTTTTTATAGTATCGCTTAACACTAATACAGATTCTTTCTGACAATGCTTACATTTATAAAAAGTGTTATCTTTTGCATTCCATATTCCACTATACTTTGCATTTGTTCCGCAATATGGGCATTTTAATTTATCCATTCTACCTACCACCTATCGTTTTTTGATGTCTTTTTATCAGCGTACCCGAATTTAAGTTGCTTAAGTAAACTATTTCCACATTTGATTTTTGGCAAACCACAAAAGATTTTGGCAAGTCGTCAGATATATTCACAAGCTTATTTTCGCACTCTATTCTCTGTAAATATTTCATTGTAACTTTTTTTACTGTTGAAGTATCCATATCAAAAATACCAATTATATCCTGATCTTGTACTACAACGTCATTTCCAATATGAGTGTACATTATTCCTCACGAACCTTTCCATTATCTATATTGTAAACTTTTCCGGTTATAAGCCGTGTTACAGTTGATGGTTCACAACAGGTTATGAAGATTTGTTTTGCTCTTATGGAATTAAGTATATAATTTTGCCGTAATTCATCGAGTTCACTCATTACATCGTCAAGTAACATAACAGGGGGTTCTTTGAATTTCTGACAAAGTATATCCGCCTCTGCTAATTTTAACGCAAGTACAATTGACCTTTGTTGACCCTGAGAAGCAAATGATTTGCTTGGAATATCATTTATGAAAAAATCTATATCATCTCTGTGTGGACCTATCGTTGTAAAACCTAATCGTAAATCCTGTGTTCTATTACTCTGAATTTGTTTAAAAACAAATTCAGATATCTCACTCGCTGTTGCGCTCTTGTTAAAATTTTGGGAATATGTTATGACTATAGTTTCTTTTTCACTCGACATACCGGAATAAATTGGTCTAGTAATTTTATTGAGAATAGATATATATTTTAATCTATCGTAAATGATTATTCCTGCTAGATTAGATATTTTTTTATCCCATATGTCGAGAGTATCAAGTAACGAACTATTTTTGGGAATATCTTTTAGTAAAGCATTTCTTTGGATGAGAGCTTCATTAAACTCAGATAAAACTTTTCCGTAAGATGGTTTGATTTGATATACTGCCGCATTTAAAAATTTCCTTCTTTCAGCAGGTGAACCCTTTACCAAAGAAAGGTGTGTTGGTGAAAATATAACGCAACTTAATTTCCCAATTAAACCAGACATCGATTTTTGAGGAATTTCATTCACAGTTACATAGCGTGAACATTTAGTTCTGTTAGCATTTAGTGAAAAAAGTATGTTGGATTGTTGTAATCTTTCTTGGGACATGAAATTTAATGCAAGTTGTGCATTTCTCTGTCCAAATAATATATATTCACTATCCTTTACACCCCTAAACGACCTATTTCCTGAAAAGAGCCAAATAGCTTCAATTAAGTTTGTTTTTCCTTGAGCATTATTTCCGTAGATTATATTCACGTCATTTCCGAATGTAATTTTATCATTTTGCAAGTTTTTGTAGTTAGTAAACTCAAGATCCTGAACTAACATTAGATGCGACCTCGTATTCCTTGTCTTCAAAAATAATCTTGTCATTATTATATAACTTTTTTCCTCGAACAGTACAGATTTCCCCATTTACCCTAACTTTTCCGGAAAGAATGTTTTGTTTAGCTTGTCCGCCAGTGTCTGTTACTCCTGCTAATTTTAAAAATGAATCTAATTTGATAAAAGGAGTTTTTATTGTAATTTTCATATTTATAATCATTCCTTATTTTTTTATCTATTCTCAATTGGTTGTTGTTATAGATTAATTTTCTTGTTTTCTATAAGAAATACTAAATTTTTTCCTTATTCACCTGCACGGAGCCGTACAGGTAGAATTAAGAAAATAAATGATTCTGAGTTGATGGGTGTAATTTTCATTGGACTTAATGTACCGTTCATTTCAAGTAAAATTTCATCAGTACTTGCGTTTCTCAATGCGTCGAGGACGTATTTGCTGTTAAAACCGATTTCCAATTTGTTTCCTGTGATTTCAGCGTCAATTTGGTCAGTAGAATTTCCTATTGTAGTAGTACAAGAAAACTTAATTTCATTTTCGGAAAAAATACAACTCACTGGGCTTTTTAGTTTATCCGTAATTATAAGTGATGTACGTTCAAATGCGGCGATTATGTCGTTTGTTTTGATTTTTGCGGTAGTTGAACTGCTTTGGGGTAAAGCTGCCTTGTAATCTAGAAAATCTCCTTGTAGCAATCTTGATATGATTGAATACTCATTTATATTAAAAATAATATGTCGTTCTCCCACAGAAATTTTTACTGCTTTGTCTTCGTCTGGAAGTATTTTCAATAGTTCACTTAATGTTTTACCAGGAACAATAAACTTATTGTTTTCAGTGGTAGATATATCTTCTGTACTTAGTGCAAATCGGTATCCATCTACAGATACAATACTGATTTTTCCTTCACCTATGTCAAATAATGATCCCATGTGGGCTGGTTTGGTATCATCGTCAGATATTGCAAATATTGTTTGTTGAATCATTTTCTTTAATTTGTTCGATTCGATTTCTACATATAGTGATTCATTAAACTTTGGCATTTCGGGGTAATCCTCTGGATTTAGCCCTTCGATAGAAAACTGTGCTTGTCCGCTTTTTATTTCTGTAAGGAACTTATCTAACACATTGATTTGGGTTTCATTTTGTGGTAAGTGTCTAGCTATTTCAGAGAAGAGTTTCGCATTGAGAACGGTTTCTCCTGGTTCTTCTATTTTCGCTGGTATGGTTGTTGTTATTCCTAGCTCTAAATCGTACCCTTTGAGTTCGATTGAGTTTTCTTTTGTGGTGATGTTTATTCCTTCGAGTGCAGGTATTGATGATTTTGAAGAAACCGCTCGTTGTACTTTCAACACTGCATCTGAGAGTTTGTTTGTAGAACATGTAATTTTCATATAAACGACCTTTCCTTTTTTTAATTGAATATATTATATATAAATTTTAGTAGTAGTAGTAGGGGGTGTTGATTTGTTGATAAGTGGTTTAATGTGTGTTTCTTTGCGCTTGTACGGATTTAAATTCATTGTGGAAAATTATTTTCAAATTAATTATTTTTTTCGAAGAGTGATATTTTCAACCGTACTGTTGAAAACTTTGTGTTGAATGTTGAAAACTTGTTTAGAATTGATTTACTAAGAAAAGTATGTTTTCAACTGAAAGTGTTGAAATGTTGAATATTTTTCAACATTACCGATCTCGTATATTTTTCACGATGTCTTCTACAGTAGCTTTAGTTTTTGGTTTCTTTTTCATATTCTTTTCTACTTGTTGTATTGCGTATACAATTGTAGAATGATCTCGACCACCAAATTCCTCCCCAATTGCAGTAAGTGGCATTTGAGTTATTTCTCGTGCTACATATATTGCGATTTGACGAGCGTTAGATATGTTTGCAGAACGTTTGGTGGAGCGTATATCTGACGAAGATACTCCGAATGTTCTTGCAACTTCCTCAATTATTTTTTCTACGGTAAGAGGGGGTGGTTGATCGTTATTTAGTATATCTGATATAGCAGTCTGAGCGGTATTGATTGATGGAGCTTCGCCTTGCAATAAGTCATACGCTTTCATTTTTTTTACTGCGCCTTCAAGTTGTCTGATGTTTGTTTTTAACCGTGTCGCTATATATTCTAGTACGTTGTCGGGAATTTTTATGTCCAGTAATTCTGCTTTTCTTTTGATTATTGCGATTCTTGTTTCAAAATCAGGTGGTTGAATATCTGCTATTAGTCCCCATTCAAACCTTGTTCTTAACCTGTCCTCAAGAGTTTGAATTTCTTTTGGTGGTCGGTCCGATGTTAGTACGATTTGTTTTTTAGCTTCATATAGGGTATTGAATGTGTGAAAAAATTCCTCTTGAGTAGAATCTTTACCACCTATAAATTGTATGTCATCCACAAGTAATACGTCAGCTTTTCTGTATTTCTCATGGAAGTCCGACATTTTTCCACGTTTGATTGATTCAATAAGTTCGTTTGTGAAATCATCGCCTTTTATGTATAAGCATTTTGTGTCAGGTCGAGTAGACTTTATGTCGTTGCAAATCGCATAAAGCAAATGTGTTTTTCCAAGTCCAGAATTTCCATAAATGAAGAGTGGGTTATATGATCCTGCAGGGTTGGCAGCTACAGCGAGAGCTGCTGCGTGAGCAAATTTGTTTGAAGAGCCGACTATGTATGTATCAAATGTAAATTCATATTCAGAGTCTATACCAAGTGAACTGCTAGCAATAGGCTTGTCTGTTACAGTTTCGTTTGGTGTGACAAAACATATGTCTATTCCAGTACCAAAGATCTCCTCAAAGGCACCTTTTAATAGTTGGTTGTAACATCGATTAAGTGTTTGGCGATGAAATTCATTTGGTACTAAGAGTATAGCTTTTCCGTTATCAAAGTCTAAGTCAACTGGTTCAATGCGACTTATCCAGGTTTTATATGCAACTTCAGTTATTCTGGTTTTGCAGTAGTCACAAATAATTTCCCAGGCTTCGTTAAACGATTCCATTATTTTTCCCCCTATATGTTTTTTTTGTCAGATTTGTGCAAAGCTTAAAAATCCGATAGACTAATCTATAATAACACATATTTTATTTTTTCTCAAATTTTTTAGAAATGCAATTTTTATAGATGATTTGAAAAAAAATAAAATATAAACATATAAAAAGAAAAATATTAAATTAAAAACAATATAAGAAACAAACAGATAAATATGTGAAAAATACGGTTTTGATAAAAGGCAAAAAGAAAACTGTATCACAAAACATAAGCAACAACAAGCTAAAGTAACATTAGAAGTAGTTATTAAAAGGAAAGGTAAGACAAAAAGATAACTCAGTAACAGAAAAAATAAGTTAGCTAAAAGTGATGTCCAAGTTAAGTTAATGAGTTAATTTAACTCGAAACTAAAATGTTTTCCATAGAATTTCAACATAATTATATAGATTGATATTGAAAATTTTCTACTTAAAAAGATTATTTTGTACTTTTTGTTTTTTATGTATCTGTGAAAGATATTCCAATTATTCTTTTGAAATCAACTCTTTTTCTATTTGGTTTTTTAGGAACAATTTTTTTTATATCAGCAAATTCATTAATAAATTTTTGTGCATTTCCCATTATCACATAAGACACATTTGTATTTTTTCCTCTTTTAGTTGCATTTTCATATTTATTCTGCCGTATTGTATGCTTTTATTACTTTTCTGGATGTACTTTAAGATTTCTTTGTTTCTCATGAATTAATTATTTGTATGGAATAGTTAATTTATTTGTTTTTACATAAAAGTTTGCTTTAGGATTCTCAACGCTGGATACTTCACTAGCTTTACTGTCAAATGGATATAACTTCTTCAGTTTTTTTCACTGCTTTGGCTGTTTTTGCAACTTCTACGGCTTTAGCTGCCTTTTCAGCATTTCCTGCTGCTCTTGCCACTTTGGCTGCATCTTGTGCAGCTTTTTTTGCAGATTTTACTGCCATTGACGAACTAATTCTTTCTGGGATATTCGCTATCACTGCACCTGTTACGATATTAGTCACATGTGAAATTTCAGTACCAGTCAATGTATAAGCTAGCTCATTTCCGCCAAATACGTCATCTCTAATAGTGTTATAACTTATTTTATCTCCCTCCTTAGTAACTGCTGCTTTTACATCACCTAATCCTTCAACTACATCACTCGCAGCAAACGCTGTTGTCAATGCCCCAGCTGTTCCAACGATGATTGGCGCTGCAAGTCCTCCGGTTGCTACAACTGCAAATACAGCTCCTACTGAACCTACTACTGCTAAAACTCCTCCGCCAATTTTCAACGCACCTGACGCTCCGCGCAACAAAACTTGCAATTCTCTTTCTTTTTCCATTTCATCAGCCTGTTTGTTCGCAAGCGTGTAGGACATCTTTTTGATTTCATCATCGAGTCTCACAAGTTCTTCATCCGTCATACTACCAAGTTGATCTATGTCGTAAGAAAACTCTTTTCTACCAAGTTCCTCAAGATATCTCAATGATAAGTACTTGTTCCGCATTAATGGTGTCCAACGTTCCAGATTACTTTGTTCACATCCAGGTTCTCGAAGTGCTCCCATCCAATTTTTCCCCAATCAGGCTCTCCTGGCTTATTTGGAAAAGGCAATCTCTCTGGTAGCTTTTTCGGGGTAGTTCTAACAGTTTCAAGCTCAGCTGTTCTAACTAACCTCATTAGTATAGCTTCAGAACTGTTTTCGCTTGGGGCCTCACGCACGTAATTTCCACCGCAGTTACAGTATTGTGGTTTCGCGTGCTTATGACAGCAATTCACAAAAGTTCCGTCCTTACTGTACATCGTCCATGCCTCTTGACTCATTTCACCTTGCAACATCATACACGATATACACTTAAAACACCAACAATTCTCTTTTCTAAACAAACCCTTTGATAAGTTGTGAGGATGCAATGGACAATCTGGTGCATGTGACGGTCTATTTTTGACCTCAGCAGCTCCCACTATAGTTGTACCGGTGATGATATTCAAAAAAGCTCCACCTGTGCCCATCAACGCTTC
>CATZCM010000028.1 GCA_958417225.1 uncultured Eubacteriales bacterium | reverse complement strand
CTTTTTTTGCTTGCGAGTCTCCTCAACTTAATACAATAACCTTTATTCCTCTTTTAAAAAGAAAGGTTGGTCAAAGAAAATAATCACACCTGTTTTGCTAGTGCAATAAATTACTGTATTCACTTGTGAGTACGTGTAGTGTGATACGGATTTAAGACTAGACAAGGAAAAATGTCATTTAAGCTCGAATTAAAAAAGAGAGACTGCAGTAGAACAGTCTCTTATCAATCTAAAGCTCTTACTTTAATTCAACTTCAGCGCCTGCTTCTACTAGCTTTGCTTTCATTGCTTCTGCATCGTCTTTAGACACATTTTCTTTTACTACACCAGGAGCTCCGTCTACTAACGCTTTTGCTTCTTTTAGACCTAATCCTGTGATTTCACGTACAACTTTGATTACCTGAATCTTATTTGCGCCCGCTGCTTTCAACTCTACATTGAATTCTGTTTTCTCTGCAGCTGCAGCTGCTTCTCCTGCTACAGGTGCTGCTGCTACTGCTACTGGAGCTGCTGCTGATACACCAAACTCCTCTTCTAATGCTTTTACGAATTCACTTAACTCTAATACTGTGAGTGCCTTTACTTCTTCAACTAAATTTGTTACTTTTTCTGACATTATAATAACCTCCAAAATGTTTTTTTATTTGCGCAGCTTTATGCGCTTTGTTTTTCCGCAATTGCATTAAGCGCAACTACGAGACCTTTTATCGTCCCGGAAAGCACCGTGACTAATCCTCTGATCGGGCCGTTTAAGCCACCAAGTACTTGTGCAACAAGCACTTCTTTTGTTGGGAGTTTCGCTAACTCCTTGACCTCTGCTTCCTCTACTACCTTTCCTTCTACAAATCCTGCCTTAATCTTAAAAAATTCATGGTCCTTAGCAAAATTGCATAGGATTCTAGCTGCAGCTGCATAGTCATCCGCACTCGTAGCTAATGCTGTAGTCTTTTCAAGTACACTGTTAAGTCCCTCTAATCCTGCATCATTTGCAGCTCTTGATAAAAGAGTATTCTTAACTACTGTGTACTCTACCCCAGCTTCACGTAATTCTTTACGTAACTTAGTATCATCTGCTACGTTAATTCCTTCGTAACTAACTACTACTCCCGTGCAAGCATTCTTTAATCTCTCTGAAAGATCTGCTACTAAAGCTTGCTTTTGCTCCAAAACTTTCTTGCTTGGCAAAATAATTCACCTCCATACTTGGGTTGTGCTCCTGTGTAAAAAAATCACCTTCTACCGGATCCTCTCCGAAGAAGATGATTGTATACAAAACTACTTATAGTGTGAATTTTATACTTTGATCACATCATCCTCGGTAGGTTGGTCAGTAAACCGTTACGCAAAAGCACCTACTGTCTTTGGAAAACAGCAATATCTATATTCTATCACATGTTTTGAGTTTTGTCAAATGTTTTTTTAAAATTTTTTTAAGGGGTTCATTGTAAAAGGTTAATTGTAAAATGAAATAGGACACATAGAAAAGGTCATAGCAGACGTGGTATAATTGAAATAACCGAAACCAAAAAACCAAGGAGGTCCGCTATGACACAAGAACAGTATACCACAAAAGAAAAGAAATTTCAACATCTCACGCGAGAAAAACGAACACAAATAGAAATATTACTACGTTAGAGATATTCAAAAGTGCAAATTGCTAGAATAGTAGGAATGTTGCGCTCAACTTTATGTAAGAAGTTAAAGCAAGGAACAGCTGGATACAAAATTGAAAAGGCATAAGGTAGATGATCCTTTGATGCTGTCACGAATGAACAGGTTTCTTTTGTCGAACATTGGATTAACTAATTGCTGCGTAAAATATTTGATTATCATTGCTCTGATTTTATTTTCAAAAGTGTCTTATTGGTATTGTAGTTTCGATTACTTTATTTTTTGCCTATAACACTATAATTTGGATTTTTAAGTTTTTTATCGAAAAATCAAAGAAAAGTTTGAGTACACCTTGAAAATACAGAAAACAGTTATAACAAGTGTAAGATTATTTGCTTTTTATATCTATGTTTTGGATTAAATAATAAAGTTTTCATGGTGTTTAGTTAATTGCCTACAATATAGCTAATGAGCGTTCTGATATCCTTTTATTAAATTTATCTTTCAAAAATTTAAGAACTCTCATTGCTTATTTATTCTATGGCGTGGAATGCATGGTATAGGTGTTTTTTCAAGTGTAGGTGAAATTATTATTAAGGTGCGTAACTTAAATTTATGGGGTTGTTAATTTTTTATAATCTAATTTAATTTGAAAAATGAGGCTGTGACAAAATAGCAACTTCTTCTATTAGGTGTATTTAGTTTGTCTTCCTTATAAACTCACGTAAGAATGTTCTGAGTGCACTGCCACGATGACTAACCTTATCTTTTTGTTCCGGAGACATCTGCGCGAAAGTTGTTGAACCACTGTACACAAAAATTGGATCATATCCAAAGCCGCCATTTCCAGAAACGTCTTTGGATATCGTTCCATTGCATGTACCTTCGGCGCGTATCACACTTTCGTCAGGAAACACGCAGCAAATACTACATACAAATTTTGCTGTTCTTTCGTTATCTGGGATATCACTTAAGTTTTCAAGCAATTTATTTATTCTGTCGCTGTCACTTGCATTAGGGCCTGCGTACCTAGCAGAGTAAATTCCTGGAGCTCCACCTAGTGCATCTACACAGAGCCCTGAATCATCTGCTATACTTATCATATTGGATTTTTTCATTGCAGCATGTGCCTTTAAGTACGCATTCTCCGCAAACGTTTTTCCGGTCTCATCAACATCATCTAAAGAGATTCCTATTTCTTTCGCAGTAATGACCTCTACGCCAATTGGTTTAAGAATTCTCTTAAATTCTTCTTTTTTGTGTTCGTTACCGGAAGCTATTAAAACCTTCATACATTTACCATCCTTTCACTAAAGTTCATTTTTATAAATCGTTAGCAAATCAATAGTGATCCATATATCATCAAATTAAATTTATAGTGTAATTATATACAGTTATTTGATATCAATTAAGAATTTATAATTAAAAAGTTCCCTCACCTTAAAAGTGAGGGGATTTTTATATTATTGGTTTTCAACGAAAAAATACGATTGTGGGTGATTACATACTGGGCATACGTTAGGTGCTTTTTCAGCTACGTGGATATGCCCACAATTTGAACATTTCCATACTACAACATTATCTTTTTGAAATACCTTTCCTACTTCAAGTTCTTCTAGAAGTTTATTGTATCGTTCTTCATGACCTTTTTCTATTGCCCCCACGCTTTCAAAAAGATAAGCAATTTCATTAAGCCCTTCTTCCTTTGCCTCTTGTGCAAATTTTTTATACATGTCTGTCCACTCATAGTTTTCTCCACCTGCAGCAGATTTTAAGTTTTCTGCAGTTGATCCAATACCGCTTAGCAGCTTAAACCATATTTTAGCATGTTCTTTTTCATTGTTTGCAGTTTCATCGAAAACTTCTGCAATGTAATTATACCCTTCCTTTCTTGCTTTTGACGCAAAATAAGTATACTTATTACGTGCTTGAGATTCTCCTGCAAATGCTGTTTGAAGATTTTTTTCTGTTTTTGTTCCTTTTAAGTTCATATGATCACTCCTATAGATTTTGAAATATAAAAATATGTTTTCGCGAAAAATGCGCGATATAAACTTTTACACAATTTAGTAATTATAGATTATAACAAGTCACTGTTTAAAATCTTTGCGTACCTTTCTAAAATCAGACAAATTTGCAGTGAGAAGCTCATCCGCTCTTTTCAAGGTATCACCAATGTACTCATCCGTAGTTTTTCGAATATCTTTGGCTTTGGTTTGAGCTTGCATTATTATATTAGCAGCTTGTACTTTTGCCTGTTTTACCAATTCATCTTGATCAAGCATAATTTTCGCTTTATCTTCAGCGGCACGAATTATAGCTTCGGCTTCTTTTTTAGCATCATCTATAATGTCCGAGCGGTCTGATACAATTAACCTAGCTTGTTTTATTTCGTTAGGAAGAGAAGCCTTTATTTTGTCAAGTAGGTAAAAAAGCTTTTCTGAATCGACAACAACTTTTCCGTTACTAAGAGGGACACCCCATGCACCTTCCAAAGTTTCCTCTATTTCGTCAATAAACATATCAACACTCATTAAAACGTTCCTCCTTAAAGTGAATTTACTTTATTTAGAATTTGTTCATATACACATTCAGGAACCATAAATGAAAAATCCCCTCCAGCAAGAGCAATTTGCTTAACTGCGCTAGAACTTACATATTTTTTTTCTTGATCTGCCAATAGAAAAACAGTTTCAATACTTGGGTTTAATTTTTTGTTTATTGCTTCCATTTGGATTTCGTACTCAAGATCTAAAGTATTTCTAAGTCCTCTAATAAATATATCAAATTTATTTTTTTGAGCAAAATCCATCACCAAGCCATCAAATGTTTCAACAGAGACATTTTCTAAATTCTGAATAGATTTCGAGATCAGGTCAATACGTTCTGATATATCGAAAAGCACGGGTTTATGTGAACAAGATGGAAGTGCAATCGTAACACTTGAAAAAATATTAGCAGCACGCTTTATAATACTCAAGTGCCCAGTTGTAATTGGGTCGAAAGTGCCCGCATATAAAGCTTTTTTTTTCATTTAATCACATCCTTATGACGATAAATGGTTATTAAAATTTTTCCGTATCTTCTTTGACGATCAATAATAAAATCTTCTATAATATTTGGCATGGATTTATCGGTTTGAGTTTCACAGATAATTAACCCTGTATTTTTAATCACATGTGGTACTTTTGTTAAAATTTCATCCATATCGTCTGAGAGATACGGTGGATCGAGGTATGCAATATCGTATTTTGAATTGCATTTTTCTAAAAATAACTTTGCACTTGTAAAAATCACGGTAGCTTTATTATCAAACCTACATTTGTGCAAATTTTCTTTAGTGATACGTATGGCTTCTCTATTTGAATCAATAGCAGTTGCCCATTTAGCTCCGCCACTTAGAGCCTCAATAGACATTTGTCCGGAACCTGCAAAAAGGTCCAAAAATTCTCTACCCTCGAGTTCGAAGCGGATCATGCTAAAAACCGCCTCTTTTACTTTATCAGTGGTAGGGCGTACAGTATTATTATCAAGTGTATTTATTTTCATACCTCTGGCCGTTCCCGAGATTACTCTCATTAGTTTAATTTTCACCTCCGTATAGATTTATTTTTAATTATATTTGCGAATAGATAAATGTTAAATTTTCCGCCACCTATTAAGATGACGGAAAATTTAACATATTTAGAGATACTCTTTACTTAACTAAAAGATCTCTGTAATATTTTAAATTTGCTCTGGTTCCAAAACTCCATAGTTATTATCTTTTCTTTTGTATACAACATTTATGTCGTTAGTTAATGCATTGCGGAACATATAAAATTGGTGACCAATAAGATTCATTTGTAAAATTGCTTCTTCCACATCCATTGGTTTGATTGGGAATTTTTTAGTTTTCACCACTTTGTATTCCGGTTCAACTTCTTCTTCCGGCATCGAAATTAAGTCTGATAGTGCAGCAGAATGAATTTTCTTTTCGAGTCTTGTTTTATTTTTTCTTATTTGCCTACTTATAATATCAAGAGCTTCATCAAAGGCTGCCTGCTTATCTTCAGCTGATCTTTCTGCCCTGAAAACCATTCCATTATTCCTAATAGTAATTTCTACAGTCTCTCTATTTTTCTCTAGAGTAACTGTAACATGTGCTTGCGCATTTTCGCCGAACAGTTTATCAAACTTAGATATCTTTTTTTCAATAAGGTCTTTAAAATCATCTTTTAAAACAATTTTTCTTGCAGTAATATTAGTTCTCATAAAAACACCCTCTTCTGAAAAAATACGATTATTAATCGTTGAATAATATTATAACATAATAAAATGAAAAAATAAAGAAAATTTGAAATATTTTTTTTAGTATGGTGATTTCTAAGCGAGGAAGTGACTTATAAAAGCGTTTTTCAAAATCATTTCGAAAGATTTTCTATAGAAGAACAGAGCATATTAACTTTTTCTTGTAATTTTGATTGATTTAACTTCACACCATCAACAACTTGCTTTGGTGCCTTTTGTAAGAAAGTTTCATTTGAAAGCTTATTGTTACACTGATCGAGTTGTTTTTGTGTTGAGGTTAGTTCTTTGTTAAGTCTTGCAAGTTCTGCATCTTTGTCTATCAATTCCGACAGTGGAATATAAATTGTTGCATCACTAGTTACCACGGTAACTGCGCTATTATCTTCGCATGGCTTATTTATAATCACATCACTTGCGTATGCGAGTTTTTTTATAAATTTAGCTCCGTTTGTAAAGACTTTTTCATTTTCTGTGGCAATAAAAATCTTTGATTTTTTTGACATAGGTACGTTCATTTCAGATCGCCTATTACGAATTCCCTTAATTGCTTCCATAACACTTTGCATTTGTGAAACTGCGTTCATATAAACTAGGTTTTCACTGTACTTAGGATATTCCTCAATCATGATAGATTTAGCACTTGGCACCAAAGTTTTATAAATTTCCTCAGTTATAAATGGCATAAATGGATGCAATAATTTTAGAACATTTGCCATGACATAAACTAGAACTTTTTTAACTGATTTTGATTGTTCATCATCTAGATTTAGTCTTGCTTTTGAAAATTCAATATACCAATCACAAAATTGGTCCCATATAAAATCGTATAATTTTTGAACAGCTACTCCAAATTCAAACTTTTCAATATTATCAGTAACTTCTTTACACAAATCGTTAAGTGAACTTATAATCCATTTATCTTCTGTTTCAAGTTCGTTTGGAAGAGAAACTTCGTTTACAGGTTCGGACAAATTCATCATTATAAACCTTGAAGCATTCCATATTTTATTAGCAAAATTCCTGCTCGCTTCAACTTTCGCGTCAGAGAATCTCATATCGTTTCCGGGACTGTTGCCATTTACAAGAGTAAATCTCAAGGCATCAGCGCCATATTTGTCAATGATTTTCAAAGGATCTATTCCGTTGCCCAAAGATTTAGACATTTTCCTACCTTGATCATCACGAACCATACCATGTATTAATACTTTTTTAAATGGGAGTTTACCAGTATGCTCGAGACCAGAAAACACCATGCGTATAACCCAGAAGAAAATAATATCATAACCAGTAACCAGTGTATCATTTGGATAGAAGTACCGAAAGTCTTCCGTTTGTTCTGGCCAACCCAAGACAGAAAATGGCCAAAGCGCTGATGAAAACCAGGTATCAAGTGTATTTTCATCTCTGTGTATGTTATTGGATGAGCATTTGGGACAACAGTGAATATCGTCTTTTGACACAATAACTTCATTACAATCGTCACAATACCAAACGGGTATTCTGTGTCCCCACCAAAGCTGTCTTGATATACACCAATCTTTTATATTTTCAAGCCAGTTTATATAGATTTTCTCAAACCTTTCTGGGATTATTTTTAACTCATGAGTTTTCTTAACCGCGTCAAGTGCAGGAAGAGCAAGTTCTTTCATTTTTACGAACCACTGTTCTGAAAGTCTGGGTTCGATAATAGTATTGCATCGATAACATGATCCTACGTTATGTTTGATATCCTCAACTTTAACTAAGAATCCCTCTGCTTTGAGATCTTCTAAAATTTTCTTTCTAGCTTCGTATCGATCCATTCCTTGATATTTTCCTGCATTTTCATTCATAACTGCATTTTCGTCCATTACGTTTATAAATGGTAGTTTGTGACGCTTACCGACCTCAAAATCGTTTGGATCATGTGCGGGGGTAATTTTTACGACTCCTGTACCGAAGTCTTGTTCCACGTATTTATCTGCAACAATTGGAATTTTTCTTCCGACTAAAGGTAACGTTACCGTTTTGCCAATAAACTTTTGATATCGAACATCGTCAGGGTGAACAGCTACAGCTGTATCTCCAAGTAATGTTTCAGGACGAGTGGTTGCAAGTAAAAGTTCACCACTACCGTCTGAAAGCGGGTATTTGAGATGCCAAAAATGTCCGTCATGCTCGGTAAAATCAACCTCAGCATCTGAAATAGATGTTTTGCACACTGGACACCAATTTACAAGGCGTTCACCTTTATAAATATAACCCTTATCGTACAATCGAACAAACACGTCTTTTACAGCTTTAGAGCAACCTTCATCCAAAGTGAACCTTTCACGGCTCCAATCACACGATGACCCTAATTTTTTTATTTGTTCATTTATTCTATTTCCGAACTTTTCTTTCCAAGCCCATGCACGTTTTAGAAATTCTTCTCGACCAATAGATTCTTTGGTTACGCCGTCTTTTTTCATAGCTTCGACAATTTTAGCTTCTGTTGCAATTGCTGCGTGATCGACTCCTGGAACCCATAGTGCTTCAAATCCTTGCATTCTTTTAAATCTAATTAAAATATCTTGTAAAGTTTGATCCAATGCATGTCCCATATGTAAATGCCCAGTTATATTTGGGGGCGGCATTGAAATAACATATGGTTTTTTATCTTTGTTTACGTGTGCATGGAAATATTTATTTTCAAGCCAAAAATCGTATAAATTACTTTCAACATCTTTTGGGTTATAGGTTTTAGGAAGTTCTTTTTTCATGTAACGTTCTCCTTTCGAAACTTAACTAATTCTATAGTATCACAAGTTTTGTTAACTTGTCAAATTTCATATCCAAATCACTTCATGCTGTCAATAATAATTGTAATTGGTCCATCGTTTGAAATGTCAACTTGCATATTCGCACCAAAAATACCTGTTTCTATTTTCTTTTTAAGCTTTCCTTCTAAAGTGCTGTTGAAATAATCATATAGCACTTTTGCTTCTTTGAACGGGGCTGATGTTGAATATGAAGGTCGACACCCTTTTTTGCAATCTGCATATAAAGTAAAGTTTGATACGGTGAGTATATCGCCTCCAGAATCTACGATAGATTTGTTCATGACGCCATTTTCGTCATCAAAAATTCGAAGTTTAACTATTTTTCCGACAAGTTCATCTGCATCTTTAGTAGTGTCGCCGCACTTTACACCAACTAAAACCATAAGTCCATGGTTTATCTGTCCGATTACTTCATTATTCACAGTAACAGAAGATTTTCTCACACGTTGCAGTACTACCCTCATATGTACTCTCCTATTCTCTCAATTCTTTGAAAAAATTCCTTATTAAATTTGCACATTCATTTTCCAGTACGCCCTTTTGTATTCGAGGTCGGTGGTTGAATGGCATATCAAATAAATTGATAACAGATCCGCATGCACCACATTTTTCATCACTTACAGCATATATAACTTTTCTTATACGTGCATTAAGAATTGCTCCAGCACACATTGCACATGGTTCCATTGTTACATACATGTCACAATCGTTAAGTCTCCAACTTTTTAGTTTATTACATGCTTTGTTTAGAGCTTCAATCTCAGCGTGGGAAAGTGCGTTTTGTTTCATTTCGCGTTGATTTCTTCCGTACGCTATAATTTCTCCATTTTTTACTATAACTGCTCCAACTGGAATTTCACCTTCACTTTCTGAGATTTTAGCTTGGTTAAGCGCTTGCATCATAAACATTTCAGTTTGGTTCATATAAATAACCTCGTTTTAGTGTAATTTAAAACTATAATTAATAAGTATAGTACCATAAATATTATAATTCCGGAATTTTCAAAAAACGCTTTGATTTTTTCTCTGGAATTCAAATAGCATATTGTTGTGTCATCAATATTTAGAAAATTCTTGTCCTTGATTGATAAGCTGATTGAAATTATTATTGCTTGTATGGTGATTACTACACCGAGTAGAAAATAAATAACGGAGTTTAATATTCCAGAACCAATAAGCACTGATAATAGATTATTTAGCATATGAACAATTATAGATGGTAATAATGAATTTGTCTTTATGGTCATATACCCGAATGTTATTCCCAAAATAAAAGCAAATATAGATTGTGATACATTTCCATGCAATATACCAAACAATAAGGCTGACATGAAAATTGCAAATTTGTCTCCATATCGACGGAGGGATCCAAGCATAACCCCACGAAATGTAATTTCTTCAACTACAGCAGGTACTATTGAAATAGAAAAAATACTTACCAATATTGAAAAAAGTGAATTTTTATAATCAATTTGGGGAGATGGTGCATCAATAACATTTTGAACAATTGCCGAAATTATCTGAGCACAGAATGAAACGCCAAGACCGAAGATAACCGTCAATATAGTTGTTTTAGGTGAATTTTTCTTAAAGGGTAAGATGAATTTTTTTTCTGGGATGTACGATTTATAAGTCAAAAAACCAATCGGAAGCAATAACATTACTGACTCGATTGCTAAAAAGAGCTGTTTTGTTATGAATTTGATTTCATTGTTTTTTATAAGCAACATATACATCGTTTCGATGATTGCAATAATAATTTGAAATGCAGATGAAATAAGCAACGCAAACCCAAACGAACTAGCTAAATGTTTTAGCGTAGATTTTTCAGAGTTTTTAATATTAAAGTCATATTGATTGTACATTACATCACCTCATAAATAGTTCATTTGCTGCAATCATTATTCCACACTTTGCACTATAAAAATTCAATCCTCCTTGCATCCACACTGCGAATGGTTCTCTAAGCGGGGCATCTGCAGACATTTCAATAGAAGCTCCAAGTGTAAATGTGCCTGCTGCCATGATAACCTGACTATCGTATCCAGGCATATCCCACGGTTCTGGTTTCACAAAAGAATCCACGGGTGAACCTTTTTGGATTCCTTGGCAGAATGCAATTAAATTTTCTTTATTTTTAAGTTTTAAGGTTTGAACAATGTCTGCTCTTTTTTCATTGTATGCGGGGATTGCTTCGTAACCTAAACTTTCAAAAAATTTTGCAGCAAATATCGCGGTTTTCAGTGCCTCTCCGACTACATGTGGGGCATTAAAAATCCCCATAAACATAGATTTATTTTGATTTATGGTTGCACCTACTTCTTTTCCGGTTCCGGGAGTAGTCAGTCGATCTGCACACATTTCGATAAATTTGCTCTTACCTACAATATATCCACCAACAGCAGCTATACCGCCACCGGGATTTTTTATCAGGGAACCAACTGCTATATCAGCGCCAACTGACGTAGGTTCAATTTTTTCCACGAATTCACCATAACAGTTGTCTACAACTATAATACAGTTTTTTGAAACCGTTCTTACTTTAGCGATAATTTTTTGTATGTCGTAACACGACAGAGATTTTCTCAAAGAATATCCTCTTGAACGTTGTATATATACTACCTTGACATCACATGTTAAGGCTTTTGGTATATTATCTATATCAACTTTGCCATTTTCCAGTATATCTATTTGTTTATAATTTATTCCAAATTCAAAAAGTGATCCGGAGTTTTGTCCGGTTATCCCGATTACGCTTTGCATAGTGTCATATGGAGCTCCGGTTACTGACAACATTGTATCTCCGGGACGTAACAATCCAAAAAGTGCAACCGTTAGTGCATGTGTACCACTTACGAAATTATGTCGTACTAAAGCATCTTGTGTGTCAAATATTCTTGCATACACTCTATCTAATGCGTCTCGTCCATCATCACCATAACCATATCCATCTGATGACATAAAGTGTCTTGCACTTACACCTTCTTGTATAAATGCATTAAGTACTTTTTGTTGATTAAACTCCGTTATTTTTTCAATATCTTTAAATACGTCTTCAGATGCACAAATTGCTTCTTCTGCTTTTTTTAGTATTTTTTCATCCAAATTAAAAATATTGGGTAATTTACCTTCCACTCAAAGCACCCTCCGTTATTTCAAAAGAAAGTTCATTTAAAAGACGTTCTGTATTTATGATGTCGTCTCCGCTTATCTGGCACATACTGCTGTGAAGATATCTGCACGGCAGTGATAATGCGATAGTTCGAATACCACTTTTTGTTTTATGTATGGCCCCAGCATCATTTCCTCCGGTTACGGAACATTTGGGTTGGACTTTAATATCTTTTACTCTCGCTATATCCAAGGCTAATTGATAAAGTTTTCGGTCATATACAGTAGCCCTATCCATAAATGACACAACAGTACCTTCATTTAATGAGCAAACTTTTTTACTATCATCTATACCCAATATGTCTGAAGCAGTTGTTGCTTCTACAATTATGGCAACTTCAGGTTCAACAGTATAAGCAGCTACAGATGCACCACGTAGACCAATTTCTTCTTGTACTGTGAAAACAAAGTACATATCATGCAAAAAATTCTTTTTGAGCATTTGTATTAGCAAAAAGCATCCAATTCTATCATCCAATGCTTTGGCTCGTATGAGTTTGCCCTGAAAATCGTTCGTTTTTTGCATGAGTAAACCATTTTGATCAGATACATAAAACGGACTGGAAAAATGAATAAAATCACCAAGTTTTACGCTTTTTAAAGCTTGTTCTCGACTTTTCGCTCCGATGTCAATGTACAATTTATCATAATCTAGTGGCATTTTTTTCTCTTCGCTTCCCAAAAGATGAACTGGCTTAAATCCAATAACTCCAGGGACTTCATTTTCTCCTACGCAAACTGTTGTACACAAAGCTGTACTAGCCTTCACACCACCAACTGGGGCGAATTTCAAAAGGCCATCTTCCATAATATCCATGACTATAAATCCGACTTCATCCATGTGGCACGATATCATAAGTCTAGTTTTCGCAGGTGATTTTCCTTTCTTATAAGCTATTATATTTCCAAGTGCATCTACTTGAATTTTATCTGCATAGTTTTTTATTTCAGACAGTATAATGTCACGCACAGTTCTTTCTGAACCAGATGTTGCTTTTACTCGGCAAAGCCTTTTTAAAATATCAAAACTATTCAATAGTAGCACCTCCATCTACAATGTATTTTGTAATAAGTTTTGAAGAATTTTTTATGTCACACATATCCACAACCTCTACCGGGGTATGCATGTATCTAATTGGAACCGATACAAGTCCTGTACGCACGCCGTTTCTACTGATGGATATATAATCTGCATTAGTTCCGGTACGTCCATTCATCGGTTCGATGTTATATTTTATTTTTTGATTTTTTGCGATATTAATCAGTTTTGTGTACACGTCACTTGAAAGTGACGGAGATATTCCAATCATGGGCCCTGAAGCAAGTTCTGCACTTTTACTGTGTGGAATTCCCGGTTGTC
The DNA here is from genome assembly GCA_958417225.1 of uncultured Eubacteriales bacterium. Classification (GTDB taxonomy): domain Bacteria; phylum Bacillota; class Clostridia; order Oscillospirales; family Acutalibacteraceae; genus CATZCM01. The sequence continues at coordinate 6,325 of CATZCM010000028.1, read as the reverse complement.
TTGCGAAACTTACATCAACTACAATTGCTTCATCTGCATTTACTTCATATGCAGCAGTCTTAGCACCAGCACCTGTAGTTTCTTCACAGTTGCTAAAAACTATAGTTACTTTACAATCTAATTTCTTTTTTGATAAATTTTTGGCGACTTGCAAAAGGGTCGCAACACCTACACGATTGTCAAGTGCAGGGGCAGCAATGCGATTTTCAAGCAGTATACTTGGGCTTTCGTCAAATCCAACAAAATCACCGATTTCAATAAGACTACTAGCTTTTTCTGCAGTGAGACCTGTATCAATTACAATATCGTCTATACTAAGTTCTTTTTCTCCCTTTTCAATGTGTGGGGGGATAGTGCAGATTATACCTATAACAGGCTGGTTTCCGTAAATTTTTACGCGTAGCCCAGGAAGCATCCTAACATCTACACCACCGCAATTTGCAATTTTTATAAAGCCGTTTTTAATGTGTGTAACTATAAATCCAATTTGATCGCAGTGTGCATCCAACATAATGTTTTTTTTAGATTCGAAATTTCCCATAGTTGCTATTATATTTCCGTTAAAATCACTTTTTACTTTAGCATATTTTGAAAGTTCTCTTATAATAACGTCAGAAACCTTTCTATCACTTTTATAAAAAGATGACGCGCAACAAAGATCACATAGTAAATTTTTCATTTGGTAAGGCCTCCTACAATTTCTTTAAAGTGGTTTCCCCTTGCTTCAAAGTCTTTATACATATCAAAACTTGCACATGCTGGAGATAATGACACAATATCACCATTTACAGCAAAATTTCTTGCAGCACTAACTGCATCTTGCATTGTATTGACATGTATTATTTTGATTTGAGCGCTGTTTTTGGATATGCGGACTGCGTCTTCTATTAAGGACGACGTCTGACCAAGTAAAATCAAAACTTTCACTTTTTGAGCAATTGCTTCTCCGAGTTCTGTAAATGATATCTTTTTATCGTATCCTCCACATATCAAAATAATTTTTTGATCGTAAAGCGATAAAGTACCTTTTATTGTTCTTGTTGGACTGGAAGCAATAGAGTCATTATAGTATTTTACCCCATTTATTTGTGCGACAAACTCCATCCTGTGTGGTACCCCAGAGAAACTTTTTGCCACGTCAACAATATCATTTATTGAAACCTTTGACCAAACTGCAGAGATTGCTGCGAGATAATTTTCAACGTTATGTAATCCAGGAATTTTTATTTCATCCTTGTGTAAAATAGGGGTGATCTTCCCACAGTCTGACATGCAAATTACTCCGTCTGATCTTAAATATGTGCCATTGAAATTATGTTGGTTAGACATGTCTGACATGGTAAATCCCAAAAGTTTTCCTCTCACAAGGGATGTGAACTTCTTTGTTATAGAATTATCCAAATTAATAACAGAACTAGAAAATGCATTTTGATGGAGAAGTATATTTTTTTTAGCGTCGATGTATTCTTGCATGTCTTTGTGCACATCTAAGTGATTGGGAGAGATATTTGTAACTACAGCAGTGTCTGGACTGTTTCTCATAGAAATGAGTTGAAAGCTTGACAATTCAACTACAGCCATATCATTTACAGAAATGTCATTTATACGCTGCAAAAGCGGATTCCCGATATTTCCACCAATGTGTACTTTTTTACCTGAGTGTTCCAAAATTTTAGCAATCAGTGTAGTAGTGGTAGTTTTTCCATCACTACCTGTTACTGCAATAATTTCACATGGACAAAAATCAAAGAAGATTTCCATTTCAGATGTAACTACTGTTTTACAGTTACGAAGATTTTGAAGTTCCGGATTATAAAAGTTAATTCCTGGTGTACGGAATACGACATCAGCTACTAGTTTTGAAAGATAATTTTCTCCAAGTATTACAGTAGAACCATTCTCACTAAGTGTATCCGCAATTTTTTGTATTGCTTCATTCGATTTGGCATCGCATACTATTGTATTTATTCCCCTTGATCTAAACATATCCACTAAAGGTAAATTACTTCTACTTATTCCCGCAAAAGCAACTTTTTTTCCTTTTAAGTGCTTAAAGAAATCGTCTATTGAATTTTTTCCGAAGATGCTCACTCTAACATTCACCCTACTCTCACTGAACTACATTGTTAATTGCAGTTCAAAAAAAATAAAACCACACTCAGCGTCCAAAGACACTTTGTGCGGTTTTCGACACACTTCTTAATAAGAAGATATCTTGCTAAGCCATATAAAAACTGGTGGACGTTAACGGACTTGAACCGCTGACCCTTCGCACGTCAAGCGAATGCTCTACCAGCTGAGCTAAACGTCCGACTTTTTCATTATACTATAAAATGTTAAGAAATTCAAGTGCTATGTGTGGAATTTTTTTTTAAAAGTCAAAAATCATCTACACTCACAAAAAATAATTTGCACTGCTTAAAAAAATAGCAAAACAGATATTGGTCAATATACGAATAGAATATTTATTTAAAAAGGAGAATTTTTTTGTAAACAAGTATATAAAAAATCGTATGTGGTCGTGAAATATCGGATAATGTAAATTTATAACTAATTAGGTTTTTATTGCCAACCATTTATAAATAGCAAATGCCAAAAAACTACGTGCGATACCTTAATATTAACATAAAACTACTCTTAATACAACGAAAAATATATATGATTTTTTATTAAAAAAACTTGACATTTCATTGTTACCATGCTATACTATAAAGTAGTTTTGTCCTTCGTTTTTTTTATTCTTTATAGTGAATATAATTCACAATTGTGCTTATAGAGAGGAGTTGATATTGTGAAAATCTTAACCGCTGAAAAATGGATTAATGAACTTAATACTACATATTGTTACGAGCTTACCTGGTCTTATACTGTCGAAGAAGATATCGGAGTGGTCGTCCACTATGGCATTAGCATATACGATACCACATCTCAACTAAAAAGAGGAAAGCATATATCTGACATAACAACCGATTTTTCTTTTGCCAAATCTCTGTTTAAGACTATAGCTGAAAATTCTGTGTTACCTGAACATTTAGAGTGCGTCATAGAAGATGCAAAAACCGAATTAAAATTACATTAAGTAAACTTTTACGACATGCCCCTAAAATGTATTCTTTACAATTAGACTTAATTATAGAAAGGAAGAATACTAAATGAAATCGTTACCTGGAATTGATATGATAGAAATTAATCGAATAAAAAATTCTTTAGAAAATCCCCGGTTTTTGACCAAGGTGTATGGAAAAAATGAGATAAGCCTATTTTCAAAGAAAAATATGCCCATACAAAGCATTGCTGCCAATTTTGCAGCGAAAGAAGCCTTTTTGAAAGCTTGTGGTGTAGGGCTTGGATATTTTGATTTAAGTGAAATCGAAATCCTTCGTCGAGAAACCGGTCAACCATATATCAAACTTTCTGGTAAAGCAAAAGCTGAAACTTTACACCTTAGTTTTACAGTCAGTTTGACACATACCCGTAATTATGCTGCTGCTATCGTTATTGCTCAGCCTATAGAATAAAATTTTATTGTACTGAATATAAATTACGATATAAAATATGTGAGGATGATTGCTATGAAATATCGTATTTTTTTATGTTTAAGTGCAATACTATTATTACTTTCGGGATGTTCCAAGGTGAACATAAATACTCCAACCGAACCTACAAAAAGTTTTTCTTGTACAGCGAACGTTAAGTTTCGAGGAAATAACTTTCAATGCAATATTGCACGTCAGGAACAAGGTTTAATACAATTTGATTTTACTGCACCGGAAACCTTAGATGGTATGAGTTTTAAGTGGCTTGGCGATAAGTATGAGACCTCTTACAAAAATTTGTGTTGCAATACGGATAGTAGCATTTTGCCGGATACTTCTTTTGTGAGTGAAATTACTGAAATTTTAAATATTACTACTACACAGCAAAATTCGCTCAAAAAAAATAATCACGATGATATTACTGATTATGAAGGAGATCTAAATGGTGCTGCATTTACAGTATCAGTAAACAATAAAACGGGTGCAATTCAAAATATTTCATCTAGTAGCCTCGAATTAGATGTCAATTTCACTGATTTTCAAAGCTAATTTTCATGTATAGGAATATGTCCTTGTAATACTCATTTGTTGCATCTAAAATGAAAACTTTGTCGATCAGTTGGACACATATACAATTTTGCATGAAATTTATTGACTTTCACTCAAAGATGGTATATCATATAAATAGTCTAATGAATATGATGAATTATTAATTTCATTTTACGTGCAATTATGGTTGAATCATGTTTATGGGCCACGATATTTTCGTGCCCAAGTAGCTTATTGTAGAAGAGCGTTGGTAATTTCATCAAAGGCGACGGTGCAAATCCGTCCAAGGGCAAAAATTTATATCCAAAGCGAGGGAAAAGCAAATGTACGAAGACAAGACTTTAATTTGCAAAGACTGTGGAAAGGAATTCGTTTTCACAGCAGGTGAACAAGAGTTCTATGAGTCAAAAGGCTTTGAGAACGAACCACAAAGATGTAAAGAGTGCCGCGATATCCGTAAGAACAACGCAAGAGCTAATCGTGAAATGTTTACAGCTACTTGCGCATCGTGCGGTCAAGAAGCAAAGGTACCTTTTAATCCGAGGGAAGATCGCCCAGTGTATTGTAGCGAATGTTTTGCAAAGATGAAAGAAGAATAATTTATTTTTACTTTCTACTCTCGGGTTTTCCGAGAGTCATTTTTTGCACTTAATTTGTGTTATATGCAAAATTACCAAAGCTGAAAACTTATTAACTTAAGGCTATCTTTAATTACAAAAATAGAAAGGAATTTTAATTATGGAAATTACAAAACAAACTATTATTGGTGATGTGTTAGATTTCGATGAGACTACAGCTCAGTATTTTTTCGAAATAGGAATGCATTGCTTAGGATGCCCTGCATCTAGAGGCGAAAGCATCGAGGATGCGTGTTTGGTTCACGGTACCGACGCCGATGAACTTGTGAAAAAATTAAATGAGCATGTAAAAAATAAGGCTTAGTGTTTTTTGTTTATTGGTGCTGTTTTAATTGAAATGCATCTAACTTGTCAGTAATAGCAGCGAGGGTAATAAGGATTTCCTTATTACTTTCGTTGCTGTTTTTTTGTGTATATTAAGCTATGTAGTGATTTTCAGTGAGAATTTTAGAGAATGGGTTGATGGGTCAGAAAAGAATTAATTACTAAAAGATAGAATTTGAGTGGAAGTTTTCTCATTCGATCAAGGGTTGGTGACTCTATTAGCGAAGATTTTTTGCTTAATTGGCTGGTTATATGTAATTGTGAACTTGACTTTTGATTATGAGTATATTAATTAAAAATCCTTGACAAATCAATCTTGATGTGATACAATATAACTGTAATGTAAAACAATGCATGATAAAACAGATTGATATTGTGGCTTTGTCGCACAAGAGGATGGAGGAACAAAAGGAGATACGGATGTGTCAAAAAACTAACACTACAGAATCAAAGCAAGGTGAAGAAAGTACCGATGTATCGGGGAGACAAAAAGCTATTGTTACAGAAACAAAGTAAGATGAAGATGATTTAAATAAAACGATGACAGAGTCTGAGCACACGAAAAGTTCCGAATCTACAGAGGAATCAGTGTATTCGCAGGAAGCAATGACAGATGGCGAAGGATGTACCGAGATGTCGGAAGACCAAAGGGTTAATGCTACAGAAACAAAGTCAGATGAAGATGGTTTAAATAAAAAGTAGGAAGAGTCTGAGCACACGAAGGGCTTCGAATCTACAGATGTATCAGTGTATTTGCAGGAGGCAATGACAGATGGCGAAGAACATACCGATGTGTCGGAAGACCAAAATGTTAGTGCTACGGAATCAAAGCCGGATAAAGATGACTTAAATAAAACGGTGGCAAAGTCTGAGCACACGAAGGATTTCGAATCTATCCGTTCCATTTTTTCATTAGGTTTTCGATTTTCGCTACAGCGTAGTAATTCAGCCATCCTCTCATATATACCTTTATGTTATATAACACGGTATCGAGTTTCCTGCCCTGACTACGGGAAGTTAGTTTTTGCAGTTTGTCTTTGGCTTTCTTCTTCGACTTTGCGTGAACTCGGATATATGTACCCTTTCCGTTCCTTCCCAACGCAAAGCCGAGAAATCGAAATTTCGGATTTAATATACGCTGACTCCTCGGCTCTTTTCGATATTTACCTTGAGCTTTAATTTCTTCTCAAGATATGCCGTACTTGTTCCAAGCAATCTTTCTTCCGCTCGAATACTCTTTGCTAAAAGTAATATATCATCTGCATATCGGATTACCTT
>CATZCM010000027.1 GCA_958417225.1 uncultured Eubacteriales bacterium | reverse complement strand
ATTTGCATATATATAAAACGCAGTCCACAACACCTTATCTTAGTTGTGAACTGCATGATTACAAGTTTTTTTAATTTTCACGATAACACGAAATTTGTAATATTATGCTTTTTTTGACGTGATTCTTCAATTTCAAGTTTTAAAAACTTTGCAACTCTAAAGGGTAAATCAGCTATACAAATGATATTTTGAATGTTAAACAATCAAAGTTGTTTTACCATTATCGATGGCTTATTTTTTGTATTTTAAAAATGCGTCAAAAAAATACTCTATGCATTTAAATTCTTACTCAATATCTTTGCACTATTTCTGACCTTTAACTTCCACTTTCATATTGTGTAAAAAAACTAGATCTAAAATTCATAAAAAGCTTGTATGCCAACAATACATTCACTACTACGTTACCAAACCGCACACATCATACTTTCTTTAAAAAATGCATATCCAAAATCAAAAGCTTTCGATAGAATTTCAATCGAAACAAATGCATTTTGATTTTCCTTATCGTATATAACCTGTGTTGGTAACACTATTGACTTATCGTCTACATATGCAATATTGCTACCATTTTGAATTTCCAATAATTTATCCGTTTGAACGTACGTTACCCAAGAATTCATTTTCATCTCCAAAACGTCCATTCCTTTTTTCTGCAAAAGACTTTTTATATCCTTAATAGACATAAGCAAATTCCCATTAAATTCAACCACCGGATACCTCATGGAAAAGTTTAACCCATAAAACACCACTTTTGTTGACGTATGTATTTTCAAGTTATCTGAATTAATTACCTCTCCATAACTATTAAAACTTGCAAGTTCAGCAGCACTGGAAGAAAACTGATTTTGATACTGTTGCAAAATGTATAAAGCTCCTTGCAATATTCCTTCGAGTTCCACAATTTTTCCATCATCCGCATTTTCCAGATTCGCATTTATAATCACTGCTTCTAACATAGCGACATCTTCATTTGATAAATTCCCACTAAAATCAATAACCTTGCTCAACTTTAAAAGGGAGTTTTTCAGATCCGTATCATCCTCTGAGATTAATTCCGCCACGGATTCGGGAACATTTTTCTTTATATTATCCCACATAGCACTTGTTAACATTCCCTTAGAGGAATTCAAACTAACATCACTAACTGCCACCCCGTCACTATCTTCCGCAAAATCAAAATCATCAAACTGAGTAGATGTTTCAACTGCTGATTCGTCATTCCCACTCGAAAACTCTTGAACAGTTCCAACTGACTCTCCCTGCATTATAACACACACATACATACACAAAGTCAAACAAATTACAGTTAAGCTTTTCACCCACCACTTAAGTCTAGTTTTACACTCCACATTATAATACTCAACACGTCTCCTCACAAAATCACCTCCAAATCGTTATGATTTTAACATTTCAATACACATTATCTCTGATCGACTGTTATTGTAAAAGAATCGTATAGCATAGCCCTCTTCTACAAATTTATCTGTCGGTGCCTCATTTTTAAGATCAATCAGTAATTTATCAAATACAGCACTATACACATTATTTAAGTGAAACGACATAGAAACAAACGGTTCCCCCATTACACTTTCAATTTCATCTTGTGTACTAAATTTACTTAATTCCTTAAATTTTTCATTTTTCATGTTCATTATAACTCGTTCACAAGTATACTCAGTTGTTTGGGTATCATTAGAATCTACTGCAACTGAAAGCACAAATGAAATATCTTTATCAAAGTATGTAAGTATTTTTTTGCCTTGAATCATATCAGAACTTGTAGCTTTTCCAAAATCAGCTTCGATAACCTCTTCAGTAGATCCAATGTAATTTAATACAGCTATTACATTATCACTAAAAGCTCCCTTAAATGTAGTCACTCCAAATTTATCATAAAGTTCACCATCACCACACTTCAACCCTTGAACAAAGGCACCTTTATATAAACGTTTTCCACTATTTGCATCAAACAATTCACCATCACCATCGTACTTTCCTGCCACAAATGAACCTTTGTACACCATTTTCCCTGTTACCGCATCAAATATCTTGCCGTTACCCTCATACACTCCTGTAACAAATTCTCCCACATATACTGGATTCCCATTCTCCAAAGTTTTACCATTGCCTTCGTATAGTCCCCCTGCAAATTGACCTACATAAATTTTATTGCCCAATTTATCATATTCGATCCCTTTCCCAGATCTAAGGTCATTTGCAAATTCGCCTACATAAACTTTCACGCCCAAATCAGAATCATATTCTACCCCCATACCACTTTTTTGTCCTGCTGAAAAATTCCCCTTATAAATAAGTTTACCGCTATTATCATATAAAAGACCTTCTCCTTCATATACACTATTGGAAAATCCTCCCTCATACACCTTTACACCATCAACAAATAATTTTCCATTACCACAATACTGATTGCTATCGAAGATACCCTCATATATAAGTTTATTATCCTGATTATATTGCACTCCGAAACCTTTTAACATCCCCTGTTCCATACTTCCCTTATATATCATTACTCCATCATTATAAAGTTTTACTTTGCCAGTAAACGCTGAAAAATCACTTGATTTATTGTAATCATAACTTGCATACCAAAGTTTTCCTCTAGCCCAAGGTATTGCATAAATGGTCATCACAGAAGTCAACGCAACTATAATCACACTCCCAATTGTAACGAAACGTTTTGAAAGGTACTTTCCTCCGAATTTCACATAGTCAGCCTGAGACCTAGGCTTTTTCATTAAGCTTCGAACGAGCTTAGATAAATTGTCTATAGCTTTTCTTTGAAATGTGTTGACTTTACTAAAGAGCGTTTGAATCGTCGAAATAAACCTCGCACCATATGTACTAACAAGCCCTGAAACCATATTGCCGAGATTTCCAATAGATGAAAAAAGCGAGTTAAAAAAATTGAACATACACAGAACTCCTTTCACTAGAATTTTTGCAAAATACTAATCAAACATAAATCCATTCATTTTATCATTTTTCCATATATTTTGAGCATCCTCGCAAAGTTTTAAATATCTCATTGCAGCAACATCTTCATTATTTTTTGAAAGAACAACTGCAAAACTTTGCCGGGCTGCCACAAAATCTCCATTACAATAAGCATTTACACCATTTTCAAACTCCTGTTTTGTGGTTATAAATAAGTTATTTGTAACTGAACCCTTTCCACCTATGAATTCGTACACCTTAACTGGATTTTGGGTAAAATAATCTTTAACTTGCCCAATCAATCTATACTCATACTTTTCATCAGTATGAAGATCGTTTATTACACTTTCAAGTGCCACATGATTTGCCGAGAACAAAGATATATTTTCCTCAAGTCTCTTCATTAAAAGGATATCACTTGAAACCGCGGGAATAAAAATCCGTTCTGTATTTCCAACCGCCCCAACAAAAACGTCTCCATAACATAAAACCATATGCATTTTCTCATTTATACGTTCGTCCTCAAATATATTTTTTAATTGCATTGAAGCCCTCACCGCATCAATTGGTCCTCCTGAAAACAAAATCGTCATTTTAAAGTCATCAAAGTTTTTAACTACTCCGTTATTTTTTTCTGCTACAATAAATATACTGTCGAAAGCCTCTTGTACATCTTTTAAGTAACTATCGCTCTGAATGCCGCACTCACATGCCTTATCCAAAGTTAAGCTTAGCACAGCTAATTTTTGATTTACTACCTCATCTAGCGCTACCTGAGTGATTTTGTTTTTATTTAAAAGTGCCAGTACCTCACGTGGGGTATATTTTATATATTCCTCATTGAGTAAAAGCATCTCAGACATTCGCTGATAAACATTATCAGTCATTTCATTTAAACTTTTACAAATATACGCAAATTCATCTTTAGAGTCAGTTGGAAGCTTTTTAGTCCAATCGCCTTTACTGATGTTTACTATTCCAGATTTAACTACCTTCAAAGCTTTAAGCGAATGTTTTAAAACAAACATCAAATACACGTACAATATTACCCCAACGACAATAATCGCCAAGTCTACAATAAAAACCTCCATAACATACAAATTGCTATATTTAATATTTTCGCTAAACCTTGACTCAATAAACGCTGAAGCCTCTCCATTTTCAGATCTGATCGGCAGAACAACACTAATCCATTTTCCACTCTTATCTTCATAATGAAGGACATCATCACCATTGTAATTTGGTACCTTGAGTTTGTTCCACATATCATAATACTGACTTACAACTTTTTCGCTCTTTACGTACTCTATTGGCACTCTAGCTAAATTAACAAACTCTAAATCAACATTGTCACGTTTCTGCAGATTTTTTCTAAACAAATAATTATCCATCGCATAATAGATCCTATCATCCCTAACCACATACACAATCATCTCATCACTAAAGTCTCTTACAAGATCAAATGCTAAATCAGTAGAATTTTTCACACTTTTATAATCATCCGTTAGATAATCATCTAACATATTTAAGCTATTCAAAGTTCCTACATTAATTGCATTATCTACAACTTTTATTCCATTTCTTTGATTTGACTCTTTTTCCTTTTTGTAGTTTGAAAGCATGATATACGACGTTCCAACCATAACTACGGACAATAAAATAACATATGCTGGAGTAAACCAAAGCACAACTCTTTTTAAAACAGTAAACTTTCTCGTAATATACCTATAAAGACAATAAATAATAAACAACACAGCAAATGTTAAAACTGATATTATCGCAATTTCCAACGCACGAATATACTTTTGGTACGTCACCTTTTCCACGTACACTTGGCTGGAACCAAATCCCACAAATGCATTTTCGTTGCTTGACTTCACCATAGCATAACAAAGCCCATTTTGAGCAACAAATATGTAATTCACATCTGACACTTTTACATCTTTCTCATCGTTTATCACACTATCTTTGTCATAATACTTATTTACCGACATTGTACTCACGTTAAACGAATAAAAACTACCTGTATTAACATCCGTAAAATACACATTATCCACCTTATCAATAGACAACATTGATGGAACTACATCTTCTCCAATAATGTCTGAAATATTCGTTATTTCTCCATTTTCGCCTATCATGAACATTTTGCCACGCTTGTCCACACAAATGACATTTGATGTACTTGTATACACAACATCAGAAAGCCACGTTTCATCACTTTTAGGTGAGTCCAAACTAAAATCCTTTACAGATACAGGATTAGATGCCCCATTTATGTCAAATTTAAAAACCTGATAAAAATTATTTTTATTATATACTGAATATAGATTCTTCCCAACCACCTGAACCCAATTCATACACTGAGATACAGGTAACTCATCCTCATTTGAAAAATCTATCGATCCAATACAACCAAGTGATTCACCGTTTTTTCCATACTTTAGTACTTCTTCTTTCACTATTCCGTATTCATTATGTAAGGAAATTTCCTTAGGTTTATTTATCTCTTCTCTAAGTACATATATATTAGCATCTTCGTCCAGATGCAACTGCCTATATGAGTAAGAATTTTCTGTTGATTTTTCTAGGTCTACTAACTTTTCAACCTCTCCACTTGATGATATCTTAATAAGTGTGTACATATCGTTTTTTTCCTCGTAGTTCAAGGTATAAAAGCTTTCATCATTGTTCATCGCAAAATCTACCACAACTCCTCGTTCCAACTCATTCACACTAGGTTCAACTATGAATCCCATTCCTATACTCAGCGCAGTTAAAATAATAATCAAAATAAATCTTCGCATATGCATATACCTCCTTGATTATCTGTAAATAACATAAAAAAATCTATACTCAAACTTAAATTAATTAAAATCAGATATTTACTCTCTTTAAATATAAAAGTATAATATAAGTATCATAAATATATAACAAAAATAAAGGAGAGTATAACATGATTGATAAAATTTTAAAAAACTACAAAATAGTTGGAACATTAATAGAAGAAGAGAAAAGACAGGTTTTTATAGCATCCAAAGGTGAATCTAGTAAACTTTACATTATAAACAAAATTTCTGGAATCGACTCATCCGTAACCTCTGAACTATTCAATTACTTTACTTCGAAAAAGAACAAAAATTTTAAAGACTTCTTTATCACAGAGGATTATCTATACATGATCTTTACATACAAATCACTCGATAATTTTCAAATGAAGTTTTGTGATGAACTAAACACGTACACATTTAATGAACGACTTAGTATAATACATGAATTTCTTCTAAACATAAATTCACTAAAGGATATACCCTCTAACTTATTAATAACAATAACTGATATAAACAATTTGCAAGTAGATCACGACGGTCACATAAGATTAACTTACAATTTATATTCGATTCCATCTAAAAAGGAAAAATCAAAAGAAAAGCTTTTCCAGAACATTGCAAATATATACAAAGTTTTATTTCATATCGAACTATCCCGAAAACATAGCGAATTACTTTCAATAATAATAAAAAAGTGTGAAAATGGCCTATATCATTCAATTGCAGAACTTCTACACGAAAGCCATAGAATATTCAATAAATACGAGACACACATAAAAATGTCCTGGATTTCTAAACTAAAAGAAAAATACGCACCACAATTTAAAATCGCAAAAGTAGTTTTAACAATGTCAATTATCTGCATAGCCGTTTTCATATTTGCAAGGACCGCCCTAAATCCCAAAACTGTTAATACAAATTTTTCAATAGGTAACGAAGAATACAATATCGGATTAAATGCGGAAAATCAAATCAACATCCAACCCGGAACACCAACCGAAAAAACTGTAGTTGAGGAAATGTACCTTAATCCAAAAACTGATATTCAATACTCAACTTACGTTATAAAGAAAAACGACACTATTGAAAAGATTTGTAACGAAAACTATTCCAACTCCGCATTTGTTTCTGTAATCAAAAGCTTTAATTCCATAAGTGACAACAGCGATTTAACACCAGGCTCAATTCTTCGGCTTCCAGATGAAAATGCCACTAAAGATACATTCCATCGCTAATTCTCCTACGTATAAACTACGTTTCACAAATGAAGAAATGGAATTCATCAAAATTTTTCTTTAATTCCCTGCATAAATTACAACCATCAAAAATAAACAAATTCATCCCAAACTTAAAACTAATCCCAAAGGTACCATATAAATGATGGTACCTTCTTCATTGTGTCAACATAAAGTTAATCTGCCGAACTCACCACTACGTAAGCCGAATCATGTTTATCTGCAAATTCCACACTTTGAGCTCTAACTTCATAAACACCTTCATTTTCCGGAGCTTTGTATAATCCGTTTTCATCGATGCTTCCACCCCCAGCTTCAGGAACTGACCAAACAACCGATTGGCCTTGAGCTCCTTCTATGTTCGACGAAAATCTTATTGTTTCATACGGTTTTACTTGAGCAGCATTTGGTGACACAATTACCTTTATATCCGCTGTATTTAATATATCTTTGTCATTTTCATCTGATTTAAATGCCCACCATTTTATATCCACAAATTGACTTGAAGTCTTATTCATAAGTTTTGCTCCAAATTTAATAGTACCCTTTTGTACATCCACAAGTGCGCCTATTGAAACATCTGGAGACAAAACTCCAGTTGACCCTGTAAGGAACACACTCACATCGCCAAATATAATAGAATTTTTATCTCCTGATTCATACTTATCCTTACTTTCAATAGCTGCAACTACAGCAACCTCACCATATCCCAAACCGTGTACAAATTCATTTGAATAATAAACTTTTCCAGGTTTGGCATACAAACCAAGATTTATCCTAGCCACACCAGTCCTTACATTACTGCTTTTCAACACATTTTTCAAATTAACTTCCAAAGCATTCTTCGTTTCTTCCTTAGTTTTCGATTCCACCCTTTCAAATCCACATATATTTGGGGTTGTCCTTTTTTGTATAACATCTAAAAGTTCATTATTTAAAACATATTGTTTAAACGGGTTCACTACAATGTTCTGTATTAAATATGTAGCTCTATCAGCAATCAATGAAATTTTTGCAAGATAAATTTTTTGTTCATCTTTTTCGATTATTATATCGTCAAATTTCTTTTTATAAAAATCACTTATAATGCAGTCCCTTATTGGGCCATCGACAATTTGTACCGGAATCTTCACATCTTCACTAATCGCATCGAATTGTGCCCCTACTCCAATTTTAAAGGCTGACGCAGGTATTTCAATCTCCCCTACAGAAACGGCAGTTGCATCACACATAAGATAATATTCTTTCACTACACGTAAACTTGGCACGATATCAGATTCCTGATAATTCACGACCAATTCTTTTTCTCCTGATACCGTCTTAAATAAAAGTCCTTTTGCTTTAAATTCATAATTAGCTAAAGATTGAACTTCATTTTTCTCAAATATAACCGAAAGTTTAACTATGCCACCCGGATTTGCAAAACGGTCTACTTCAATTGAAAGTCTAACGTTATCATTTTCATACAAAACTGTTTTGCTAACTGCCAATTCATCAAGTCTAAGTAAATTCTCATTTGGTTTCTTTGAAGTTATAGAAAGCTTGTATCCTTCATTAATTTGATTATATTCTCTTGATACGTCTCCCGATTTAGATGATCCCACTACAGAAAAAGTTGTTTCTGAAAGTTCCTCATCGTATTCAACGCACAAGTAAACATCTTTATGTTCAATATTCTCATCAAAACCAGATATCACATCCAGTTTTTTCACAACCGGTTCAGGCAAAATTATTTCCCTACCAAGGTAATCTAGCGCCATTCCTGGTTCTATAGAAATCGTCTTATTGTCAATCAATAAAACATCCAGCCCTGATACAATTCCAGATCCACTTAATAACTTATTTCCAAGATGTCTCTTAGAATTCATATATATCTGCTCATTTTCAAAATCCCTAACTGTCATGAGTTTACCAAAAAAATAGTGATTTCTTGAGCTGGAAAGGCTTTGTTTATTGCTCATAATTAATTCCTCCATTCAGAAAATATCAATATATTTTTTCACTAGTACTTTTCAAAAGCAAATTCTTACTCGATATAAAAATTTTAACTTCTCTAACATTTTTCGCAAATTCTAAATAAAATACTTTTTTGTGCATATAACGCTCACATCACATATTCATTGCCTTCCAGCACTGATTGGCACTCAATCGTCATATCCGTACACTCAACCACTCTCGAATTTATTCCAAGATAACAGTGATGACCAACATGCATATTAGGATTTAGCACAACTAAGTTACACACAGCATCTATGGGCTTAAACCTATTTATAATTTTGATCAAACTAACATAGTCTTCTGAAGATTTGACAGCTTTTTCACTTACTACCACAGTAAAGTAATAAACATTTTCACCGTAAAGTTCATCGATATCTTTTGTCATGTGATCATATAGTTCTGTTTCCTCTATGTCATGTTTTTCGATAATATACGGCGTATACCCAGTGTAAAGCTCTACAATTCTTGAGATTGTACCCCTAGTGCCCTTTAATTTATACAAGTTAACAATTTCTCTAAGAACATTGCGGAGTCGATCCTCACCCCAAATTGCTGCATCCTTCAATGAAAACCAATCCGCAAGCCAATATAAAAATTTCTTATCAACCTTAGATGGTGAAAACAAGATAGGGATATTTTCAATTTTGTTATTCATGTCCATATACATCGATTGATATATGCCCACAAACCTTTCAAAGAAATTATTTTGTCCCCGACATATTGAATACATCTCTGGAAGAAATCCTACAAAACTTGAATTGGAAAATTCTATTTGAAATTCATTTATAATGCAATCCTGACCGCTATAGTTTTGGACCTCAATAGCTAAAAACAAATACTGTCCTTTCATATCAGTAAGGTAAATATCCGTACATTTTTCAAATATCATTGCTCCATTATCTCTTAAAAAAGACTGTTTTTTTTCGCTTGATAAAGTTTTATCTCCCAGTATACTTTCCATGTACCTCACACTTGCATTTTTTTTATTTATAATTTCATCCAAGGCATATACAATAACCCTTAAAAATACATTCTCTGGAAAATTCGCATTTATTTTAAGCCTATTCCACGAATTTTCAGTTTCTCCGCTATTGAAAGCTTTCGTGAAAAAATACCCATTTGACAAACTTTCTGTTCCTTTGAGAATTAACTTATCATCTTCAGTCAAAAAACCTTGTATATATGATAAATTAAAATTCCAGTCTTCTTTTCGATTCAATGTAAACTTTAGTCCTCTTGTATTCAACTAACTCCCCCCTCACTTTAAAAATTTTCATAAATTGTACAAAGGACATCAACATTTCCAAGTGTATACACTCCATTAGGATTTGCAATAACGTCACCCGAAGAAGTATGCTCCTTAAATGACCCTACTGGTGTTATATTCAAACTTTTCACATAAAGCACACAATCAAGTTTATCTAAAGTCCCAAATAATTCCGCAAAGTATAAATTTTGGCCATAGCTATTATTGAGTTCACAAATAAAATTTTCTATACTTTCCTTTATAAGTCTTTTGTGTTCACAGTAGTATGGATTAATAACCACATTACACGATACATCTACTTTCAAGTACACTGGACTCGTAACTATAACTTTTGTATTTATAAGCCTATACTTTTCAATATACCTATAAATATTTTTTTCATAACCTTTAAGTAATTTCTTCTCGTTTCTCAAAGACTGCGCAACTATCGTGACACACTTAAATTCGTCCTTAACTGGATGTGGAGAAAATCCTGGCAAAACTTTCAATCTTTTTATAAAAAGTCCAGGGGTATTTCGTACTGCATTTTCGTAGTCTTCCACAGTAACAAGTCGATTACCATTATTTAATGAACGTAAAAGATGTTTTTTCATATCCTCAAAAAGCTCCATATCTCGTCCATCACTTGCCGGGACAAACTGATCAACACTTAATTTATTAATTTCAACATTTTCACTACTTACATTTTTAATCAAACCAGTTTTTATATTTGTTGCCTTTCCCTTAGTAAGGCTCATTCCAACAATTCTCACATTTTCAATTCCATTTTGTGGAGCTCGTCCTTTGGAATTGTCGCCAAAAAGAATTGCACTACCTATACAACTGAGCATATAATGCCTATCACATTTCCCTGAAGATACAAACGTTTCAACCTTTTCAAAAGGATAAAATTTCTCACTACTTTTGTCTACACCCTCACCGACAATTAAATCGAACGAATCGTACATTATGTAATCTTTCAATTGATTCTTCTTAACTTTAAAATCTGATACAATTTCGTATATTTTTTGATTGCATTTAAATCTTTCACTCAAACTATAATCTATATTTATATCAAACTTTTGTGGCGAAAACCCTTTTCCATTTAAATTTGCATCTAAAACCTGATCTTGCATTACAACAAGAAAAACTTCTTCATCATCAACATCAGGTAAATCACCTATCACTTTATGAAAACAAAGTTCCGCATAGCCTTCTTTCACATTTTTAATGCAATCAACATTCTCCACTTGTCGCCAAGACAAGTCAGCATTTTTCATATAAACTACAATTTGCCCATACAATGCAAGGTTATTCCAAATCCTCACACACCCAGACGAATCTATATCTTTTTTGCAAACTTTAATACTTTCACAAAGCGTATCTTTTTGTTGAACTTCTATCACATTTACCTTAAATCCAGAAATCTGTGGAAAAATATCATATTCCTCATTTACAAGTCTTACTCGAATTTTATACACGCCATCATTGCAAACCATGTCACCCGAAAATTCGAATCTAACAAATCCACTAAATAGAAATCTATGCGTTTGATCCTCCGTTATCTTTAATTCATGCCAATCTACTTTTCCATCCACATTTCCATAAAATTCCCAACAAACATCCGCCAATTCATAAAAGTCATCATAATCCCCTAATGGATTTCGATTTAAACCCTCTCCCGCTATCTGGACATAAAACGAATGCTCTTTATTTTTCAAAAGAGGTTTATCGAAACAAATAGTCATGGAACTTCTCATCGTTTCGCAATCATCCACGTCTCCAAAAACATAAAAAAGCCTACCACCAACAAAGCAGTCATATGAAATGTCCTGTTGCCCTTTTTTTGTTTCAAATATAATTTTTTCTATCTTCGCCGATGATATTTGACACACTCTCTCATTTTCAAAAATCATGCTACCAGCAAACCACTTTGTTCCACTTGGAATAATAACATCCCTTTCATTTCCCGATAGACTCAGTAATGTTTTAGCCCCCACATTAGTTTCTCTTTTCAATTGCATAAGATCAAAAAAAGTGCCATAGCTAAGTCTAGAAATTTCATCGATTCTCTCGTCTTGAAGTGTTTTCAAATACGAAAACATCTCCACTAAGGTAACTCCCGGATCATATTCCTGCAAATTATTCCATTCATTAGAATACTGACTTATTTTCAAGCGTGCTTGATTTACAATATCATCGTAAGTTTTATTATTAAGTTTGTCCACTTTTATCATATACCACACCCCCTCACTTAATAAATAAATTTATCTTCGGTTGTACGTAATCCGGAACAACGAAACTTTCATTCTTAAGTACAGATTCATCTATATTTCTCACACCATCAACTGTAACCATCGAATTAAAAATATTCAAGGATCTTATCATCACAATATTATTTATCATCTTTATGCAATTGTACACAATTTCTTTACGTGGTAGCATTCCTATATTCCACCCATTCCCGTCGAAATTTCCTCTAATTGGGTTCAAAAATACCTTCAATTTTCTCTGCACATCCTGATAAACTTGTTGATAAGAATTATAGTCCTTTATCACTATATCAGCACTGATTTGAAAATTCACATAATTCGTTTCAAACACGTCTATTTTAAGTCCGTTTAAAAAATTAACTGGAGCTTTGTCTCTTATAAAATTCTCTATTCTAAGCTTAGTAGCCGCAAATTCCTCAGATCCCTGACGATAAACCTTTGGCAATATAGCAATTGAAATAACTCCGGGTGCTTTTCTATTAAACCTATCCACATGTGCTAAACATTTCACTTTGTGTACGCTTCTGTTATTATACTTAATTGCACTTTCTAGATCATCAATGGAAACTATACGCCCCATACTAGACAGCTGATCACCCACACGTTCAATGCACATATCGACGGTTTCCCGATCAACACCCCCAACCATCTGTTTTAGGTTTTGTGTACTTTGGATATATGCTGAATCATTTTGCATACTCATTAAACTTCCCGCTTGAATATTCCCCTTTGCCCCATCACATGTGGAATATTCTATTCTTATATTTCTAAAATCATTTGCTGATGGAATCCGCCCCGAAACTCCATCTCCAAACACAATCTCACCTTTATTGGAATCCACCTCAAAAACTCGATCTGTCGGTTTAGCTGAATCTATATTGTCAACTTTTTCCCACTTAACCCACAGTTCACTCAAATTTCCAAAAGCATTTACTCCAATTAAAGTATTGTCGTCATTTAAAAAATATTCTCTTTCCTCTTCTGTCAACGACATACGTTCATTAACATAAACTTTCACATCCACAATACCCTGGTGAAACAGACTACAAATCTTATTTTTTTCTCCTTCTTGTATATTAAAATACTCTGGTTCTTGCACTTGAGTTTGGCAAACTTCGACTGCATTAAAGTATATTCCTTTTATCACTGGGTGTCTATGCACATTTTTCATCACATCATATCTATCATCCATATTTACAATTCGCAAATAGTATGATTCTTTTCCACAAATCGTTGTTTTAGCAAAATCAGTGTTTCCCATAAAAGAAATAATTCCACTTTCCTCAAAGTTATTTGTCCCATCAATTATCTCCAAATCCTGCCACTGTTCTATTCCCTGATCGTTTCTTGTAAAGCACTGCCACATAAGCACCGGATTATCCCTACAAAAAGCCTCCTTCAAATCAAAAAACACTTGAATAGGGCCTCTCGTCATTGGATTTTCAAGTCCAATGTACAAAGTAGGATGTTCATTTAAATCATCTTTAAAAAGAAGATAAATATCTTTTTCATTAAAGTTCAATAACTTCTTTTGTGTATCCGATTTCACATAAAATCCCGTAAGTGGTTGAGGTACATCATAATGGTAGTTCACACTCACATTTTTTATAATAGGGGTAACAAATGCCCCCTGATATAATAATGCATTTTTCACTTTAGTAATTCTACATCTTATCGCCAAGGCATCTTCTAAAATAAAATTAGTTTCTTGCATATCAGGACACACAAATGACAAAACACGTTTTTTCTCTTCACCGGGTACAAAGAATTTATCATTGTCTGAAAGCTCCTTATAAATTCTCACCCAATTTTGTCCATTATAATACTCCCAACAAACACTTTCAATTGTAATATCACCTGGTTCTGGTTTTTTGAAATCAAGTTCTGTCATAATAGATTTATATTTTATATTATCCTGCAAATTTTGCACTTGTTCGCGAGGAAACTTTGCAAAATCAACATCTACAGTAATACTTATTTGTGCTCCTTTTTTATTGAAAGCTTCCTTAGAGTATATGTAAAAACAATCACCAGAACTAAAATCCTCTGAAAATGGAAAAAAGTCTTTTTGTGGAAGTTCTGCTGTACTTGTTGAAAAAGTATCTATTTTGGCCCACTCTTTAATTGGTTTACAATTGACATCCGTTAAATAAATTTTTTCATTTGGAAGATTGTTAAAAACACAACGTATATATCTTCTTTTTTTCATTTCTCCGTTTTCAGTTACCAACTCAAAATTTTTAGTTTCATTTTCATTGTCATTACAGATATCACTACAAACCTCTTCATTCAACACATCTTCAAAATCCACTTCAACACCGTTTTCTGTACATTTAACACTGTTGATATCCTTCCACTGTGATTCTTTCAAATATTGCCATTTCACATTATCTTTGTCAGAAAACACTTGTGGGAGTTTTTTATTAAGTGTAGCCGAATGGCTATTTTGAAAGAAAAATTTATACTTTGACATATCAGTTGAAAAAAACAAGTTATCCGCTTCAAAATACACTTCATGTTTTTGAATATTGCTCGACTCCGTGGCATCAAATAAAGTAAACTTTACATCATCACTAAATAAAACCGACGGATCATCATTATTATACACTTGAGTAATTATGTCATATTTCTTATCAGTAAGTAGCACCCGGTTTATTTTCTCATAAATTGCAAACATACTGCTTTTAGTTTGGAAATCCAAACTTCCACTTTGTGTTTTCGCCGGAATTCCCATAGAAGTACCCATTGGTATATAAACTCCATCATTTCCTGGAACCACATCACTTTTAACTATGCCTGTAGCTGGAATTGGTGGTAATAATTTTGCACCTAAAATATTCAAAAACGAAATATAGTGCTTATACGGCATTTTATTGTAATTATTAACCGTATCGGAAAACATATCCGCAAGCACGCGCATTAGTACTACACCAAAGTCCGGATCAGTTTCATCAATCATCCACTCCGGTGTATATTGTTTAGCAAGATTTATAATTTGATCAAAAATATCTTTAGCATTCCTATCATCGAGTATTGGGGTATTAGATCTACTGATGTCACCAATTTTAGATTCTTTTACAGGTTTTATATCCGTTACATATGTGTCCCTGTAGGCCTGTATTCTTTGGATATTTTCATCCTCCAAATTTTGAATACTTGCTAATTTATCTGCATCTACAAAGCTTTCCGTAAAATTCAAACTAAATCACGTCCTCTCATACGTTTTCAGATACTTAACATATTAAATATCAAACATCTTTTCTTCCAGCGACCCACCGTTTTGATTCACATCATTAATTGAAATTACAGTCGACTCCGTCATTAACTCTTCACTAAAATTTGTACCATATTGAAGATTTATTACAATTTTAGTAGGATCGTCTTCTTGAGAATCAATAGTTAAATTTATATCTTTCACATGTTTTTCCCAAAGGTATATCGCAGAGTACGTTGAATCATACAAATCTGAAAAAAATACAGGCCCTGTAGACTCGAACAACGACGATTTAATTTTTGTACCAAACCCCTCTAAATTTATACGTTCGCCCTGTTCAGTGCAAAGTATAGTTTTCACACCCTGTTTAACGTTTTCTTCATCAGACACTGTTTTTATTCTACCTGTCAATTCATCCACACACACCGGAAAACTCCATCCTGTTAACTTGCCCATCCAAATCACTCCCTATGGTAATTTCGCCATTTGAGAAACTTCTAATTGCGCTCCATCTAATTTTTGTGAAGCCTTCACGTTAGCTGAAGCATTAACGTTTTTCGCACTTACATCCTCTGCTACCTTAACACTTTTTTGCACTTCAAGTTCCTCACTTATCGTAACTTTTTTTGATTTTATACTAACTTCATTCCCCGTAATATCAATTGAAGTCTCCTTAACTTTTATCCTAATTCCCTTACTGTCAAGCTCAATCGACACTTTTTCATTATCTGATTTAAACGGAGTTGCATCAATTATCACTCCTGACTTGTCCGCCGGGGACGTTGTAATAACAAAATACCCACTTGACGGTCCATTACTACTAAGCTCCATTTTGTTATCACCAAAAGCAATTGCTTTCGTATTGCCATTAGTTATCGCTATTTTATTTCCCGCATCCGGCATAGCAATTTCAAAAGGTTGATGCGCTCCTGTCGAATCTGCATTGTTAATATCCTTTGGAAGCTTATCTTCTGAATCGCTAAGTGTTCCAAGAATGATTGGAATTGAACTTGTCCCCAAAAAACCAACAATTACCTTTGTTCCTTTTGAAATAGGTGTAAACATAGATGCATCCTTACCCGACATTATTAACATTCTCTTTGCTAGTTTTGATTTATCGCCCCATAAAGACGGAATTTTTATGAAATACTCACCCATTTCACATCTTTGATTTTCTTTTAATTCTGCTGTATCCTTATTCATACTTTGAGCGGTCGCTACAGATTCCACTATTCCTATATGAAGACCCTGGTATGCTATCTTACTACTGTACTCTCGCATTTGAGTACTTAAATCCGACATGAACTTCATTGCATCACCTCAAACCTAATTTTCACGATGTCGCACAATACTTAATCGTTGTATAAAATCCATTTTTGTCGAAAACATGCTCAACATCCCTTATTAAATAAGTTCCACTTCTATTTTTGTCAGCACCATTTAGTTGCATAAATGCCCCCGGAAAAACTGTATGCATTCCATACATCTTAAGCTCACCCGAAATCGAGTCCAATGCTTTCCACCATTTTGCAGCCTTTGCCCCACTCGCAGCTCCCGAAAGACCTGAGTTATAGTCAATATAAACATCTGTAGACCTTGTACCTAAAACCGTCGACAAATTCATAATATTAGAGTCCCTTCCAAACCTAGGAGAAACCCTTTCTTTTACCTCACTCATTTTTCCAGGCGTGTTTAACGGAACAATCTTATATATTTGTTCAGAAATTTGACTTTCCAGAGTAAGATGATGTTTTTGTGAAATTAGCATGTTACTGGATAGATCTACTACCAACATAGGAGTTTGAGCTGATGACAAAATTGAATACGATTTCAGGTATACTACAGCTTGACACACATAAAATAAATATCCCTGCTTTTTTGCATTTCTAACCACAAATTCGTAATCTGATTCATTGTCCTGTGTTATATTTTTTTGAAGCACTGTTGCAGGCGGCATTGGAGGCATAAATACACCCCATTTAGAATACTTGCTTCCAAATTCCTGCACAACTGTTGTCCACATACCCATACTCTTATCCAGGTAATTTTCTGTTTTTCTTCCATGCATCATCATATACTTAACATCCATACAAATAACTGTATACACTACGAGGCAATTGCTACTTCCTCCAACTGGTTTAACTTCACAATCTAAATCAACAAGTGCGCCTATAAACACTGGCTTTATGTCCTTTCCATACCCAAGTCCAATAATAACTTTTCCACCTATCTTCATTGTATCAAGTAGCTTATTGTGCTCAACCTTCAAATTTTGAAGTTTTGCATTCTTATCTACAATCGTCAATATACAACTACTTGCTTCAAAACCACATGTCAATTTAACATCTACCGAAAAAAGTAAGTCCTGTACTAAATTCAAAGGGCATCCATCCACAATTATAGAAATCTCTGGATTTTGTATATCCTTTAGTTTGTTATACAAACTTACATTCACTAATTCGTGCATCATTGTCTTCACCTACCAACTAGTTATATGAAAATAGATTTGCTGAAGTGCTGCTAGCCGCTCTCTTTGATTTCGCCAAAGCCTCTCTTGTAGGACTTTTGGCATCATTTTTCGAATCAGTAGCTGTTCCACCCGATTCACTTTTTATAGTAAGTGATACCTCTGCCCTTAACGGAATCCCTTCTACATCAAAATACGTGTACTTATCGTTGTAACTTACTATTTTACCACTAATCTCGATATGTCCGTATTTAAATGAAACTATCTTTCCCTCTTGAGCTGCACACTTTAACTTTATTACACTACCAAATAAATTCGGGACGTACCTATTAAGTACACTATCAGCTAATGGCATTGTACTTATTAGTAATTTAGCAACAGATCCATTTTCTTCATACATGGTAGCTTGATCAAAAATTAAATTCATTGAAATAGTTTCAGTTACAGTAATCTTTGGAGGTTTTAGGTGACTCTCATCTGAACCCTTATCGGCCTCTTGCTTATCACGTAAAGCCTTATCTGCTTTCGTTTCTGCCTTCAGCGGGCGTTTTAAATTATCACTTTCCGACGTCGATATCCTCTGTTTTAAATCCGCTGGATTGATTGGAACGTTTAAGACATCATCATCAATTACGAAGAAAGCTCCTCCAATTATACGATGTACCTCTAATTGATCACCAATCACAACCAATCACCCTCTTTCAGTTAAACGAAAATTCAGAATAAGCCAATTGCGTTACCTTTTCTCTAATAGTTGGAGGTAAATCCTTCATAAAACTTTTAAGTGAAAAATCTCCTCCGTTAGGCTTATTATTTTCTGCTGTACACTTCATGTTAAGCGAAACTTCTGCCTGAAGCGCTGTCGCTTCAAATGAAAAATATGAATATGTTACATCCATATCAAGTATATATCCAATAAATTTAGAAGGGCCATAGGAAAACTTAACTGTTAAACAATCTCGAGCTGCAGCTAAAATAATAGGGAAAGCAGCATTACATGAAAACCTCGAATTTGACATTAATCCTTTACTATTCAGTGTGAATAGCGAAGCTGCCGTTTTATTATTAAAGAACTCTTCGTACAGTGCAGACAAATCAAAAAACAAATTCATGCTAAGATATGTATCATACGACATTTCGCTTAAAGGAGTACTCACCATGCTCTTTGGTTTTAAGGCTGTTGATCCTGCCTCTACCACTTCAGTTGCCTTGCCTATCCCAGCACTAGATTTACTTATAACAGAAAAACTCAAATCTGCTGGATTAATTGGAACTTTACCACACACTTCGCCAAATGTATCTAATTTCCCTTTTACTGACTTTGGTTCCTCTAACAGTTCAAAACTCGCTGAATATATTTCTAATAAATTTTCAGCAACATCTTTAGTTGTATAATCCATATTGTTTTCCCCCCTTTTTTATATTCCATAACGCATTCTTTCCACTTTCATTTCCAGATTTAATCTATCCCTAACATCATCTAATACACTTGATAGATTTTCTTGAATATATAAATTAATAAGCTTTTTTGTTTCACGACGTGTTATTACCACGTCTTCTTCATCTATAATTCTATTATTACTAAATGTCTGCCTTGTTCCACTTTTAGTTGATTGATTTATATTAAAGGCCTGTCCACTAAGCACATCTTCGGATTCTTTAAATTCTTGCTCTTTCAAATTATTTTCTGAGATAACGTGTTTCAAATCATCAATATTTATAGAATTTTGATGTATAAGATTACTTTTCGATTGAACCCCTTGATTTGGCAAACCATCCTTACTATAAAAAAAATGTCCTCCTAAGTTAAATCCTGTGCGATACGTCATATCAACGCCTTGATCCAAATATACGCTCTCATCTTTCACAAAGTTGACTTGATCATAGAGTGTCCTATGTAAACTTTGCAATTTCGTTGTATAATTATAAAGGTTAACCACATCAATAGAAGGTTCTATTTGAGAAGACAGTACATCATCCTTAAATTTCATTTCGATTCGATTCAATTTTTGACTTAATTTATTTGAAAAATTAAACGCAAAATCAAATCCAATATCTTTATGAAACTTTGAGATAAGCTTTGCACCGTATCCCAAGAATGAATTATTAACTCCATAATTCAAATATTTAAGATCATCTGTTAACAAATCAAAACTATGATTTTTCACTCTACGCCCAAAAAATAATCCTTTTATATTATTTTGTTTTTCTTTGTAATTCTTATCTAAATTGCTATGATATATTGTATTTTCAAAAATCGAATCTAATCCCGCCCAATTCAAAAGGTTAACTAGTTTTGGTGAAACACTGTAATACCTTAACTCTATGCTATCTGTCAACTTTTTCTCTGCATTAGCACTTTTTTCTATTATTTTCTCAGAAAAGTTTTCTATGTACTTTCCTACCGTCTTTTTATCAGAATCTATAAAATAATCCCAACCGTCAACTTGTACACCACTAAAAAATAAATTTACTTTTTTCCCAATTGCTACTTCAAGCGGTTTGATATTGTGATCAGTAGAAAAATACCCTTTACTCTTTACATATATCGTTTCTTCAGATTTTTGTAAAAAGTCTCGCTTCGTGTCACTTGATGAAATTTTTTCCCCTACAGCCTTTTCTGATTTCTTTTGATAATCCTTTCCTAAACCTCTACTACCATCCCTAGGACCGTTTTTTTCTTCGAATCGATATTTTTTATTGCTTATTTCAGTTTTGCGCCTTTCCTCTCGAATTAACAAATTTCTCACTTTTTCGAAACGTTCTGTATCAGCACCATCGCGTTTCAAAATGTTCACTAGTTTTGGCGAAACACTGTAATACCTTAACTCTATGCTATCCGTCAACTTTCTCTCTACATCAGCACTTTTTTCTACTATTCTCTCAGAAAAGCCTTCTATGTACTTTCCTACCGTCCTTTCATCAGAATCTATAAAATAATTCCAATCGTCAACTTGTACACCACTAGGAAATAAATTTACTTTTTTTCCAATTACTACTTCAAGCGGTTTGATATCGTGATCAGTAGAAAAATACCCTTTACTCTTTACATATATCGTTTCTTTAGGTTTTTGTAAAAATTCTCGCTTCGTGTCACTTGATGAAATTTTTTCCCCTACAGCCTTTTCTGATTTCTTTTGATAATCCTTTCCTAAACCTCTACTATCATCTCTAGGACCGTTTTTTTCTTCGAAGGGATATTTTTTATTGCTTATTTCAGTTTTTCGCCTTTCCTCTTGAATTAACCTATTTCTCATTTTTTCGAAACGTTCCGTATCAACACCATCGCGTTT
>CATZCM010000026.1 GCA_958417225.1 uncultured Eubacteriales bacterium | reverse complement strand
ACGTCTGCTATGACTTTTTCTATGTGTCCTATTTCATTTTACAATGAACCATTTTTTACAATAAACCTAAAAAATAAAAAAAATCCTTGACGTAGATTGTTTCGTGATGTATAATGTTATTATAATGTATTTCCGGGTGTAGCGCAGTTTGGTAGCGCGCTTGAATGGGGTTCAAGAGGCCGCTGGTTCGACTCCAGTCACTCGGACCATAATTCAATGTAGTTGTTGATATAACGAGCAAGTTCAGTAATACTGAGCTTGCTCGTGCTTCATAAAATTTTGTGTCACTAAAATTAGCGACTTTTTCTTTGTTAACATATTTTTTGTTTGGAAACAGATTTACACATCACTTTTGAAATTTTTTCAATTGTAAGGACAAATCTTTATAGTTGAAATGTTTTTTGACACTTCATACTATTTCTAATGACTACAACATAATTAATTCATATGTAAGAGATCCTGCAATATTGTAAAGACTGTTTTTTGTTTAATAAAATTTTGTGATACTAAAATCAGCATTTTTTTAATCTTATTATTTACAAAATTTTTAAATACAAAATCATCATACCAAACACTGCTATATGTGAAAATAAGTGCTTGTATTAAATAACAAACCGAGCACTATGCCTTGAATGAAAGAATGAAAATCCAACAACCTCTATAAATTTTCAAATTTAATAATGAAATTCAAAATTAAATACATGGTTTACCGGTTATGATAAAGTAGTAAGAATTATTCTAAATATAACCAATTGAATTTTAAAATAAATGGAGGAAACAACATGATTTTGAGTGAAACATACAAAATGAACAATGGTTTAAAAATTCCTAAATTAGCGTTAGGTACATGGTTTATCGACGATAACAAAGTTTCAGAAGCTGTCAGAGAAGCTATCAAAATCGGTTATCGTCACATCGATACAGCACAAGCATACGGAAATGAACACGGTGTAGGTGAAGGCATACGTACTTGCAGTATTCCCCGTGACAAAATTTTTGTAACCAGTAAAGTAGCTGCAGAACATAAAACATACAAATCTGCTGCTGATTCTATTGACGAAACGCTAAATAAAATGAAACTTGATTATATAGATATGATGATTATTCATAGTCCCCAACCGTGGGACAAGGTTAATCAATCTGAAAACAGATACTTTAAAGAAAACAAAGAAGTATGGAAAGCTATGGAAGATGCCGTAAAAGCAAACAAGGTAAAAACAATTGGAGTGTCAAATTTTTTACAAAGTGATATTGAAAATATTTTGTCTGACTGCAAAATTTGCCCAGCAGTAAACCAGATACTTGCTCATATATCAAATACACCACTAAAGTTAATTAACTATTGTGAAAATAAAGGTATTTTAGTGGAAGCTTACTCTCCCATTGCACACGGTGAAATTTTAAAAAATGAAGCAATTATTAAAATGTCAGAAAAATATAACGTAAGCGTTCCGCAACTTTGTATTAAGTATGACTTACAACTTGGCATGGTTGTTTTACCTAAAACCTCTAACCCAATTCACATGAAATCTAATGCAGATCTTGACTTCACAATTTCTAATGAGGACATGGAAACACTCAAACATATAAATCACATAAAAGATTATGGAAAATATGGCATATTCCCCGTCTTTGGAGGTAAGTTAATATGAATAATAAGTTGTTGGTATATTTTTCTTTTACAGGAAACACTAAAATGATTGCTGAACAAATTTCAAAAGAGTTGAATTGTAATATGTTGGAATTGCGGCCAAAAGAAAAATACTCAGAAAATTATCAAGAAGTAGTTGATGAATATCAGAGTAACGAGAGTGATAAAAAAAACTGTGAATTAATGCCATATAGTGTTGACTTAAATAAATACGATACTATTATAATCGGAAGTCCCGTTTGGTGGTACACAATTACTCCTGTCATACGAACATTTTTAAAGCAACATTCTTTAGCCAATAAAACGGTCATTCCTTTTGCAACAAATGCAGGGTGGTTAGGCAGAACTTTTAAAGAAATAAAGGAATTATGCCCTAACTCAAATGTAAAAAATGAAATGAATATCGTATTTACTGAAAACTACTCTGAACATAAATTAAAAACTCCGAACTCAAAAATAGATGAATGGATAAAAAGCATATATTAATAAAACTATATTTTAATTATAAGGAGGAAATCATAATGGAATATGTAACACTAAACAATGGCGTAAAAATGCCAAAACTAGGCTTTGGAGTCTATCAAATATCTAAATCAGAGTGCAAACAAGCTGTATTAAACGCTATTAAGATCGGTTATAGATCAATTGATACTGCACAAAGTTATTTTAACGAGAATGAAGTAGGTGAGGCTATTTCAGAGTGTAGTGTGCCTAGAGAAGAGCTATTTATAACCACAAAGGTTTGGATTGACAATTACGGATACGAAAAGTGTAAAAAATCAGTCTTGGAATCAATGAGAAAATTAAAAGTAGATTACCTGGATTTAATTCTTTTACATCAACCGTTCGCAGATTATTACGGAGCATATAGAGCTTTAGAGGAGTTGTACAAGGATGACAAAGTAAGAGCTATAGGTGTATCTAATTTTTACCCTGATAGACTGACAGACATCTGCTTGTTTGGAAGAGAAATAATTCCCCAAGTAAATCAGGTTGAAACCAATCCATTAAACGCCCAAATAAAAGCACAAGAAAATATGGAAAAATACAGAGTTCAAATAGAAGCATGGGCTCCATTTGGTGAGGGTAGAAATAACATGTTCTCAAATCCTGTTTTAAAAGAAATAGGAAATAAATATAATAAATCAGTAGCTCAGGTTATTTTAAGATGGTTAATGCAAAGAAATGTTGTAGCACTTGCTAAATCTGTACACAAGGAAAGAATGAAAGAAAATTTTAATATCTTTGATTTTGCTTTAAATGACGAAGATATGAGTAAAATAAGTGGTTTAGATAATAGTAACAGTTTGTTTTTCTCACACACTGATCCTAGTATTGTTGAATGGTTTGACAAAATAATTGATGAAAGAAAGCGTAATCATGACAATTCTAAAGAGAAGAAATTGTGGTAATCTTTACTCTATCATACTGTGTACATGTTTGTGCACAGTATGATATCCTTCCCTACCTAAAAAGATTAAAAATAATCTATGTACTTATATCAAAACTTAAGTAATTAAACACGTCGTCGTTAACTATTCTTAGTTTACGGCGATTTTCTATGAAAGCATCTATTAGTTGATACATTAATCACAGATCTAAACCAAACCTCTTGATTGCATCTATAGCGAACACTCACCTCGTTCAATACTCACTCTATAACCTCAACAGTTCAGAAGTTTATCCAACTGAAACTTTTCACATCTGATTTTCAAGGTTCTACTAAATACGTTTCATTATAATCGCTATGATTTCACGATCGACACTTTTTGTCGTAAATCCACATAAAATCATTGTACACTCTAGACATATAACTGCTAATAAAGCGACATCACAATTAAGTGATGCCGCTCTATTTAATAAATTTTTGTATTTGATCCCAGTACAAATACTACATCAACACTCAGATAAGCAATATTTTAAACTGTACTTTACCATATTTGCACAATCAACTTTGGTTGACAACAATAGGATCAAAATTAGAAATAAACTCCTTCACTTTCAACTTTATGGTTCAATAATATTGAAATACAATTCAAGTTGTGTCATACTTTCACAAAGTGCTTTGAAAAGCGCCTCATCACCTTTTTCAATTTTAACTAATTTATCAATGTTTTCCTTATTTCTTCCTGCGATTGCAAGAATACCCACACGGCTAGTAGAGATAGTCAAATCCGCATCATCAGAAAGCGCATCCTTATAGTACAACAGTACTCCGTGATGAACTTTCAGCAGATAATTATCTCCATCGCTTAACTTAAGGTTGATGGTGAAAGAACGATCAGCAAGTTTATTTGAATCCATCATAATACCCATATAATCAAGCATGGTCTGTGCATCCATTCCTTGTGCAGTCGAGCCAACACCAAGCTGAACTGCTTTTGGATATTTACCTGTGCCATTTCTAAGCTCAAATGCGGCAACAAGATATGCATTTCTCCAAGCACCGGATTCTGCCTGATAGCCAAGTTGCTCAAGCGCATCCGCACAAAGGTAACGAGCATCCGTATTTTCCGGATCAGCAAACACAATCGTATTTGTAATCTGAGCTACCCATTGATATTCACCTTTTTCGTAGTCTTTGCGTGCCATTTCAAGTACCTTTTTGGTATCCCCAAAATATTCTACAAGTTTTTTTGCATATTCGCTCGGCTCAAGTTCATTAAGGTGAACGGGGTTTGCATCATACCAACCCATATATTTCTGATAAACAGCTTTCACATTATGTTTTAATGTCCCGTAATATTGACGTGTATACCAAACCTTTTCCAATGCATCGGGTAGTTTGATCATTGAAGCAATTTCGGTAGAAGTATACCCCTGGTTTAGATAAAGAAGCGTCTGGTCATGGATAAATTTATACACAGCTGCTGTATTGGTCATATATTGGCTAACGACATCTTTACCCCAGT
The DNA here is from genome assembly GCA_958417225.1 of uncultured Eubacteriales bacterium. Lineage (GTDB taxonomy): Bacteria > Bacillota > Clostridia > Oscillospirales > Acutalibacteraceae > CATZCM01. The sequence continues at coordinate 17,070 of CATZCM010000026.1, read as the reverse complement.
GTGGCCAATTGTGTGATTGGAACACAACCTCAGCATCAGAAAATAAGGATTGTGACTCTGTGATATAACGTGCCCACCCATTAGCATCTCTAACTTCTGCACCACGTAGCGTATAAAGATTGTGCATAGTACAGGTACAATTTTCCGCCATCCAAAGCGCTTTCATTTCCGGAAAATAAGTATTCATTTCCGCAGGAGCTTCTGTTCCAGGAGTAAGTTGAAACACAGTCTTTACACCATCAATTGTAGTTTCAAACAATTGGTTTGTAACCTCAAATGTAGGCGCAAGGTACCCTACACCTCCCTGTGGAACAGTTAATCCGATACCAACTGAAAGGCTACCCTGCGGTCCCTTTTTAAGAGCAGAACCATATTGAAATATAGATCTACGTTTCATTGCTGTCCCAACAAAAACATTTTCTTTCATAACCGAATCCTCAAATCCCTGAGGCACAATAAGTGCAGTTTTGCCAGATGCAATTTGAGCATCAAGTGACAATTTCGGATCTGCAAGATCATCCTTTGAAATAAGCCCTTCAATTCCCCCATAATGGTCAACATGCGCATGGCTAATTACAATAGCCACAATTTTCGCTTTGCCCATTTCAGACTCAAATAGTTCTAATGCAGCCTTAGCCGTAACATGGCTACTGCCACAATCTATAATAATCCAACCACTTTTAGTGCGAACAAAGGTGAAATTGGAAACATCATAACCACGAACTTGATAAATATCATCTGTCACCTTAAAAAGTCCATAGCGTGCATTATATTGAGTATTGCGCCAAAGACTAGGATTGGCAGAACCAGGTGATTTTTCATCGGTACGAACAAAATCATAAATTTCCTGACTCCAAACCGTATTTCCATTATCATCCTTGATGACAAGAGAATCAGGAGCAGCTATTAGGCCTCGTGCTGCAAATTCACCCTCTTGCTTGTCATTAAAATCAAGTAGTTGATAAACTTGGGCGTTTTTATCCTCAGTCATCTTAGTAGCAGATTTAGCCTCGTTGTTTAACGTCGTTTTATCACTTTTTGGTTTGCATGCAGAAAGTTGAAAAATAACTGCAATAGCGAGAATAATAGTAAGTAATTTTTTCACGATATATGCGCCTCCTCCAATTAAATAAGTAAATTATACAGTAACCACACTGATTTTTATTATTTACTGCGCTTACTATTTTATGTGCACTACACCAAACCTATTATGAAATAACATCACACCAGTAAACAACTGTTAAAATGTATGCTACTTCAAACCACTACTGCAAATATTTTAATATATGCATAGTATCGCAGAAAATATTTTTCTTAATACACTAAAATACACATTAAAATCGCATTTCAGTCACTGTAATAAATTACTTTTATGACAATTATAACCGATACATATGATAAAAGTCAAGTATAAATAAATATAATGTGCAATTTCTACACTAATGCTAAGAGCTACACTAAAATTATAATTCTGTCAGTTAAAAAAAGCTAATTATTTTTAATAACAGACCACAATTGACAAATGTCTAAACAACAGATAAAAATTAGTTTTCTTGCATAGGCAAATACATCCATCTATTAAATTCTAAAAAAAAATCATAGATTTTAACACGACACCTATAAACCTAAGTTAGTATCAATAAAATCTCCAAACATAATTACAACCCTGAATACTAAACAATAAACACAAAGCAAAAAACTTGTACTCTACAGACATTTTAACATATCCGAGACATACAAGTCTTTTTCTCATACACATAAGAATTTTTAACTATTTTATGTTTTTCGCAAAAAGAATTTAATCATATTTATTGAAATAAAGTATAATAAAATTAACTTATTATTTTTCTGGATTTTCTTTATCAAATTCTACATTTTTATCTGTTCCATTATACTTTAAGCAAAGAATTGTAATATCATCAAACTGCGGTGCATCCTTTACAAATTCATCTACATCTGCTTTCACTGCATCACACATCTCTTGTGCAGAAATTCCATGTAATGTATTTAAAAATTCCAATAATCTTTTTTCCCCATATAACTGCTTATTCGCATCTGTCGCTTCAGTTACCCCATCGGTATAAAGAAAAATTTCATCTCCAGGGGAAAGTTGCAATTCATTCTTGGAATATTCCACATCATCCATGCCAGCTAATATAAAATCTGCACTTGTATCAATATATTCAAATTCTCCATTCTTGCTACGCACAAGTGGTGGATTATGACCTGCATTTGAATACTCAACAAGTCCGGTATTCAAATTAATTACTCCCATCCACGCAGTCACAAACATTCCTGTACTGTTCTTTTCACAAAGTCTCTTATTTACAATAGTTAACACATCATTTACACTTTTCCCAGACTCCAAATAATCTTTAAGAAGTGTTTTAGAAGTCATCATAAACATAGCCGCAGGAATTCCTTTACCAGAAACATCGGCTATAAGAAATGCAAGCCGATTTTTATCTATAAAGTAAAAATCATAAAAATCTCCACCAACCTCTTTAGCTGTGTACATTGACGCAAAGATGTCAAAACTTGAAATTTTTGAATACGACGGAGTAATAGTTGGAAGCGCTGAATGCTGTATTTCTTTTGCGAATTCAAGTTCCTTATCTATACGTGCTGCTGCTTCAGTTATGTAATGTTTTAGAGTTACAACAGTAGAATTTATATCGTCAGACAATGACGCAAATTCTTCATTAGATCTCACGTTGACTGTGACCTCCAAATTTCCCTCTGTTATCTGTGCAAGCGAGCGATTAACTCTACTTATGTTTTCAACAATCAGCTTTTTTATAAGCAAGTAAACCCAAATAAACAATATTCCAAAAATCACAAAATCCATAAATACTGTCACATACACCGACATATCTCTTGAAAAAAACGCCTCTGTGTACGGAATAACTGCTATAATATAATACCCCTCAGAAACAACATACAAGCAATAAGAATTCGTACCGTAAACTTTCGCTTTAAAAGGCTCATTCTCAGACATTTTAGTATCATCAATATAAATCCCCGTAACAATTAAATTCTGTCCTTCTCCTAAAAGGCGATCACTAACAATATTCCCATTCGTATCTACAATTATGATGTATCCATTTTCTCCAACATGACGATTATGTGTTACACCGATCACTTCGTCATCTATGTCCTTTTGAAAGCGTTTAGCATCATAAGCCACTTGTATAAATCCACCTCTATCAAGCACAACACCAGCATATTTTCTCAAAAGATCCGGATTGGATGAAGTCGGCATATACTCTTGCACATACTCTTTCGTATCACTATCCAACAGCACCATAAATTCCGATGCTTGTTCACCCTCGCGCATATTGTAATAAAGAAATCCTCCATATGTTGTTGAAATTATAATGCCGTTTTCATCTATGACATTAATCTCTGCAACATCGTATTTACTTGCAAGATAGTTAAGTTTATTTGAAGTTATGTCTCCTGACTCATTAACTTCTTTTGCAACTCTCTGTGTAAGTAATAACAAATTTCTATTTGAAGCATCTTTGATATCCTGACGCACATCCTCAATATTAAGTTTTGCAAGATCGTATGTATCAGTTTCTGAAAGCCTAGTTTGGAGCTTCCACGTAAACAGCATCGTAAAGAAAAACCCTATTGAAACACATAAAAGCAACCATCGTTGAAAAGTCTGAGAAATTTTTCTTTGCGTACGCTTATTAGATCGCCGATATTTTCTGCTTATAAATGTAATAATTAAGGTTGTAACCATAATAGACGCACTATTAATAGAAATCATTGGTACAGAACAAATACGCACAAATTCAAATGCTGTACGTACATCGGACATGTTTGTAATAAATATCATTAACATGTGAATTACTTCAACTATAACCCCAACTATATAACTATAATACCAAGTTGGTTTTTTATTATCAAACATAAACTTACGTAAAAAAGCACTAATAAATCCTGCAAAAACAGTAGAAACAGAACAAGCAAGACGCGTGTATTCCCCTGCCCCCCAAAGAACAGCAAACCAGCGTTCAACACCACCAATTAACCCAGAAATAATACCCGCTGGAGCCCCAAAAAGAAGCCCCGCACAAAGTGGTGCAGTATCACGAACATTTAGAATCGCACCATCAATTTTCACACCAACCTCAGTCCCTAGGATTGCTAGTACACCAAACGCAAATCCAAATAAAAGTTGTTTTTGCATATACTCCATACGACGAAAAAATCGTGTAACTTCAGACATATATATAATTACAGAAAAAATTGATGGTACAAGCGCCATTAAAGACAGCTGCAAAAATACATTCATACGATCACCTCTTTTCAGTGCTAAATTTATATCAAAAAAATTACCGCATACCCTCTTTATAGAAGACGGACTTCAGTTTATATTTAATCACGTCCTGTTTAGTAAGAATACCTCTCCCCCATCTTATTATCCAACAGAAAGGTAGTAATACCGGAACCCTTTTCAAAATATGATATCTATATTTCATGATATCATATGGGAGAAATACATTATATAAGATAAAACCGAATCTACCAAATTCATTTATTTGATTATTCACATGATTCGCAACAGTACCATACGTGCCACTACTTAAAATATATGAAGCAATAGTTTGAAGTTCTTTAGTTTCATGACCATCCCCAAACCACCACTGAGATAAATCAGTAATTTTATCTCGGAAGTCTCTCATCTTAAGCTGTTTTAATTTTAAATTAAGACTTTCCTTATCAAGACTATCATATAAGCTATTGTTCAATACGTACATATCCATCACAGATCTAATACCACTTCCACCCGCTTTATAATGTTTATAAAAATGTGCAAGAACATAAATATAAAACTCTTCTTCATTCATTTCATGCACATACTGATATCCGTCCACTAACCTCGTTTTCGAAAAAACATCTTTATAGTACGCATTTAATTCCTTTAGATTTTCCGATATAAGCTCCCTATGAATTTCCACATCCATAACAGGAGGTTTCATAAACGCATCGTGATGACACATTCCTTCACTTTCACATGTAAAACCAAGTGAAAGTAAAATTTCCTTAATTTTTGGAATGTTCTTTTCATCAACATAAATATCAATATCTGACATAGTTCGAAATTCTGTACGAGGATAATATTTTTTTAAGAAAATACCTTTAACCGGCACACACGGAATTTTAGCCTTATCAATAGCTGAAATTATATTTTTATATTCATTACGTTGTTTTATATCCTTTACTATAGCATGATTTTTAAATTCTGTCCACTCATTCCATAGTTTTTCATCTGGTTTGACATTAAGTTTATCTATGCTATACCAAATTGTATTTGCAATCATATGAGCCTTAGAAAAGGAAAATATTTCATCAAAGCTAATTATCTCAGGTTTTTCTTGCGGTTGTAACCCTAACAACGCACATTTCAATAAATGTATAACATATTGTTCTCTTGTCATGTAGCATCCTCCCCACTTAAAGATTCTAAAACGACATCACTGCCATACCAAGCATAAATGTGATCAATCTTTGTGTTTTATAGTTTTATGTACTTATTTGTGTTTACAAATCGCACAACCTTACTTCTAATACTTATTGTGGCATTCGCATCTTTGTTATGATACTCCATAAACAAACAAAAACCCTAACTACCAAAATATTCTTTTCACAACTTCTACTTTATTGGTGAAAAACCTTTTTCCAATAGTCCACTGCTTACATTTTTATATGCACTCACAAATTTGCTGGTTTGAATATTCGGCATACTTTGAACAAAATGAGCACATAGTCTTTATCGTTATTTCATTCCTACAATGTTATATTGCAAATTGAAGCACTAACGGAAATTTCATCATCAAATACTTTTCTGCATAAGTCTAAACCACAAAAAATCAATCCATTTCATCTTTTCTCAAAGCAAATAATTTTATCACAAACATCAAAAGCAGCCTTTTTGTGCGTAACAATAATCACTGTTTTATCTGTCATATTGCGCAGATTTTCAAGTAAAATTCGTTCAGTAATCTCATCCAGAGCAGAGGTTGCCTCATCCAGTAGCAATATAGGAGCATCAAAATAAATTGCTCTTGCAACAGCAATACGTTGAATCTGCCCCTCAGAAAGCCCCAAACCTTTTTCACCCAAAACTGTATCATATCCATTTTGAAGTTCACTAATAAATTCATCTGCACAAGCAACTTTACAAGCCAGTTTCACTCTATCCAAGTTTATGTCATTTCTGTTCATGAAACTAACAGTTTCAGCAATAGTTCCAGACATAAGAAAATTACCTTGTGGTACGTATGCAAACATTGGTCTAGTGGAGGCGGTTATAGGTAAAGTCGAACCATCAGTCATAACAAAATTCAGATTACCACAATCGGGTTCATACATTGCAAGCAAAAGTTTTAATATAGTACTTTTACCTATCCCAGACTGGCCAGTGATGGCAATAAAATTTCCCTTATTAATAAAGTAACTTTCATTAACAATAGCCTTTGCACCGCGTGGATATGTAAAACTTACGTTTAGCAATTCTAATCTGTTCAAATTTGAATAAATAGAATCCCGTTGATTTTCAGTAATTTTTGCTTGTTGCGCATCTGGTTTCAAATTCTCCAATTCAATTAAACGTTCCGCTGAAGCAAGCATTGAATAATACTTTGGAAGATAACCCGTAATATTTGCAAACGGCTGTTGAATCTGATTTACAAGCTGCAAAACTGCAGTTAACATTCCATAAGAGATCACACCATTAAGAATCCCTAATCCACACCACACAAGTCCAAACAAATATCCACCATTCATAACAGCGCTAAATCCAACATTACACAAATTAGAAAACAAATTGCGCCTCATACGAATAACAAAATGATTATTCATTTTTTCGCTTGCAATTCCAACTGCCCTGTCTTCACTGCCAAACGATCGTATCACAAAAAGATTTTCTACAGTTTCCTGTAAATACGACCGAACTTCCCCATCTACAGACTGAACTCTCTTATGTAATTTTTTCATGGTCCGTCGAAAGGAATACGTCACAAAAATCAAAATTATACCACCAATAAAAAGCACTAAAGCGAATCTAACGTCCAACATAAAAAGAACCATTGACGCACACACAAGTTTAACAACCATTGCAACTACACTAGGAAATATAGACGTCATTCCATCTGCAATCACTACAGTATCATTAGTCATCCTATTTTGCAACTCCCCCGTATGGAATGCAGCAAGTATAGCATAGTCTCGCGTCAAAATTGCTTGATACGCACGCTTTTTACACTTATTTTCAATACCAGATCGAGTTTTCTCATCAATCCTACGACAGAAAGCTCCTATTAAAATATGAAGTAAAATAATACAAGTAAAAATTAACGTATTTTTTATAAATGAGTGCTTATCGTAAATAGTTGCCGCATCTATTACATTTTTCAACACTAACGCAAAAATCACTGTATTGATGGAAATCAACGAATTAAGTACAGTCAACCAAAAAATTCCCACTTTATCACTTTGAGAAACTTCGAACAACCATTTTAAAGAAGAATCACTTTTCATGAATCACGTTCCTCAACTTTCGTTTTGCTCTATAGTATAACGTCCTAATCCAGATTTTTTTTCGCCTAAACGGAAGTGTTTTCAAGTACTTTTGATAATTTTTATCTGTTACTAAAATCCAATTTCCATCTTTGTAATACCCCGTCGTTACCCCGATTACCCAATCATGTGGAACTATCTCTTTTTCGCAACGATTATCACCACAAATAATATAATCATTTTCTCTAACTTTAAGTATGCGATGTAATACATACTTTCCATCTGGACGTTTATAAAGAGGTAAATCATATTTTTTCAAAATCTCAGTTGGTTTCTCAAATGCAACTACATTTTGCCGATTTTTAAGCATAGGTTCCATACTACTACCAACTGTAGTTTGTAGCAATTTTCCAGTACGATTGATTTGCTCTTCTAATGTGCACTTATTCATCGAGTAACCCTGTCTCCCTTAGTTTTGTGATGAAATTATGTACATCACATTTTGCAACTTCTTCTGAAACATCGTAATTGGAAGTCAAATCTTGAACGAGTTTATCCTCAGTAGTGTCTTGCATCAATTGTTCAAACAAGAAATTCGCAGTAGGATTATTTTTGATCATTCCATTAAACACTTTGCTAGCTTCTCCAGTCGCAACTGCAACATATCCATCACATGTTTTATCAGTTATAAAACCCTCTTTTAGTTTCATTTTCATTCAACATCCTTTCATTGCATTATACGCAGTTAAAACTGCTTCATTTGAAATATTGCACTTTAAATTATAAAGTTTTGTGATTACAATAAACTCATTCACAAGTGTAAGAATTTTACGCATTTTTTCAGTATCTTGCTTAGGTCGATAAGTCTGATTTAATAGCATTGGATACGCCTGCATAGGACTTATTTTCTCTACACTGTTTTCTTTCGCCTGCGATAAAATAAATATGGAATCAACTGGTGCTGCAATATTATTTTCTAGTCCATGTTTACCACACCATGGCGTACCATAAACGGTTGCTATTCCATTTTCAATCTTCACAAGAGGTTTATCATCGTTAATAACCATTGTTCTGTCACCAAAATGTTTGCGCCATAAACTAGCATGTGTAGATTTACCTGTCCCGCTTGGTGCCGTAAATAATACAGCCTTTCCATCAATCATAAGCGCAGAACAATGAAATAAGATTATATTATGAGAAACTAAAAAATCACATATTTTCCGGTAAACTGCAAGACTTTCTAAATAATCTTCTGAATAACCCTCTACACGTGCATCCTCTGCCTTTATCTGTTCATCCGTAACGCTAATAGATTTTGCATCGCAATTAGGAACAATATACTTTTGGCATAATCTTTGAATAAAGTCATATTTATTCTCAATTTGAAATCTATGTCCAGCAACTTCTATCGTAAACAAATGTTTTCCCTCCTATTCATGTCGCAAATTAAGTCAAAATTAACGTTTAAATTGTGAATTACCAAATATTTCACGGTCTTAGTATATCACAAATCGTCGAACTGTGCAACGGTTTATTTAACAAACTAGAAAGCATAAGTAAGCATATTTGTGTGCAGTGTTATTAGTCAAATATTCACAAAATGTATAAAAATAACCTTTTACAATAGAAAACTAGCCATAGTAATCTCGATAGTATGTAAAACAAAAATCGCAACCAGATATTATAAAAATTCATTGTAACACTTTGTTATAAATTGTCCACTTAACCGTATAAAATAATAGTCGATTTATATTCTATACTTTTTGTTATCTATCCGGCATAACAAATTAGAATTAAAACCATCTTATTAAAACGCTAGTATTCTTACACAGAACTCAGCGTTTCAATTGTAATACAAAACTTTGTTCACTTAAATATGAAGTTTATCAATTTTTTGGCAGGAGGTGATTGTCAAGAATGGATAGTATTTGGGAAGAAAGATTAAATTCCACTCACATTTCCTCATATATTCCTATGACTGACTCATTTGCTACTCTTTCAAAATCTATACAAAAAAATAGATTTTTAGACTCCATTGCAACAAAGTTCAGTGATAGAAAAAAAATTATAGAATTTGGAAACGAGGCTGCAAAAATCTACCCTAAACCTAACGAACCTGCCTACCGAATCCACCTAAGTAAAATTTACAGAAATGCTATAACTAACTCTGATAATTACATATCTAAACACTCATCTCCAAAGACCATGGAGGATAAACAATTATTGAATAATGTACATGACATTCGAAATGCAGCCATTCAAGAAAATGCAGTTATCAAAAACAGTCCCGAACAGGAAGATATGACTATTCAAAACATACTATTCAACACAACACAATCGTACTCTGAATCCGATTTTGACAAATTTCAAGAAGAAAAAAACAAACATGAAAAATCTGATAATCCTTCAAAAAATAGTAAATACCAAAAAGCTTATCTAAAATTAGCAAATCAGGACTTCATGTCACTAAACAAAAAAGAAAAGACTGCAATGGCTGAATATGCTAATAATTCAGACGCAATTAATACTGCTTTACGAAACCATAATTATGAAAAAGGAACTCTCGATGCAGCTTTATCAAATAACATAACAAATATGAAAAAGGCATTCACTAAACATAATTTACCTAAAGATACTACAACCTACAAAGGTATAGACGACAATATGATAAAATACTTACTAGGTATAAAAGGTATCGATAAGGATCAAGCCAATGATTTCTTAGATGATGATGGCAATATCGACCATGAAAAGTTTTTTGCTCTAGGCGCCTATAAGCTTTTAAATGGTACAACATTCCAGGACAAAGCTTTTATGAGCACAACTACAAATAAATTTTTTGCAAGACGTTTGGCAAATAAAACTGTAAATAAAACAAAAAAATCCAACAACAAAAATCTTTACACAAATACCGAAGGGGCCCACATTATGACATTGAACGTCCCTAAGGGAACAAGGGCAATGTTTACAGACACAATGTTTACCAAAACCGGAAATGAAAAAGAGAAAAACGAATTAACCCTAGATGCTGGATATACATATACCATAAATAACGTTAAACCAATAGGTCCCGGCATGTACGAGCTTAATACTACAGTCAATGGCGATATTGAAAAAATTGAGATTGATCGTAATCAGTCAGTGATTGCACAAAGAAGTAGCGAAAGCTTTATTGGCAACTACTCTGATTTATATTCGTTACTAACTACACTAAAAATAAGATTGATTGCTATTTTCCCTGATAATCGCGCAAACAACATAATTAATTCCATTAATCATATCAATTTCATTTTGAACGGGTTTAATCCTGATTGGATAACTATAAAACGTGAATTAAATAATATTTATGAAAAATCAATAGATATAAGCGAAAAAAATGTTACACAATTGCAATTCAACCTATTACGTCAATGCATAAAACTCAGCGATGAAAACGAGACTTTATTAAGAAGAATAAATTACTATATTCTAAAGAAAAGTATATTAAAAAACGGAAATAAAGTAAACGATGCATTTGCTCCTCGCAAAATGTATAAAACAGCTAAAAATTTAGAACAAAAAAAATATAACGAAAGTTACTCAAACGTTGTCAATTCAGTTTTAAGTAATTCCGAAATGAATATTGTAAAAGATTATACAAGCGATAATTACATATATTATAACAAAGTAGAACGCGAGAACGACCCGATTAAAGTAGCCTCAAGATCAAATAAGCTAAACAAAAAATCAAACAATAATCAAATGGACGATGCGACTAGAATTTCATATAAGAAAAAATCAGATATTCTATCTAAAAGTATAGATAAATTCACTACAAAAAAAGAAGAAATTTATTATCGAGGACTTAGCGATTTCAATTGCTTGAAATTTATGTTGCTCGCCGATGTCGCCAAAAAATGGCCAAATTCACCTAATATACATAATGTGTACAATTTATTGACTCAAAATATAGGATGCAATTTATTAGAAAAAGGGTATATGAGCGTATCAAATAACAAAGAAATTTCAATGAAATTTGGTGGTAATAAAACTACTGGAGCCTTGTTAAAAATCATAATTCCTCCTGGAATATCAGCTCTACCAATCATGAAATTTTCAGAATACAACACAGAAGAGGAATTAATATTGAATAGAGGAACTATATTTGAGGTTTTATCAATAAGTATAAGTTCCACCGGAGTATTAGTTGTAAACGTAAGGGTGGTAAAAAAATGAATCAATCAAACAACTTTGTTTATACTGAAGGAAATTTACCAATATCTTCATCAGAGACAAATAATAAATTAGAGTGCAAAAATTGCCAATTTGCCTATAACACTAAAACAATCGAATGCAAAAAGTATTTTTTAAAACCTGATTATGTTCTTAATAAGTCTGAACACTGCTCTAAATTTCTACAAAAACAAAAATACAACTAAATACCCTATATCACTTTCTATTAACATTTTTCATATTAACCAACATTAAACTTTATTTCATTCATAAAAAAAGTTCGGCTTCATGTATCAATAATTGCATGAAACTGAACTTTTACTTTTACAATAATATTATTCTAGCAATAGATAATTCACTTAACTATCTCAAGGAAGTATACAAATGGTTTTATGTATAAAAAATCAAACAAACTTCCTATTAACAAGTTATCCCGGCACAAAAGGCCGGGATAACAAAACAACTACAAAATTGCTATTCTCTTAATAAGAAAGAAACTTTAAAGTTTTTTTATTAAGCATTAATTGCTGTAACAACGCCTGAACCAACTGTACGTCCGCCTTCACGGATAGCAAATCTCAAACCTTCCTCGATAGCGATTGGAGTAATGAGTTCAACATCCATGTCAACGTTATCACCAGGCATACACATTTCTGTGCCCTCAGGTAATTTAATAACACCAGTAACGTCTGTTGTTCTGAAATAGAACTGTGGACGATAGTTGTTGAAGAACGGAGTATGACGTCCACCTTCGTCCTTTGTAAGAACATATACTTGGCCTTTAAATTTAGTGTGAGGTTTAATTGTACCTGGTTTTGCAAGTACTTGCCCACGTTTAATGTCAGATCTCTGAACACCACGTAGAAGAACACCAACATTATCTCCTGCTTCAGCATAGTCTAATAATTTACGGAACATTTCGATTCCTGTAACAACTGTTTTGCTGCTCTCATCTTTAAGACCAACAATTTCAACCTCTTCAGAAACTTTAAGTTGTCCACGTTCAACTTTTCCTGTAGCAACTGTACCACGTCCTGTAATTGTGAAAACATCTTCAACAGGCATCAAGAAAGGTTGATCAGATTTACGCTCAGGAGTTGGAATAAACTCATCAACTGCTTTCATTAAATCATGAATGCACTTGTACTCAGGAGCTGCTGGATCTTTAGAATCTGATTCAAGAACTTTTAATGCAGAACCTTTAATGATTGGAGTCTCATCACCTGGGAATCCATATTCACTTAATAGATCACGAATCTCCATTTCAACTAAGTCAAGAAGCTCTTCGTCATCAACTTGGTCAACCTTATTCATAAATACAACAATATAAGGTACGCCAACCTGACGAGCAAGTAAGATATGCTCTCTTGTTTGAGGCATCGGACCATCAGATGCTGACACAACAAGGATTGAGCCGTCCATCTGAGCTGCACCTGTGATCATGTTCTTTACATAGTCAGCATGGCCTGGGCAGTCAACGTGTGCATAGTGACGAGTCTCTGTTTCATACTCAACATGTGCTGTGTTAATTGTAATTCCACGTTCTCTTTCTTCTGGAGCCTTATCAATGTTAGCATAATCAACAAAGTCTGCCTCTCCTTGAAGGTTAAGAACTTTAGTAATTGCTGCAGTAAGAGTTGTCTTACCATGGTCAACGTGACCGATTGTACCAATGTTTACGTGTGGTTTGTTTCTTTCAAATTTTGCTTTTGCCATTGTCATTTCCTCCTTTGAAATCGGTTAAAATATTTTGTTCATTTGTGAACTGCTCAACACTTATAATTAAGTGATCGCTTTCTGATATATTGCTAATTTAAATTAACGGTAATTATACTTATTTGCAATTTTTTTACTCGTATACCAAATTTACAAAAATTTAACTTTCAATATACTTATAAAAAAATTAGCTATTTTGACAACAATTAAACTTAATCGTCTTTTTTAGTACGAGTACTAATAATTTTTTCAGATACTGATTTTGGAACTTCCGAATAGTGACTAGGTTCCATTGTATATTGACCACGACCCTGCGTTTTAGAACGCATATCAGTAGCGTAACCAAACATCTCTGAAAGTGGCACCATAGCATTAATTCTCTGTGCCCCGGAAATTGCCTCCATACCCTGGATCATACCACGACGGGAGTTTATATCTCCAATTACATCGCCCATGTATTCCTCTGGAACAATAACTGTAACTTTCATAATCGGCTCTAACAAGACCGGATCTGCTTTACGCATAGCATCCTTAAATGCCATAGAACCTGCAATTTTAAATGCCATTTCTGAAGAGTCAACTTCATGGTACGAACCATCATACAACTCCACTTTTACGTCAACTACATTGTATCCTGCCAATACTCCTGATAACATAGCACCTTGGATTCCTTGGTCAACTGCTGGTATATACTCTTTGGGGATCGCTCCTCCTACGATAGAGTTTATAAACTCATAACCCTTAGTTGGGTTTGGTTCAACCTTAATCTTAACATGACCATATTGTCCACGACCACCAGATTGACGTGCATATTTTTGCTCAACATCTGCACTCTTGCGTATTGTCTCTTTATATGCAACTTGTGGATTACCTACAGTTGCCTCTACCTTAAACTCACGCAATAATCTATCAACTATGATTTCTAAGTGTAGTTCTCCCATTCCTGCAATGATCGTTTGCCCAGTTTCTTCATCAGTATACGTTTTGAATGTTGGATCTTCTTCTGCCAACTTTGATAACGCTATACCCATTTTTTCTTGGCCTGCTTTTGTTTTTGGCTCAATAGCTACCCTTATAACTGGTTCTGGAAATTCCATCGATTCCAATATAACCGGCTCTTTTTCTGTGCAAAGCGTATCTCCAGTCGTTGTGTTTTTCAATCCAACTGCCGCTGCAATGTCTCCTGCATAGACTGTTTCGATATCTTGGCGGTGGTTCGCATGCATTTGTAGTATACGTCCTAATCTCTCTGAATTATCCTTTGTTGAATTGTAAACTGTAGCCCCTGCATTTACTGTTCCAGAATATACCCTAAAGAAACACAGTTTTCCTACAAAAGGATCCGTTGCAATCTTAAAGGCCAATGCTGAAAACGGTTCTGAATCAGATGAATGTCTTACAACTTCTTCCTCTGTATCAGGATTTATTCCTTTTATTGGTGGAACATCAGTTGGTGCTGGCATATACTCCACTATTGCATCGAGTAACTTCTGTACACCTTTATTTTTATAAGAAGTACCGCATGTAACTGGAACCATTGTGTTTGCTATAGTCGATTTCCTAATGCAAGCCTTTATTTCATCTTCTGTAAGTGGTGTACCTTCCAAGTACTTTTCAAATAAAGCGTCATCTTGCTCTGCCACATGTTCAAGTAATTCTGTATGATACTTTTCAGCAAGCTCTTTCATGTCTTCTGGGACTTCCTCTACCCTGATGTCTTGACCTAAGTCATCATAATACACGTACGCTTTCATTTCTACTAAGTCTATGATTCCCTTGAACGTATCTTCTGCGCCAATTGGCAATTGAATCGGAACTGCATTACATTTCAAACGTTCTTTCATCATATTGAGCACGTTATAGAAATCTGCTCCCATGATATCCATCTTATTTACATAAACCATCCTAGGAACTTGATACTTATCTGCCTGACGCCATACCGTTTCAGACTGAGGTTCCACACCACCCTTTGCACAAAGTACCGTCACAGATCCATCTAGTACTCTTAACGACCTTTCAACTTCTACTGTAAAGTCCACGTGACCTGGAGTATCAATAATGTTTATACGGTGATTTTTCCAAAAACACGTCGTTGCTGCCGATGTTATTGTTATACCTCTTTCTTGCTCTTGAGCCATCCAATCCATCGTTGCTGCTCCATCGTGAGTTTCTCCGATTTTATGGTTTACTCCCGTGTAAAATAAAATTCTCTCTGTTGTTGTCGTTTTACCGGCATCAATATGAGCCATGATCCCGATATTTCTTGTCATTTCAAGTGATACTTGTCTAGCCATTGTTTACCTCCTTTATCTCAAAATATTGCAACTGCTACTACCATCTGTAGTGAGCAAATGCTTTATTAGCTTCTGCCATCTTATGCGTATCTTCACGTTTCTTAAATGCTCCGCCTGTTTCATTTACCGCATCCAGGATTTCTCCTGCAAGACGTTCTCTCATTGTCTTTTCTGATCTCGTTCTCGAATACGCCGTCATCCAACGTAATCCCAATGTTTGACGTCTTTCTGGACGTACTTCCATTGGTACTTGGTATGTTGCTCCTCCTACGCGGCGAGCTTTTACCTCTAATACTGGCATTACATTTTCCATCGCTTGTTCAAATGTTTCTAGTGGATCTTTGCCTGTTTTTTCTCTTACGATTTCGAATGCTCCATAAACTATTTTCTGTGCAACTCCTCGTTTTCCGTCATACATTATGTTGTTAATGAGACGAGTAACCAATTTGGAATTGTACACTGGATCAGCCAACACATCTCGTTTAGCTATACAACCTCTTCTTGGCACCTTACTTCCCTCCTTCATAGTAATGATATCTTCGGTACTCGAAAGTTGTAAACTTCCGCCAACCAATACAGAGACATTTATAGATCACTCCAAACCACAAAATTGCGATCGGTTTTATAAACGCACCTGATTCTTGGCCGCTTTAAAGTTTTTGGAACCTATTATTTCTTGGCTCCTGCTTTTGGACGCTTTGCTCCATATTTTGACCTTGCTTGCATACGCTTTGCTACACCCTGAGCATCAAGCGTTCCCCTGATAATGTGGTAACGTACACCCGGTAAATCCTTTACACGGCCACCTCGAATTAATACTACGCTGTGTTCCTGTAAGTTGTGACCTTCCCCCGGAATGTAAGAACTCACTTCTATCCCATTGGATAGTCGGACCCTCGCAATCTTTCGAAGAGCTGAGTTTGGTTTTTTCGGTGTGGCCGTTTTTACCGCTGTGCACACACCACGCTTTTGCGGGGAATTTTGATCAATATAAGCTTTTTTCTTCGCATTGTATCCCTTTAGAAGCGCTGGAGCTGTAGCTTTTCTTTCAGATGCTTCTCTGCCCTTTCTTACTAACTGATTAAAGGTTGGCATATGACACCTCCTCACAAAATTAATAGGCGTGGGTATTCCACACCTATTTATAATACCACGAATTCAAAAGCGTGTCAATGCTTTTTCATATTTTTTTTGAAAAAAGTTTTGTAGCTAAATTGCAATATCAAATAGGACACTTTTGAAAATAAAATCAGAGCAGCAATAATTAAAAATTTTACGCGGTAAATTATTAATCCAATGTTCGACAAAAGAAATC
>CATZCM010000025.1 GCA_958417225.1 uncultured Eubacteriales bacterium | reverse complement strand
ACCGCCCGGCCGGCGTGAGGCCAAAATGAAAAATTGGGAAACAAGGTATATTTCATGGGGCGCAAAGCGTCCCATGATGCAGACAATTGAAAATTTAGATTTTATAAAAGTGCTATTGACTGGTTGAAGAACTGTTCACCTACGGAAAGTTCGTTCGAACAGGCAAAGTTGATCGGTGACGTAGTGCAGTTCGTTGACGGAGTAGGTTCGCTCGTCAAGGGCGGAGTGAAGCTTGGTGGGAAAATTGCCAAAGGCGCCAAGGCAGTCAAAGAACTTGAAAAGAGCGCAAGACTTGCGGAATTAGCAAAAACTTTTGTGGCTGGAGCAAAAGGTTCAAGTGAGCTGAATAGTGCTGTAAGTAAAGCAGCAAAGGTAGCGAAACTTAGAGTAGTACGTGAGGCTGAGGAAGCTAAAAAAGTAGAAAAAGCGGCAAGTGCTGCAGAAAAATTCCGTAGTGAGCTAGACGTGCTTAAACAAAGAGCACGAGAGGTACCACGTACACTTACAGATGATGAAATTCGCGCTTGTGAAGCAGTGAAACTGCAGATAAAGGGAAGCTTCCTGAATCTGAGAAGATAAGTGTAGTAGAAGTTGAAAAAATAGATGAGGTAGTTAAGGCGGTGAATGCAGTTGAAGATACTGTTAGATCGGCCAAAAAAAATAGGAAATGTTAATGAAGATAGCACGTTTTTTGTATTCGATAAGGGATTATGCAAGCTTTAAAGAATTAAATGAAAAATTGAGTTCCTCTGGAGAAAGCAATGTATAGTACCACATTGTTGAGCAATCCCAAATTAATAAATTTGGTTTTACTTCTAATCAAATCAATAATATTGTTATTGTCATTTCAATTTTACACGGAAATGGAATTGTCAATTATCTATTAAAGGAGGTTTAATAATATGAATAAGTTAATAAATGATGCCAAAGAAATAATTTTAAAAATTTTAGATACAAAGGAATTTAAAATTATAGATATATTTGAATACGGAGAAAATAAGATTGAATTTGTGATTGAATATGAGGATAAGATGATTTCTATTTCCGTTGTTAATGATCTGTCGTATGATTTTATGGTTCTTGAAACTGAATGTGGTGAAATTATTTATAGTAATACTGTTTTTATGGATTCAATTAATGAGTTACCAGAAATAATTAAAAATGATTTGAACAATTGTGAAGGAAATCAATGAAGGTAAGGAGGATTTCGATTTCCTCTGTATGCACCGCGAATTCATGCCCATGTTAGCTTTTTAGTAAGTTTGTTCCAATATGAATAAATTGTAATTTAATTTGGAATAACGAATAAGAGACAGAATTCCAATTAGATTATAATCTGAGGTTTAGGGAACCGTTTTTACTAAACAATCAAGATTTTGGTCATCCAACATTTAAAGCAATTATTTAAGAAGGTAGTAGGATGTTTAACATTTGTAATTTAATTTATTGTGTAATAAAATTGAAAATATAGGAATGTTAATAATCTATATTTAAAAAATAATAAGCCAATTTAATATAAACTGAATCCTAAGTTAGATATCTATTTTCAAGGATTTTTGAATTACTGGCATTAGAGGAGTTTTTTATGAATAAATATCAATATTGAAATTACTGGGGGTTATAGAGATTGGTTGGAGATGAGAAAGGGAAATACAGTTATACATAATGGTAGTTTAATAAATCTCATATCGTTTAACAATAATAATTTAGAAATAAGATTGAACTATGGTCTAGACAAGTGTTATGTTTCAGAACTTAAGTTTGTTGGAGATTTTATTATTACTGTACCTATAAAAGATTTTTCCAATAGTGATTATGTGTATGTTCCATTAGTTTTTAATAATGATGAGTATCTGGTATCATATTGAAAAAGTAGATAGTTTAGATAAGTAAAAAAATAAGGTTAGTGAAACTACTCAATTCATGTTTATTAGTATATTAGGCTTTTAATTTTTTTCGTATTCAATAAACAGATTAGGTAGTTCTTCGATGATATCTGTCGGGAGAAGTGAGTGTTGAGATTTTTTTGTGGCTGCGATATCGCCTGCTTTTCCATGCATAAATACGGCGGCTTTTGCAGCTATGTTGATAGGTAATCCCTGTGCAAGAAATGAAACTATCATACCGGATAAAACGTCACCGCTACCACCTGTTGCCATTCCAGGATTTCCTGTTGGATTGATGGATATGGTTCCTGTTTTTTCAGCAATTATAGTGTGATGACCCTTAAGAATTACAGTTACGTTGTGTTTTTTTGCAAAATTCTTAGAATCTTCTTCACGATTGTTTTGTACCGCTTGTACTGAACTATGGAGTAATCTAGCCATTTCTGCGCTATGTGGAGTAAGAATTACTTCATTTGGGTGCTTTTCTAACCAATTTATATGATGCGAAAGAACGTTTATACCATCAGCGTCGATGACAAGAGGACAAGTACATTTATTAATGCAAAGTTTGACTGCGGAAGCAATTAGTTCAGATTTTCCGCAACCACAGCCGATCAATACTGAAGAAGCAGAGTTAAGTTCCTCATCAAGTTTTTTTAAATAATTCAGATTGTTGTAAATTGAAAAGGTTGATTCAGGTACAGCTGCGGACACTATGGGATAGATTTCAGCTGGGAGTAAGCACTTGCTTAGACCTACACCGCATCGAAGGGCAGCTTTTAATGATAATATGGCAGCTCCGGCCATACCATATGATCCTACAACACAAAGACATTTTCCGAAGGTTCCCTTGTGGCTATTTAAATTTCTTTTTTTTAAGTATTTTGAAAAATCGTTCTCATTTATCATCTTTTGTTTCTCCTTTAAAACTGAATTCTTAATTATCAAAACAGAAAATAAAAAATACACTCATACAATTTGATGCTTTTATGTTTTTTAAGTATTGTGTAAAGTGACATTATGATATAGACATTAACATTATAATCGATGAAATATCAAGAGTCAAGATTATATTTAATAATGATATTATGAGTTATAATGTTAGGGAAAACTTATGTTTTTTAAAAAGATTAAAATAAGAAAATTGAGTATGAAACTGGCCAACAACGGTCATATTCATACTCAATTTGGGTTCTCAAGAATTAAAGTTTATCTAGAGAGGAAAATGTATATCCCATGCTTTCCCATTTACTAAGAAGCTCATCGAGTACTTCAGAATTGGTTTTCGAAGTGCTGTGTAGAAGTACAATTGCTCCGGGGTGTATTCTTTTAGTGAGTTTATCGAGGGCAAGTTCTCGAGTGGGCTGTTTATCTACGTACCAATCTACGTATGCAAGACTCCAGAAGATAGTTTTATATCCAAGCTCTTGGGCATGTTTAAGGTTGCTTTCGCAGTATTTTCCTTGTGGAGGACGATAAAATTTGTTAATATCTTGCCCAGTGGTTTCTTTGTATAGTTGTTCGAGAGATACCATTTCCTTTTTAAATGACTCCATATCGGATATTTTGGACATGTCGGGATGTGTGAATGTATGATTTCCAACTATGTGTCCCTCTGCAAGCATTCTTTTTACTAACTCTGGACTGGTTTTTATGTAGTTACCCACAACAAAAAAAGTTGCGTGAACATTGTGTTTTTTTAAAGCATCGAGTATTGCAGGGGTATACCCATTTTCAAACCCAGCGTCAAATGTTAAATATATTTTCTTTTCACTGGTGTTGCCTAGGAAGTACGAATCGTACTGCTTTAAAAATTCAGGTGTAGCGTTACCGGTAGGTGGAACACCATCTTCTTTAAATCCTAGTCCCCAATTTGTATTTGGGGATGATGACACAGCAATATTACGATGTGATGCACCCATAAAGATAAGTGTACAACATGCAATTATGGTACACAAAGTCCCGAGTATTAGAGTTTTCTTTTTAATTATAAAAAACATATTATCACCACCGATAAAAGTTTAGTGACGCAATTAGTGGTCACGTTCTTATTAATACTATGCAATGGTGTGTGATAATATGTTTTAAGTTACTCATATTTTCCAAAATTTTTTTCAATTTTGACTTTTGGGTATACTTTTAGGACATTTGAACAGTCACATGTTGCCAGTAATACTTCACTGGGATCATCAATATTTTTAACTTTAAGGCTTTGTTTGAGCCATTCTTCATCATGACAGAGAAATTTTAGATTTTCGTGCATAACGACGCCATCTAATATAACATTGGTTACAAGTTTTTCTTGAGCAGGTGATAAATTCAGATCCTGAGGGGTGGCGGGGCGGATGTTACTTTTGGGTAGAAAACTTATTTTACCATTTGATTCAAGTATAGCAGTGTCGAGGTTTGATAGATCAAAGTAACCATTGTTTCGGCATTGTATTAGAAATTCATGTAAATCCATTTTTGATTTTTTTAGGTTATCCTTGAAAAGTTGACCGTTTTCGTATAATATAAGTGATTCGCCTTCCAGAAATTTACGTGCTTTAAGTGACTTGTTACTGATTAATGATATGCTTATCGCAGCAGCGGCATACACAAGCATAGCGAGTAAAGGTTGTAAAAAATCCGATTCAAGTGAAGTTGCCATTTCAGCGGCGATGGATCCTATAGTTATGCCATTTACGTAATCGAACATACTAAGCTGTGCCATTTGTTTATTACCCATTAACTTGGTTAAAATGAAAAGTACAACTATCGAACCGATAGATGCGAAAAATACGTTTAAAAGTTCCATATGTGCTAACTCCTTTTTTTAGGTATACATATATTGTTCTCACAAATATATGTATTTTATGCACACATGGAACTTTTTAGTTTAAATTAAATCAGACCATTTACTTTTAATATACTCGGATATTTTTTCTGTATCATCTTCAAAATTGTGTTGAGAGATGTATGATGTAAGTCCGACCGGAAGACCATATACAGTTTCACGAAATGTTTTTTTATCTTTATCGTATTTTTCTGTGGTTTCTTTCGCAAATGCTGTTTTATCGAATTTGCAAAGCGGAGTAGTATTGTTATTGTGAAGCCACAATATAAAATTTTGGGCAAGTTTTTTTTCTTTTGGAGAAGATTTGCCATTGAAAACGAAATAACCATTACTTGCAATACATATTGAAGTATTTAGAGAAGACAAGTTATTGCTTGATTTATTGTAGGGAAGTTTTATTGGGATAGGGAAGATGTTAATGTTACTGTCACTTGAAAGTACATCATAAGCAGATTTAATAAATGATTCTTTAGATGTAGAGTTTTGTACTGTGGAACTATATTGTAGTTTTAGAACATCAACAAGTTGTGAAAATGGTAAAGATGCGATTTTGTCCTTGGTTGCGCTTAAAACATCATGTTCAGACTGAAATGAAGTTGAAAGAAAAGCATTAATTGTTTCGTTAAGTAAAGTTTCGGAAAAAGTATGGGTTATTTTTTTTATACGATCGGATTTTTCCTGAAAATTGTACGTGTGTTTATTTACTGAAATAGGTGAATAAGTTTTGTCTTGAAAGTATTTATCCGCTTCAGTAACGAATTGGAGAAAGTCCTGATACGGTGCTTCAGATAGATCAGATAAAAATGCTTGAGATTGGTTTTTGCCGACTAAGTCTTCAATTAGAGTCTTATCAACAAAATAGCTTTTTGCGGTTAAACATATAGGAAATCCATAATTATCAGTTTGATTTGTTGTGAGATGAAATTTGCTTGGGATGTGGTCTATTATGTTTTTGAGTTCTGCGTTATCTAGCGACGATAATTCACAAACTTTTGCATATTTTTCAAGGGCGTTTAATTCTGCGAGACCATTTACTGAAAAGAGTGCGAAATTTGCTGTTTTAGCTTTTTGGCTTTGTAGGCGGTCTTCAGCATTTTCGTATGAAGTAGAACTTATTACTTTAACTTTCACTCCAGTTTCGTTTTCATATTGTTTTACGATTGTTGAAAACATTTCTTCATATTCGCAATGAGAATTATATACGCATATGTCATAATCTTTATCTGACGTATTTGAGTTTGAAAAGAATTCGTATGTTAAATTTGGGGAGGTTTTTTCACATCCACTTATGCCAAACATTAAAGTCATTGCAAGAGCACTTAAAATTACGATTTTTGAGAATTTCATTTTTGTTCAGTCCTTCCTGTGCTGATCCATAAAAGAGTAACGTACAAGGTATTTTTTTATTCTCGATACTTTTCAAATAGTAAACTCATTCGTTTCAGAGCTATGTCTAAGTCGGATTTATTGCAAAATGCAGAAAATCTGAAGAAATTCTTTCCATTTTCACCAAATCCAATGCCAGGGGTTCCTACTATGCCAGCGCCATTTAGGAGAAAGTCGAAAAATTCCCATGAGTTCATACCAAATGGACATAATAGCCATATATATGGAGAATTTTCTCCGCCAAAGATTTTTTTACTGTATGGTAGAAAAAATTCTTTTATTAACATGGCGTTTCGTTTGTAGTACGAGATGTTATTTTGAATTTCTTTTTGTCCTTCAGAAGAGTATATTGCGGCAGCACCTTTTTGTGTAATATACGATACTCCATTAAATTTTGCAGATTGACGTCGTGCCCATAGTGAGTTTGCAGAATATTCTCCAGACTTGATTTGTTGTGGAATTATAGTATATCCGCATCGGATTCCAGTAAATCCAGCATTTTTAGAGAATGAACAAAATTCAATAGCCACTTTTTTTGCATTGTCGATTTCGAAAATACTTCTTGGAAGCGTTGGGTCATCTATAAAGTCTCGGTATGCTGCATCGAATAGGATAATTGCGCCAGTATCAAGTGCAAAATTTACCCATTCTTGTAATTGCGATTTGTTATATACACTGCCGGTTGGGTTGTTGGGAGAACAGATATATATTATGTCAACATGACAATTTTGATCGGGTAATGGAAGAAAGTTGTTTTTTTCGGTAGAATTTATAAACAAAATCTCATTTCCATTTATCTTGTTAGTGTCAACATAAGCAGGATATACTGGATTTGGGATTAGTGCGCGTTGAGGCTGAGAAAAAATATCCATTATATTTCCAAGGTCGCTTTTGGAACCGTCGTTTATAAATATTTCCTCTAAATTGATTGTAACTCCCAGTTTACGATAATCATTTTTTATTTTATCTCGCAAAAATTCATAACCTTGTTCAGGTCCATATCCCTTAAAAGTTTTTGTGTGTTTCATTTCATCGATAGCCTGACGCATGGCGTTTGTAGAGGCAGTGCAAAGTGGTAAAGTTACATCTCCAATACTTAAACTAATGGCAGGTAGATCAGAGTGATTTTTTTCATATTTATTTACCTTTTTTTGTATATCAGAGAAAAGGTAATTTTTCTCAAGTTTAGAAAAGTTATAGTTAAATATCATAGAAAACTAGCTCCTTATGAGAAGACAGTGATAATCATAAAAAATGATTTATTTTGTTTCCGTCATATTGAACGAGTTTAGAAAATTTTTAAAGTTAAGTTTTTTTTACGAGAAAATTGTAATATATGATTTTTTAAGTTTACTTTAAATTGTGTTGTTTATCTAGGGTAGCGCTGATAAATTCGCGAAATAGTGGATGGGCATTATTTGGTCGGCTCTTAAATTCAGGATGGTATTGAACTGCGACAAAGAATTTTTTGTTAGGAAGTTCGATTGCTTCAACTAAGCGTCCGTTAGGTGAGGTGCCAGAAAAAATAACTCCGTTATCCTCGAAAATTTCACGAAATTCATTATTGAACTCATAACGATGACGATGGCGCTCAGATATTTCATCGCACTGATATGATTTGTGCATTATGGTGTTTTTCTTGATACGACATGGGTAAGCTCCAAGTCGCATAGTACCGCCTTTAGGCAAATTGCCGTGTTGATCTGGCATGAGGTCAATAATATGTGAGGCAGTCCCTTCTTCATCAAATTCACGAGATGAAGCATTTTCAATGCCAATTACATTTTGAGCGATTTCGATTGCTGCGGCTTGCATACCTAGACAAATTCCTAAAAATGGAATATCCTTTTCGCGTGCGTATTTTATGGCAGTAATTTTACCATCGATTCCTCTATTGCCAAAACCTCCGGGAACAAGGATTCCGTCACAATCACCTAACATTTCGTCTACTGTGTATTCAGTTACAAGTTCTGAATCAACCCATTTTATATCAACATTTGCTTGATTTTCATATCCACCGTGTCGCAGTGCTTCTGCTACAGAAAGATATGCGTCATGCAATTGAACATACTTTCCGACAATTGCTATACGAACGTTTTTATCACGGCTGTTTATTCTATCAATCATGTTCATCCAATCGTCCATGTTTCCTTTTGGTTTATCAATGTGCAGTTCGCGACATACTATGTCGGAAAAATTGCTTTCTTCTAACATAAGCGGAGCCTGGTACAATATTGGTACAGTCATATTTTCAATAACGCAATCGGGTTTTACGTTACAAAATAATGCGATTTTTTGACGAATGCTGTCATCAAGTGGGGCGTCACATCTTGTTACGATAATGTCAGGAGAGATACCGAGTGAACGTAACTCTTTTACAGAATGTTGTGTAGGTTTTGACTTTTGTTCACCGGATCCGGTGATGTATGGTACAAGCGTTACGTGTATGAAAATACAGTTTTCTTTTCCCACTTCCAGTGAAACTTGACGTATAGCTTCAAGGAACGGTTGACTTTCAATGTCACCTGTAGTGCCACCAATTTCTGTGATAACTACGTCTGCTTGTGATTTTTCACCTACTGAATATATGAAACTTTTTATCTCATTTGTGATATGTGGAATAACTTGAACAGTGTCACCCAAATATTCGCCATTTCTTTCTTTGGTAAGTACGTTCCAGTAAATTTTTCCGGTTGTAAGATTTGAGAATTTGTTTAAGTTTTCATCAATAAATCTCTCATAATGCCCAAGATCCAAATCTGTTTCTGCACCGTCATCGGTTACAAAAACCTCGCCATGTTGATATGGGCTCATTGTTCCCGGATCGACATTTATGTACGGATCGAGTTTTTGAGACATTATTTTCAAGCCTCGAGATTTTAGCAGTCTCCCTAAAGAAGCAGCTGTTATACCTTTACCGAGACCAGATACTACTCCTCCTGTTACGAAAATATATTTTGTCATTTTAATACGTCCTTTCATTTGTATTTGATTTTGTCTTTAACATTAACCAAATTAAGTTAATGATATGTAAATGTACCAGTAAACACGTCATATGCAGTTCCTGTCATTTTGATGTCTTCGTCATTATAGTTTATATTTAGTGTTCCACCTTTAAGGTGTACAGAAATAGGTTTATTTTTTGAAATTAGTCCTTTTTCAGTTGCAGCTATTGTAGCGGCGCAAGCTCCTGTACCACAAGCTAAAGTTTCTTTACTTCCTCTTTCCCACACACGCATCTTAAGTTCTGTGCGATTCATTATATCAACAAATTCTACATTAACCCCATCCTTTATATTGGAGTTTCGCTCAATAAGCGGACCTATGATAGAAAGATCCAAATTGTTTATATTGTGATCAAATACTACACAGTGAGGATTTCCAACTGATATAAACGTTCCAAAAAACTTTCCGGAAAGTAGGGGTCTATCTTTTTCAAGTATTATTGGTTGGCCCATTGAAACTGATAGCTCGTGTGCAAATTTATCGTATTTTGTTATAGTTACGCGTTTTATCCCAGAAAGCGTTTCAATTGATAATACTTTATTTTTTTTCATACCATGATCGAAAATGTATTTACCTACGCAACGTATGCCATTTCCGCACATTAATGCCTCACTTCCGTCTGCGTTGAAAATTCTCATTTTAGCATCGGCTATTTCAGAACGATCAATGAGTATTAATCCGTCAGATCCGATCCCAAAGTGTCTATTTGATATAAATTTACTTGTTTCAGAAGGGTTTGTTATTTTCTGATCAAAGCAATTTACAATCACATAATCGTTACCACATCCATGCATTTTAGTAAACTGAAATGTGTAAGGTTCAAAAATAAAAACATCTCCTAAGTTAATATAATTTCTACCAGAAACGCGATTACGAAACCGAGTACGATTCCTGCCAAAACGTCTGTAGGGTAGTGTACTTTTAAATATATTCTGGAGAATGCAATAATAGAAGCGAGAATAAAAACTGAACCAATAATTATTGGTTGGGGAAATGCCATTGATATAACAAGAGCTGATGAGAATGAGGATGATGTGTGTCCAGATGGGAATGAGTATGTTTTTGGTTTACGAATTAACAAGTCGTCCTTTGATATATTTTCTGATGGTCGTGCTCGTCCGACAGTATATTTAATTATGAGTTCACCCATGATCGCTGATAACACTAAAGCAAAAAATATTTTCAGTGATATAATTCTATTAGATTTTCTTATTAGCAATAGTGTAGCGATAATTGCCCAAATTATTCCGCTGTTGCCAAGTCTCGTGAAAAACACCATAATATGATCGAGAAATTTATTTGAAAGTGAACTTATTTTTTGAATGGCGTGTTCGTCCCAAGCTTGAATCTTATTAAACATAAATGTTATCATCACCCTCTCAATGTGAATTTTTTATGAGTGAATAGGTTTTTCTAGTGTTAACCATATGGAAAGTAATATAATAGTATAAATATATATTCATATTAGGGGGGATAACAAATGCCAAATTGCAAAGGGGAAGAGTTAAGTGCGTTAGCTACAGCGATTGCGATAAATATTTCTAATAATACTTCAAACGAGGATTCGGCTTTGCTTGGAGCGTTATTTACCTCAATCGGTGATCAGTTAGCTTTAATTTCATTGACAAATGATAACCCATCTAATCCGTGTGCGGAAAACATTTCGACAAAATGTTGCGATGAAGCGTAAATCATCTATACTTATTATTTACTAACACGAAAAACACATGACGGCCTTATGAAAGGTAGTCATGTGGGTTTTTATTTTAGTGTGAACAAGAATCACAGCAACCTTCGCATGTTTTACCTACGATTGGTTCTGGATCTATTCCTTTGCGTCTGTAATAATCTGATAATGCAGCTTTGATGGCTTGTTCTGCGAGTACGGAACAGTGTACTTTTACAGGTGGGAGGCCATCAAGTGCTTCCATTACAGCTTTATTTGTAATTTTTAATGCATCTTCTATTTTTTTGCCTTTAACCATTTCTGTTGCCATTGAACTTGTTGCGATTGCTGCGCCGCATCCGAATGTTTTGAATTTAACGTCAGTAATTGTATCATTATCTACTTTAATATACATTCTCATAATATCGCCACATTTTGGGTTGCCTACTTCGCCAACTCCATCTGCATTCGGAATTTCACCAACATTTCTTGGATTTGAGAAATGATCCATAACCTTTTCGCTATATGCCATTTGTAAACGCCCTCTTTCCTAATTTATTATTTGTCTTCAGCTATTATTTTATCCCATAAAGGAGACATAGCTCTTAACTTGTTAACAATTTGCGGTAGTACCTCTAAAATATAATTTATATCTTCCTCGGTATTTTCATCTCCAAGTGATATACGAAGTGAACCATGAGCAATTTCGTGTGGAAGTCCTATAGCTAACAGCACATGACTTGGATCCAACGACCCGGAAGTACATGCTGATCCTGATGATGCGCATATTCCTTTAGCATCAAGCATAAGTAAGAGTGATTCACCTTCGATACCCTTAAAGCACATGTTGAAATTTCCGGGGAGTCTTTTTTCACGATCACCATTTAAAATGGATTTGTCAATTTTAAGTGCGCCATCAATTAACTTGTTACGAAGTTTAGTAAGTCGAACAGTTCTTTCGTCAATGCCTTTTGACGCATCTTCTATTGCAACAGCAAGTCCAACAATGCCTGGAACGTTTTCAGTTCCAGCACGCTTATTTTTCTCTTGTGCACCGCCTTCAATTAGATTTCTGATTCTAATGCCTTTGCGAACATACAAAGCCCCGACTCCTTTTGGTCCATGAAACTTGTGTGCTGAAAGTGATAGCATATCTATATTTTGTTCGTGGACATTAATGTGTACGTTTCCGATTGCTTGTACTGCATCCGTATGAAATAAAACATTATGTTCTTTACATATCTTTCCGATTTCAGGAATGGGTTGAATAGTTCCAATTTCATTGTTTGCATACATTATTGTGACAAGAGCAGTTTCGGGTCGAATTGCTTTTTTTAGTTCGTCAACTCGTACTATACCGTCTTTATGAACATCTAGGTATGTCACTTCAAATCCTTCGTATTTTACAAGAGATTCGATAGTATGCAGTACAGCGTGATGTTCAAAGGCTGAAGTGATAATATGATTTTTACCTTTTAATTTTAATTCACGGCAGACTCCTTTTATAGCCCAGTTATCGGATTCGCTGCCGCCTGATGTGAAATATATCTCATCTGGTGCGGCACCAAGGCATTTTGCAGTGACGCTTCGAGCATGGTCCAAAACTTCTTTTGCGTCTCGCCCAATTGAATACATACTAGATGGATTTCCAAAGTGCTGTTCGTAGCAATTTGTCATGGCATCTATGACTTTTTTTGATGGTGCTGTTGTTGCAGAATTATCTGCATATATTACCTTTGACATGGAATTCCTCCGTTTACTTATAAAATGATTAAATTTTATTCTATCACTATTATACCTCAAACTTTGCAAAAATGCAAAATTAATATTTTATGAATCAACCTGCAAGTATTGAAAAAATTTTGTGATAACATTTGACAATTTATTTTTCCTATAATATAATACAATTTGAAGTTTTTCACGGGATTTTTCTTGAGAATGCTTTTTGTATATTTTAAATAGAATTACATTGTTTTTTTATTATATCAAATTTTTTGGAGGTTTGTTATGAAACGTTTTTTTATTATGTGTATGGGACTTCTCTTGGTGTGTATGTTGCTTGAAACGAAAGTTTTTGCAGAACCAAATTGCTTGATGATAGAGAAAGTAGAGGGTTCTGCAAAATTTTCATATATGAACCATGATTTATCTTTATCCAAGGGTGGAATGTATGTAATTTCAAATAGAGATAAGGATTCTGAAGTTTGTGATAGAATTATAGTTGAGGCGAAAGAGGGCAAAGTGTACATTTTACTGGATGGGGTTAATATAAATACTTCTGGAAGATCAGGGGTACCTGCAATTGATATATTGGGAAACTGTGATACGGAAATCATTCTTAAAAATTATAGCAGAAATAAAATTAGAAGTGGCGCTAATGTAGCGGGGATAAATAAAGGGAATTCTGATCAATGTAGTTTGGTTATCAGGTGTGAGCAATGTGGTTGCAATCATGATTGTCAAAAAAGATGTGGGGCACTTGAGGTAAGTGGGGGAGTTAATGGAGCAGGTATTGGAAGCGGCAATCGTCAGAATGTGGGGAATATATCAATAAATGGAGGAGTTATAACTGCTTATGGAGGAATTAATGGAGCGGGGATTGGTGGAGGAAATTTAGGCGATTGTAAAAATTTGAGTGTAGCGTTAGGACAGATCGTGGCGTGCGCCGGGACAAATGCTGCAGGTATTGGCGGAGGAAGTTGTGGTGATGCTCAAAATATTACCATAAACAATGGTAAGGTAGTATCCTCTGGGGCTGTGAAAATTGAGAGTGATCGATCGAGTTTGGGTTATATTCCAGAAATCCTGGCACGTAAGCAATTAAAATCGTATGGACAATATGTTGTATTGTGTATAGGTGAAGGAAAAATTATAACCGTAGGTGGAAGTGAAGGTTGTGCAGGAATAGGTGAGGGAAAAGGTGGCAAATCGTTCAATATTAGAATTGGCGGAATAATGAGTAGGTCGTTTAAAACGGGTTCAACTATTACAACTTGTTTTGTTCGTCAATTTGGAGACATGGCAGGCAAAGACAGGGTTGTGGCCAAAAAACGTACAAGTGATCAAAGTCTTGAAGTGTTGGAAAAAGAAGCTGCAGAAACTCTAAGTGTACCAAAGCAAAAAACTATGGGCGATGCGAAAATGAGGTGTTTGGCCGTGATTGCATCTGAAGAGAAAAAGGAATTGGGTTTGAGTAGAAAAACAACTTTAGATGAATTTAGATCACAAAATATGAGAATTCATAAATGTGCATCAAGGCCGTCTCATATGTTAGTTTCGCGCAAAAGAAAATATTTATCTTTAGAGCTTGCAGGTGCTAAAAATATGGTTCAATTAGGCACTATGCCATTAACTTCAACAGTTGTAAACAGTCATCCTACTGCTAATGAAGCTCCGGTATTTTTACAGAAACGATTGGATTTATCATTTACGTACAATGCGCAATTTTTTAGAGGAAATCCGATGAAAATTGGTGGAATGCCGTTTTTACTTGACAAATTGCAGCGCACTTTAACTGGATCTATTCAAAATCCACTTAATGGAATGATGACTGTTAATGGAGAATTGGTACAGAAAAGGTTGACATTTGAGCAAAAACAAGCTGTTGTTAATGCAAGTCTTATTATGGGAAAGGATGAATCTTCTGAGTCTTTGATTAAACAGTTTGCTTCGTCGTGTAGGGTGATTGTACCACCAAGATCAAGTTCGATGGCGCAAATTTCATCTCAAGTGTATTTGCTTCAAAAAAGTGCTGAAAAATAATATAATAAAAATCTCCACATTCGTATGCATTTTCATATACATATCATAGTGAGGAGATTTTTTGTTTTGATTAGCTTTTAAACCAATTTAATCGTAGGGCGTTGGTCACTACACAGAAACTTGATAAACTCATTGCAGCGGCGGCAAACATAGGGCTTAACTGCCATGATAAAAAGTTACTGAATACTCCAGCTGCAAGTGGAATTCCTAGTGCATTATAAAAAAATGCCCAAAAGAGGTTTTGTTTTATATTTTTCAAAGTAGCTTTGCTGAGTCGAACTGCCGTATAAATATCACTTAATTGGCTTTTCATTAGAACAATATCTGCGGAGTCAATTGAAATATCTGTTCCAGTACCAATAGCAATTCCTATATCAGCCTTTGTTAGTGCGGGAGCATCATTAATTCCATCACCAACCATTGCTACCTTTCCATCCATTTGAAGTTTAGATATTACGTTTGCTTTTTCCTGAGGTAGTACCTTAGCAATGATTTTATCAACGCCGACTTGATGCCCAATCGTGTTTGCAGTTTGTTCATTGTCTCCAGTTATCATTATGACCTTTATACCAATTTCCCGTAGTTTTAATATAGCACGCGGACTGTCGGGGCGTATTACGTCTGCAACTGCGATAATTCCACAGAGGACATCGTTATTGCTAAAGAAAATTACGGTTTTACCGTCAGATGAAAGATTTTTTGCTTTGAGTTGAACTTCCTCTGGTATATGTGTGCTTTTTGAAATAAAGTCATAGTTTCCAGCTACAAGTACGTTATTGTCAATTGTGGCTGAAAGTCCATTTCCAGGCGAAACTTTGAAGTTTTCTACAGTACATTGTTTTATTTTCAAATCATCGCATTTTTTTACGATGGCTTTTGCTAATGGGTGTTCGCTCTTTTTTTCTATAGAATAGGCAAGTTGCAATAAAGTGTTTTTATCTGTATTGTTTAGCGGGATAATATCTGTTACTGTTGGATTTCCAACTGTGATAGTTCCCGTTTTGTCAAGTGCAATGGTTTTTATTTTTCCGGTTTCCTCTAGTGAAGTAGCGTTTTTGTAAAGGATACCAAGTTTAGCTCCTACTCCACTACTTACCATTATTGCAACTGGGGTAGCAAGGCCGAGAGCGCATGGGCAACTTATGACTAGTACTGATATTCCACGTGAAAGTGCAAATCCGATATCGTTTTTTATTATAATCCATAAAATTGTAGTTATTACTGATATTGCAATAACTACTGGAACAAAGATGCCAGATACCTTATCTGCTATTTTAGATATGGGAGCCTTAGTAGTAGACGTATCCTTGACAATTTTTATTATTTGTGAAATTACTGTGTCTTCACCAACTTTTGTGGCTTTGCAACGTAGAAATCCAGATTGATTTATGGTTGCAGCAGATACTGTATCGTTTGTAGTTTTGTCAACCGGAATACTTTCGCCGCTTAATGTGGACTCATCAATAGCACTGTTTCCAGCAACTATGATTCCGTCTACAGGTATACTTTCGCCCGGGCGTACTATGAATATATCACCTGGGATTACATTTTCTACAGGGATAATTTTTTCAGTATGATTTTGAATAATAGTTGCAGTTTTAGGTTTTAGATTCATTAATTTTTGCAACGCGTTTGTTGTTTTATTTTTTGAGAAAGTTTCTAACATTTTTCCAACTGTGATTAATGTTAATATCATGGCGGCTGATTCGAAATAAAGTTCGTTCATGTAAAAGGAAATGGTTTCTTGATCAGTGTGTGCTTGAGCGTTTATCATACCGAAAAGGGAAGCGGTGCTGTATATAAATGCTGTACCTGCTCCGAGAGATACGAGAGTATCCATGTTTGGAGATTTGTGTATTAGGCTTTTTAAGCCACTTATGAAGAAATTTTGATTTATTACCATTACAATCGTTGTTAGTAGAAGTTGGGTTAGGGCGAGAGATACATGGTTTTTAGCGAGAAAGGGTGGGATAGGTAAATTCCACATCATATGTCCCATAGAAATATACATGAGTATGATTAGAAAAATTGTAGACCAAATGAGACGCAGTTTTAACTTATATATTTCCTTATCTTTGGATTCAAAGTTAGCGCTATTTGCCTTTGATGCTGTGTCTTGATGAATTGTTGCACCATATCCTGCTTTTTGTACGGCAGTGATTATTTCATCAGGAGTTGCGGTTCCATCAACTTGCATAGAATTGGTAAGCAGATTGACAGAACATGAGTTTACGTTTGGCAGCTCTGACACAACCTTTTCCACTCGTGAACTGCATGCAGCACAATGAAGTCCAGTTAAATCAAAATTTTGCATTTGAATCACCCTTTCTGTATTTAGTGCTTTTTATGACATTTTTATGGTTTGTTTGTTTTCTAGGTTTATACGTTGAAATATTGTTTTTTATAAATTTGGAGGTTGAGTGTGTAAAAATGCCGATATTTATGCGTTTTTTAGTGTTTCATAACTTTAGATTTAGGTTATTGTGAAACACCTAGGTAAACTTAAATACAATATTTGTTTATACGAATTTATTGCCTACATATTTCAACCTTTTTACTATTAATGTGTTTTATTCTACAGATTTAAGTGCTTCCAACATATTCACATTTTTTAACCTACGATTTATGATTAACCCTAAAATTAATGTAATAATCATAATAACAATTACTGGAGTAACGAAAGCTTTTAAACTTAGTGTTAAGTTAAACATCACATTGTCTGGAGGTACTATTACAAGGATATATCGATAAAGTGCATAACCAAAACAAAACCCCACCAGAATACCTATCAATGTTAGCAAAATAGTTTCCCTATAAATGTACATCGTTACTTTTTTATTGTAAAAGCCCAACACCTTAATAGTTGAAAGTTCGCGTATTCGTTCAGATACATTAATATTAGTCAAATTATACAAAATAACAATGGCAAGTAACATAGCAACAATAATTAAAATTTGCATGATTCTATTTAATGAGGAAACAATGGTATCTATTTGATTGGTAAGAGTTGTGTTTTGAACTACACCCTTAACTCCGTCAAGTTCCATAAACCGATTTGCTTGTACTTTTGCATTATCAGATGAACGGTCGCAAAGTGTAATTAAGTTTGCATTTGGGAGATATTTTTGATTAAATGCGGATTGATAATAAGGACTTGTCATAAAAATGAAGTGTCCCATATACATTTCAGTAATAGCAAAAATTTTCGCTTGATGTACATTACCTTCTGCATCATTAAATTCAAATGTATCACCAATTTTGACATTTAGTAGTTTTGCGAACCTTTCGGAAATAACACATCCATTATCAGGAAGTTCAATTGCTTTTCCATTAGAGCGATTTACCAAAGCAATATATTGTGAAAGATCTGTTGTGCTTTCCGGTACAATAAGCTTATTTTCTTGTTTATCTTTGTTTTTTCCAGCAATTTTTGATACTGATTCATAATAAATCGGAATTTGTCTATAAACTTCATCAGAGTTAAGTGTTGATTAATTTCATTCTGTTTTTGCGTATTTAAACTATCATTTTTTGCTACAATCAAGTCATATTTCATAATTTCTCCAAATTGCCGGCTTTTAACTCCGGAAATAGAGTGTTGAACACTGAATCCTGCAAATATTAACGTGACCGAACCACACACTCCAAAAATTGTCATCAACATTCTGCTTTTATAACGAAAAATATTTCGTGCGGTAACCTTATACGTAAAACTCATACGATTCCAAAGTGGTTTTATGCACTCTAAAAAGATTTTGGATCCTGATTCGGGTGGCTTTGGTTGTAACAGAATGGAGGGTTTTTCATTAAGCTCTTTACTTGCCACAACAAAAGCTGGGACAACAGTGCATAAAAATGCTAATATTAATGCAACAATTGAGATAGTAGTGTAAAAGTGTAATTCAATTTGCGGATAGGTAAAGCTATGTTTATAAGCATTGTAAACAATAGTTGGTAAAATAATGTGTCCTGCGGTGATCCCTATGATTGCTCCAAGTGTACTTGCGACAAAACCATAGATTGTAAATTTTTTCACAATGTCCCGTTTTTCATAACCGATTGCTTTTAATGTACCAGAATTAATCCGTTCTTCGTTCACAAACCTTGTCATTGTTGTTAAAGTTACCAATGCTGCTACAAAGTAAAGGAAAATAGGGAAAACATTAGCAAGTGCGTCCACAATATTGGATACACTGTGATAAATACAATATCCCTCTGAACCGGGTATTTCTCGACGGGTGTCCAATGCATAATATGGCTGTTTTAAATTATTCAGTAGGTCTTGTGCATTAGAAATTTTTTCCTTTGAATCGATAATTTTGTGATCAACCTCTGATTTCTTTGTATTGTATTTTGACCAGCCATCTGCAAGTTTTCGTTCATTCTCGGAAATGGTTGTGAAAGTTTTGTCAAGTTGAGTTTTTGATTCTGCAAGTTGAGAATTAACCTTCATCTTTTTTTCTTGATAAACGTAAGTCTCGTTTTGATATTCCTTTTTTTTATCCAAAAGTTTCTTTTCAGCGACTTCGAAATCTCTTTTACCTGATGTAAATTCACTATATTTTGTGATATATTCCTTTTCTTTTGTATCAAGGTTAGCTTTTGCTTCAATACTTTGCGACATAGCTGTTTCGTAATTGATGTATTTCTCTTTCAAATTATTTTTCGCTTGAATAAGGTCGTACAATTTTTCATACTGCGCTAGTGATGAACTATTCTTCAAATTTGGTAAAATTGTTTCAATTTGGTCGATTGTCATTCCAGTTTCAGAGATTTGTTGATCAAGTTCAGATTGTGCTAAATCGAGCTTTTGCTTTAAATTATCTAATTGTATTTGTTTTTCATAATATTCGTACCATTTCTCGTCTAATTTGTTTCTAGTGTCCTTAAGGGTTGCATCTATATTTTGTAATTTATTTCGATTTAAGTCCAGTTTTTTTTCTGCATCATTTATTTGATGTTTTGCGGATAAAAGATTTTGTTCTGCTAAATCAAACTGAGTTTCAGAATTTTTTTTATTTGTATTGTATTCAGTTAACTTTTCCTGATATTTTTGTTTTGCATTTAAAATTTCTTTTTCGCTGTCAGTCAATTTTTTTAGAGAATCGTCTAAATTTTGTTTTGCATCATTAATTTGCATCTGTACATCATCAATTTTTTTCTGATATTCTTTTTTTATGGAAGCAAGTCTTAATTTGGGTTGATCTGAAATTAACGTATTAAGTTCATCTTTATGTTTCTGTATAAGATTTATATATTTGCTTGAGTAAGGGTCCACATTTTTTGTATCGTTAAAAGAAATGCGAGCAATCGTATAAACTTCAGACTGAAATACATTATTTGTTACAACGGCATATCCTTGTAATTCACCTGTTCCTGCTGTAGACTGTCCCATATTAATTCTTGATAATAATTCACACGAATTTACAAATCCCACAATTTTAAATTTGTGCCTTTTTAATGCCATATTTCCAGCAATATCTGGTTTTTCTGTAAATGAAATCATATCACCAATTTGGTATTTTCCTTTAAGATAAGAAGAAATTGAAATTTCATATTCATCTGTTGGCATACACCCACATACAATTTCATACTCAGAGATACCGTTCATTTCAGAAAATATACGAACACTGTCATTTGTGCCGTCAATAATAACATCCTTGAGGTAACCATACTCGATTTTATCTGCACCGGATACTTTATTAATTGCAATCATATTTTCAGAATCAATTCCATAATCTCCTATAATGCTTATATCTGCTAGTTTTAAACTATTAAAGTAGTTTTCACTAGTTTTTCTCATATCAGGTCCTGATATTTGTAACCCAACCAACGCAAAAGATCCAAGTGCTACAAGGCATAAAATAGAAAAGAAACGTCCTTTTGATTTTGAAAAACATCTCCAAATGTCTTTCCATAGTGTCACTTTTTTCAATTTTCATCACCACCATTTCTTTACCATTCAATATCTGAAATTTTTTGAGGGTGTTCGTTAGTTAAGATTTCTTTTATACCTCCGTCGTGCATATGAATTACACGATCTGCGATAGGTGCTATTGCGGCATTGTGTGTAACTATAATGACTGTAGAGCCATTTACTCGACTCATATCTTGTAAAATTTGTAAAACTTGTTTTCCTGTTTGGTAATCCAAAGCTCCAGTTGGTTCATCACAAAGCAATATTTTTGGTTTTTTTGCTACAGCACGAGCAATTGCTACTCTTTGCTGTTCTCCGCCTGAAAGTTGTGCTGGGAAATTATCTATACGATCTGCAAGACCAACGCTCTTTAAAACTTGTACGGGATCAAGTGATTCATTAACGATTTCCGAGGCTAATTCTACATTTTCTTTTGCCGTCAGATTTTGAATTAAATTATAAAATTGAAATACAAAACCTACATCATTTCTACGGTATGTGATTAGTTCATTTTTATTAGCCTCAATTATTGTATTGCCCATCTTATACCGCTTATAACTATGTTGAATTTCAATATAACTCATGGTTTTTCCTCCTATACTTAAATTTTTATAATTAGACATTTACTTGTTAAATAATAATATTATTTATTGCAATGGTAGTACGTTGTTACAATAAATTAATTTTATTATATCATGGGGAATATAATAAAAAAATGGTCAATTTGCATATGAATGTGTAAAAATACATGAGTGATAAAATCTTTTATTGGACAAAAATACGTAGTTATCCATTGATTCTTTTCTGGGCAAGTGTATAATAAATACAAGGGGGGGTTAATATGAGGCATACTGAATCAACATTTATCACAAAAACCATATTAGCAAAAAGCTTAAAAAAATACATGTCAATCAAACCTTTCAAAAAAATAACTGTTAACGAAATCGTAAATGACTGTAAAGTAAATCGAAAAACTTTTTATTATCATTTTAAGGACATTTATGCCTTACTAAAGTGGATGTTTGAACAGGAAGCGTTCGAAGTTGTAAAAAAGTTTGACCTTTCAACTGATTGTGAAGATGCAATTAGTTTTTGTAATACACTATGTCCAAGAAAATTCTCATATTTTAAGTTGCGCTTATGATAGTATAGGAAGGGACGAATTGAAAGGTTTTTTTTATAATGACTTCGTTACTGTTATTCGAAACGTTGTTGATGACACTGAGAAAAGAATTAATTTATACGTTACTAATGATTTCAAAAACTTTATATGCGATTTTCTTACAGAATCTATTGCGGGAATGTTAATAAATGAATTTAAAGATCGTAATGAAAATAAACTTAACCGACAAAATGTAATTAAAAATTTTACTATAATAATAAATTCTTTACCGGATATTTTAAAAAGAGCACCGCAAAAACCTATTTTACACTAGACTATAGTATGTTACAATATATTTTTATTTTGAGTTTTTCCATTGTTTTAACGCCAACCAAAGCCCATATCAGAAAATAGAGATAACTGAATAGACTAAGGTTTTTTCTTCAACATATCAGGCATACTCTTATTTGCATTTTGAAAATATTACAAATAAGCCATATGTAATGGCATAAAAAGCAAAATTATTGGGTTTGTATATTTGCTTGGACTGCTCAAAGAGTAGTGTAACACTAACTTTCTCATCACTTTTTTCACTGATGAAGCCGATATAACCGATTGTTATTGTTAACAACAAATAGTGATAAAATAACTTTGATTGTTTAACATTCAAAATATCATTTGTATAGCTGATTTACCCTTTGAAGTTGAAAAGCTTTTAGAACTTGAAATTGAAGAGTCACGTCAAAAGAAGTATAATATTACAAAATTTGTGTTACCATGGAAATTTTAAAAAACTTATAATTTGCAGTTCACAACTAAGATAAGGTGTTGTGGACTGCGTTTTGTATATATGCAAATATTTTAGAAGATATTGGTGATTATTAGCGAAAATACATGTTTCGAATGTTAGTGTATGTAA
>CATZCM010000024.1 GCA_958417225.1 uncultured Eubacteriales bacterium | reverse complement strand
AAAAAGTCAAGTGATAGAGCAGTTAGAGAGCGCAAAGGCCGAAACAGAGCAAAAACTACGTGAAACTGCAGAATTACTCGAGGGAAGCTTGAGTGAATCACAGGAAAAAAGTCAAGTGATAGAGCAGTTAGAGAGCGCAAAGGCCGAAACAGAGCAAAAACTACGTGAAACTGCAGAATTACTCGAGGGAAGCTTGAGTGAATCACAGGAAAAAAGTCAAGTGATAGAGCAGTTAGAGAGCGCAAAGGCCGAAACAGAGCAAAAATTACGCGAAACAGAAGAACTGCTCGAGGAAAGCTTGAGTGAATCACAGGAAAAAAGTCAAGCGATAGAGCAGTTAGAGAGAGTTAAAACTGAAACAGAGCAAAGGCTACGCAAGGCGGAAGAATCGATAAATAAATTAAAA
Organism: uncultured Eubacteriales bacterium; assembly: GCA_958417225.1. Taxonomy (GTDB): domain Bacteria; phylum Bacillota; class Clostridia; order Oscillospirales; family Acutalibacteraceae; genus CATZCM01. The sequence goes on along the minus strand of CATZCM010000024.1, from coordinate 22,664 downwards.
CAAGAGATAAATGATAGTTTTATCGAATGCAGAAATATGGAAGAGGTTTTAGAGCATACTAGAAAAGAAATGCAAGGTATATTAACTGATAATAAAATTAAAAACCATGAAATTGAGAGATTAAATGATGAAATAGCGTCGTATATGAATGATGTACAGGAATATGAAGGAATATTGAATGAGATGAAAATTCAAGTAGAGGATATAACTGATGAAAAAAATTTAAAACAAAAGGAAATTGGTGATTTAAATAAGAGATTGTCAAAATGTTCAAATGAGCTTTCTGATGCAAAACTTGAGCTTGAAGGAGCAAAAATGGATGCCAAGCTTTTAGTAATGAAAGTTAATAATTTAGAAAATCGCTTAAATGACAATGTAAAATTAAATAATGTGAATGCTAAACAATTACCGAATGATTTAGTGGAGTTGGACACAAAAAATGATGATATTTTTAATAGTGTTTTGGTGTGAGTTATGGGCAATATAGAAATTTTAGCTCCAGCCGGGTCAATGGAATCAGTTTACCCGGCTGTTCGTCTCGGAGCAGATGCAATTTATTTTGGAATGAAACGGTTTGGTGCACGTGCGAACGCGTTTAATTTTGATAAACTTGAAGCGAAACAATTAATTGAGTATTGTCATGCTAAGGGCGTTAAAGCGTACGTTACTCTGAATACATTGATAAAGGATGAGGAATTCGCTGATGTTGTTAATATTGCGGAGTATTTATGTTCGTTGTCAGTTGATGCGATAATAGTACAAGATATTGGTCTTGCTAAAATTTTGCGCAAATGTTCAAAAGATGTGAGATTGCATGGATCAACTCAAATGTCAATTCATACACTCGAGGGAGTTAAATTGTTGCAAAATGTAGGTTTCAACAGAGTTGTTTTGTCTAGAGAATTGTCAAAAGCGGAAATTCAAGTAATTCGAAATGGTTCAGATATTGAATTGGAGGTATTTGTTCATGGGGCTTTATGTATGTCAGTGTCGGGGCAATGCTACTATAGTTCAGTGCTAGGAGGCCGTAGCGGAAATCGAGGGTTGTGTGCACAACCGTGTAGATTACCGATGAGAATGAATAATAGTAATAATTCTCATGTTTTAAGTCTGAAAGACATGTCACATGTAGAGTTTATAAAAGAACTTGCTGAAATTGGTGTAACTTCTGTGAAAATAGAGGGTAGAATGAAACGTCCGGAATATGTTGCAGCTGCAGTAGATGCTTGTCGGGCTGTAGCAGATGGTGGAATTTTATCAGATGTTCAAAAAGATAGATTAATATCGGTTTTTTCACGTTCAGGTTTTACGTCTGGATACTACACAGGTTTGCGTGGAAGGGATATGTTTGGTCATCGTACAAAAAAAGATGTGACAGCACTGTCTGAAAAGAAATTGTCTGAGATTAGAAGTTTGTATAATAAAGAGACACAAAATATTCCAATTCGATTTTTTTTAATAATGAAGAAAAATGAAACAATAAAACTTAGTGTCATAGATGATGAGAAAAATGAATGTTTTGTAGAAGGTGATAAGGTTGAGCGAGCTAGGAATGTTCCGTTGACTGAAGAAAGATGCCGTGATCAGCTTTTAAAAACAGGAGGAACTATGTTTAAATGCAATTTAGTAGAAATATGCATGGACAGTGATGTGAGTGTTCCAATTTCTACTTTAAATGATCTTAGACGTAGGTGTTTAAATGATCTGGAAAAAAAGCGTTCTACGTCAATACCTATAAGTTTTTCAACATCCAATATAGATACTTTTAAAGAGCATCTTTCTAAAAAGCCGACAATTAGAGCAAGGTTTGTTAATGCTCAAATACCGGATTGTTTTAAATGTTGTGAAATTGTTTATGTTCCATTTACGCTTCCGTTAGAAAAGATTTTGACTTTGCAAAAAAGAGGTTTCAATGTGGGAATTGAAATTCCGAGAGGGATGTTTGGACAAGAAGAGAAAATTTGCAAAAAACTTGAAAATTTGCAAGGTTTCGGGATTCAACACGTTTTGATCGGTAATTTGGGAGCAATCAATTTAGTAAAAAATTTTGATTATATTGTACATGGATCATTTGCTTTAAATGTGATGAACTCGTTTTCTCTGGATGCTATAAAAGACCTTGGGGTTCATGATGTTGAACTTTCTTTTGAAATGACCCTTAATGAAATAAAAAAACTTCGCGGTGAGATACCACGAGGAATTATTGTATATGGTCGACTTCCGCTTATGTTAACGAGAAATTGTCCGGGTGTAAATACTTTCAACAATTGTGCTGGAAACTGTGGGAAGTGCGAAATCGCTGATAGGAAAAACGTAAAATTTCCAATGCTTTGCGATGGTGTTTGTACTGAAATTTTGAATAGTGTTCCTTTGTACATGGGAGACCGAAAAAATGAAATTCATGGAGTTGATTTTTTCACCTTGAGATTCACTGTTGAAAACTCTGTTGAAAGTGAGGAAAACTTTCAAGTTTTCAACAACTCTAATAAGCTTTCAAAGAGCTATACGCGTGGATTGTATTATCGATCTGTGGATTAAACTGTTGGTGATTTGTTAAAAAAAACAATTGGAATTATGTACAATATTAAGAGCATACTAGTTTTTAAAAAGTGAAAAAGGTAATTTTTTTTTAAACAAGTTGAGAAAAATTTTTATACGAGGTATAATTAAAAGGTGGGAGACAATTTATCATAGTAAGTAAAAATGTTTGTGTTTATGTAATGTACATGAGATGAAATTTTTGAATATTGATCATGGTTTTATAGATAAAAGTAAAAATACAGAATCAGAGTTAAGTCTATAAATGGTTGTGTACATAGGCTATCTGTGGTATAATAAGTAGTCACATAATATTTTAGAAAAAATTTATAAGTGTATTGAAAGGGGTTTGTGATCAGGTGTTTACAAGAGACATAGGGATTGATTTGGGAACAGCAAATACATTGGTTTTCATGAAGGGGAAAGGTATAGTTATGCGTGAACCTTCAGTAGTAGCGGAAGATACCAGAAATGGAAATGTACTTGCAGTTGGGATTAAAGCAAAGGAAATGATTGGACGTACACCCGGATCTATTGTTGCGGTTCGTCCGTTGAAAGATGGTGTTATTGCTGATTTTGATATCACGGCGACAATGTTGAAACATTTTATTCGTGGTGCGATTAAACCGGGACTTTTTAGCAAAAAACCAAGAGTAGTGGTTTGCATTCCATCTGGAGTTACGGAGGTGGAACGCAGAGCAGTTGAGGATGCGGCGTGTCAAGCTGGAGCTAGCGCGGTGGAACTCATTGAGGAACCAATGGCAGCAGCTATTGGGGCAGGGCTTCCTGTGGCGGAACCAACTGGGAGCATGGTAGTTGACATTGGAGGAGGAACTTCGGAAGTTGCTGTAATATCTCTTGGAGATATAGTAACTGCGTGTTCAGTTAGAGTTGCAGGGGATAAATTTGACGAGTCTATCATATCTTATGTTAAGAAAAAATATAATCTTCTTATCGGGGAAAGAACTGCTGAAAATATCAAAATTAAAATAGGTTCAGCAGCTCCATATGAGGGAGAAGAATCTGTTGAAATAAAGGGGCGTAACTTGGTTGACGGGCTTCCCAAAAATATAACGATAACTGCTCCCGAAATAAGAGAGGCATTGGAAGATCCACTGGAAATAATAATTGATGCGATAAAAGATACTTTGGAAAGAACACCTCCAGAATTGTCATCTGATATTATAGATCATGGGATTATGTTAACTGGCGGCGGAGCATTGTTAAGAGGTTTGGATGTGCTTATTTCAAAGGAAACAAGTATGCCAGTTAATGTTGCGGAAAATCCACTTGATTGTGTTGTGGATGGTACTGGCAAAAGACTTGAGATTACTATGCCTACTGAATATTATAAGGCTCGAAAGAAAAGAAGATAGTATTTAGTAATTAAAAAATTTTTAATGTATTGTTTCTAAATGAAACAATCGAAGTTTATAATGATGAATGATTACAAGTTTTGGGTGCAACGAACTTAATAGTCATCGATAATGAGGTAATGGCGGATGAGTAGGTTTGATACTCACCGCTATTTTGCTTTTTAGTTTGTCTTGTCAGGAGGGCCGTCAATGAAAGAATTTTTTAGAAGCAAGAGTTTTAAAATTTTGTTAGCAACGATATGTATAGTGGTTGGAGTTTCTCTTATCACTTTTCAATATTCTGATAACTTTATAAATTCAATATGGGGTGCTTTAACGTCGCCGATTCAGAAATTTACTACGGGTGTTTCAGATTCGGCGGGAAAGCTGTTTGAGACAGAAAAAACTGCTCAGACATATGAAAGTGAAATTTCAGCGCTTCAGAATGAAATTCAAAAACTCAGGGAACAGTTAGTTAATTATACGGAACTCGAAAATGAAAATAAAAAATATGAAAAGTACTTGGAAATAAAAAAATCCAATGAGAGCTTAAAATTTTCACCAGCGACAGTAGTTGCCCGAGATACAAATGATAACTTTTATGGATTCATGATAAATCAGGGCTCATCCTCAGGGATTTCCGTTAATGATCCGGTTATTACACAGAAGGGGTTAATTGGACGTGTGGTATCTGTTAATCTTACATCTGCTAAAGTAGCAACTATTTTATCACCTGATTGTTGTGTGGGTGCAGCTGACCGTGAAACTCAAGACAGCGGTGTAATAACGGGAAATGTAACACTTGCCGATCAGAATTTAACTAGACTGTCATATGTGCCTGCACAGACTACGATGAAAACTGATGGATTAGTAGTGACAACTGGGTTAGGAGGAATTTATCCTAGAAATTTAATTGTAGGGCGAGTTTGTGAATTGAAAAATGATGAGTTTGATTCATCACGATATGCTATAATTGAACCATTTGAGGATATTCGTGTAGTAAGAGATGTTTTAGTAGTTACTTCTTTCCAAGGAAAGGGAAATATCGAAACAAAGTCAATTAAAGACCTTTTACCTAAGGATACAACAAGTACTGAAACTTCTGAAAATAATGAGACTTCTAATACGACTACAGTTGCTACCTCTGATTTAAAAGTAACAAGAAAAAAGAGGGAGGGATAATTTTGGAAAAATCAAGCCGTAGGTGGATTAGATTTACGGTGTATACTGTAGAGATAATTTTGTTCTTTATAGTCCAACAGACTCCTATACCGAAATTTGACTCTTATGCTATTAATCCTAACATTGTATTAACAATTGCGGTATCGATTGCTTTTTTTGAGAGTGATGTTGTGTCGATGTGTTTCGGATTACTTGTAGGAATTTTGATGGATTTTGGTGCGGGGGTGCCTTTGTGTGTGAATACGGTTTTGTTTGCAGTATTATGCTTTTTTATAGGTTTCCTTACATCTAATGTTATAAGAACAAATATATTAAATGTTTTGTGGACTGCTGTTATTGTGATTGTTTTTTCTTATGGAATGCATTTTTTGTTTTTTTATCTTATGAAAGGTTATGATCAAATTGAATATGTGCTTTTCCATAATTATGGACCAAGAATGTTAGTTACGTTTATTTTAGTTCCTGTTTTTTATTTGTTTAATAAATCAATTATGTTGTTAACTCACGAGAAAGAATGATAAGTATGGAAATAGGTGATTTATGATGGAAGAGGAAAAAATATATAAAAGACGAAGTATATTTATTATTATATTTTTGTTTTCTGTAATGGCTTTATATATCGGGAGGCTTGTAAATTGGCAAATAATACAAGGTGATGAGTATAGAGAAAAAGCTAATAAAAGTAGTAGTTCATATACGTTTAGCACGGAGGCTGTCCGTGGAGAAATAGTTGATGTTAATGGGAGAGGCTTTGCAATAAATGAAACCGGGTATAAGGTGTACTTTGACAAGATTTCTGTTGACAAAGACCGGATTAACGAAATTATTATTGAACTTATAAAATTGTTTGAATTTAAGGGTGAAAAATGGATAGATATTTTGCCAATCGAATTTGATGGTAATGGTGGATATGTTTTTTCTCAGAATAAGGACGGTTTGATAAGCGAATTGAAGGGACGTTCGAATCTTAATGTTAACAGCTATGCGTCAGCAAACGATTGCATGGCAAAATTGGTGAGTAAGTATCGTTGTGAATCATTTTCTATGGAGAATCAGAGGAAAATTGTAAGTGTTCGGTATAACATGACTCGAAGTGGGTTTGATACATCGTTTACCAAACCGTACACTTTTGCTCAAAAAGTTAGTCCTGAGTTGGTAGCTATTGTTTCTGAAAATTCTGATAAATATAAAGGTGTGAAGATTACGACTTCAGCTACAAGAAAATGTATTAATGGATCTGTAGCCCCACATATAATAGGTACAGTCGGAGCAATAACTAAAGAAGATTATGATAAGTTAAAAGATAAGGGATATAAACTAAATGACAGAATGGGTAGAGATGGGATTGAATATGCACTTGAATCGGATTTGAGGGGAATTGAAGGAAAAAAGTACGTTGAGATAAATAAGAAAGAAAATACAGTTAAGGTGTTGGAGACGCAAAATGCTCAACCAGGTCATACAGTTTTTTTGACATTTGATGCGAGGATGCAAAAAATTGCTACAGAATCAATCATTCGAAATATTAAATCTATAGGAAGTTCTGATTGTATTGCAGGTGGAGTTGTTGCTTTGGATGTTCGTGATTTTTCAGTGTTGGCGGCGGCATCTTGTCCTGGGTACGATTTGAATAAATACATGACTGATGATGCTTATTTTAGTAATTTGATGAATGATCCTACTAAACCACTTATTGATAGATCTTTCTACACGGGTTTTGCACCAGGGTCTACTTTTAAACCAGCTGTTGCATGTGCAGCTTTACAGGAAAGTATTATAAATGAATCAAGTTCATTGTTTTGTGCACATGGGTATAAAAATGTTAGATGTTCAACAGGGTATCATGGAAATATATCTGTAATTCCGGCGTTATCTTTGTCATGCAACTCGTTTTTTCTTCGAGCGGGTGAATTAACTGGTATAGAACGGCTGAATTATTATTGTAAAAAATTAGGACTCGGGGTTAAAACCGGAATAGAAATACCGGAAAGTGAGGGTGTACTTGCAAATAAGGATAGAAAAGAAGGACGCGGTGAAGTTTGGACTTATATGGATACTATGCAGGCCTCAATTGGTCAATCGGAAAATTTACTTACTCCCATGCAAATGGCGACATATGTGGCTACGATTGCTAATGGTGGTCATCGGTATAGGACACATTTCGTTCGAAAGGTAACAAATTACGGAAGAAATGAGGTTATATGGGAAAATGACCCTGAAAAACCGACTTTAGTGGAGGAAACAGGTATTTCACCAGAAAACCTTGATATAGTGAAAAGGGGAATGAGGTCAGTTGTTCAGCGGGGAACGGGTACGGCCCTTGCAGGTTTTAGAGTTCCAGTTGCAGGTAAAACTGGTACGGCTGAGAAGGCGGGACATAAGGATAATAAAACATTTGTTTGTTTTGCACCGTATGATAATCCGCAAATTGCTGTTGCAGTTATGATGGAACATGCTGGAAATCAGGGTCCTATGTTTAATGTTGTGCGTGATGTATTAAATGCGTATTTTGATGGTGAAAATATAGAAAAGAATCCAGATTCACAGTTAGAGGGACCATAATTTAGTGGTCCCTTTTACTTATTAGTGAATTTTTATTTTTGTGTGTTGTTTTTGATATTGCTAGGAAGGTATAGAGTGTGATATAATAAAAAGTAAATATGTTACACTAAAAGTTGAAATAGTAGAGAATATTAAACTTTAGATTATGAGATATTATGAAGAAGACAATGAAGGGCGGAAAAAATATGAAACTAGCAGTAGGGATAGGAATTCAAGACTTTGAGAAGTTTCGAGAAAGGAAATGCTTTTATGTAGACAAAACGATGTTTATTAAGGAATGGTGGGAAAATGCAGATGATGTTACATTAATAACTAGACCGAGAAGATTTGGAAAAACGATAAATATGAGTATGTTGGAGTGTTTTTTCTCGAATCAGTATGAAGGACGTGGTGAGGAACTGTTTGGGGGATTATCCATCTGGGAAGAAAAAAAGTATCGGGATATGCAAGGCAAGTATCCAGTAATATTTTTAAGTTTTGCTGGGATAAAAAGTCCGACGTACGAGGAAGCAAGAATGGCAGTTATTCAAAATATAATGAGGGTATATGAAAAATATAACTTTTTAAGGACAGAGGGGCATTTGCAGCAGATAGGTAACCAATTATTTGATAGTGTGAATTTAGACATGTCCGATGCGACTGCAGCTATAGCAATAAATTATATGACAAATTGGCTGAACCAATATTATGGAGAAAAGGTGCTTATTTTTTTGGATGAATACGATACGCCAATGCAAGAGGCATATATTAATGGGTATTGGAAGGAATTCACGAGTTTTATGCGCAGTTTCTTCAATTCAACATTTAAGACAAATCCATACATGGGAAGAGCAGTGATGACAGGAATAACGCGTGTGAGTAGGGAATCGATTTTTTCAGATTTTAATAATCCAGAGGTAGTAACAACAACATCTCAAAAATATGAAACAGCGTTTGGATTTACGGAAAAAGAAGTTTTTGATGCGTTAGATCAATTTTCACTGTCAAAACATAAGGAAGAAGTGAAAGAATGGTATGATGGATTTAAATATGGGGAGTATGGAGATATATATAATACATGGTCAATACTGAACTTTATTGAAAAAAGAAAAGTAGGGGCTTACTGGGCAAATACAAGTGCGAATAGTTTAGTAGGAAAACTTATCCAGGAGGGAAATCCGGATGTGAAAAAAACAATGGAGAGTTTACTTGAGGGAGAAGATCTTGTGGCAGAAATCGATGAACAGATCGTGTTTAATCAATTGGATGGTGGGGTAAATGCGATATGGAGTTTGCTACTTGCGAGTGGATACCTGAAAATAGTACGTGCTCCAAAGGATTGTACAGATTTAGACCAAAACTATAGATTGGCGCTGACAAATAAGGAAGTTCGAGTGATGTTCCAGAATATGATAAAGGGTTGGTTTAGACAACAAAGTGCATCATACAATGATTTCATTAAAGCGCTGTTAGAAAATGATGTTGATTACATGAACGAATATATGAACGAAATTACAAAGGTGATGTTCAGTTCGTTTGATGTGTGTAATAAACCGTCTGATATGATAAAACCAGAGAGATTTTATCATGGTTTTGTTTTAGGGTTACTTGTGAATTTGTCAAAAAAATACGTGTTAACGTCAAATCGTGAAAGTGGATTTGGAAGGTACGATGTGATGTTAGAACCGCTTGACAAGAATCGAAATGCATATGTGATTGAATTTAAGGTGTTTAAGCAAAATCGGGACAAAACACTTACAGGAGCAGTTCAAAATGCTCTTAAACAGATTCGAGAAAAACAGTATGATACGCAACTTTTAGCTAAAGGTGTGTCAAAAGAAAAAATTTTTCACTATGGTTTCGCGTTTGAAGGAAAGACAGTTTTGATCGGAACGGATGAGTAAAGTGAAAATAAGAAAAAATGTATAGACAATTAGTATGTTTAAAATTAACTTATACAGACAGGAATTTGCGAGAATAAATCTAATAGAAAAAACACTTGATGTAGTTATGAAAAATATAGTGAGGGGCGGAAAATATGAAATCAGCAGTAGGGATAGGAATTCAAGACTTTGAGAAGCTTCGAGAAAGGAAATGTTTTTATGTAGACAAAACGATGTTTATTAAGGAATGGTGGGAAAATGCAGATGATGTTACCCTAATAACTAGACCAAGAAGATTTGGAAAAACGATAAATATGAGTATGCTGGAGTGTTTTTTCTCGAATCAATATGAAGGTCGTGGTGAGGAGCTGTTTGGAGGATTATCCATCTGGGAAGAAAAAAAGTACCGGGATATGCAAGGCAAATATCCAGTGATATTTTTAAGTTTTGCCGGGATAAAAAGCCTAACGTATGAAGGAGCTCGAGATGGAATTATTTCGGCAATATCGGATTTATATAAGAGACATGCATACTTATTAAAGGGTGATACACTGAGTCAAACAGAAAAAGAAGGGTTTGATATATTGGATAGATATCTTAAAAATACGTCTCCTGACAAAATTATTTACGAAATCATGATTACAAGTGCAATACATGAATTGTCTTCGTATTTGTATAGGTACTATGGTGAGAGAGTATTAATATTTTTGGATGAGTATGATACTCCGATGCAAGAAGCTTATGTGAATGGTTATTGGGATAAATTTGTTGAATTAACCCGAGGCCTCTTCAATTCAACATTTAAGACAAATCCATACATGGGAAGAGCAGTGATGACAGGAATAACGCGTGTGAGTAGGGAATCGATTTTTTCAGATTTTAATAATCCAGAGGTAGTAACAACAACATCTCAAAAATATGAAACAGCGTTTGGATTTACGGAAAAAGAAGTTTTTGATGCGTTAGATCAATTTTCACTGTCAAAACATAAGGAAGAAGTGAAAGAATGGTATGATGGATTTAAATATGGGGAGTATGGAGATATATATAATACATGGTCAATACTGAACTTTATTGAAAAAAGAAAAGTAGGGGCTTACTGGGCAAATACAAGTGCGAATAGTTTAGTAGGAAAACTTATTCAGGAGGGAAATCCGGATGTAAAACAGATTATGGAGGATCTTCTTGAGGGAAAGGATTTGGTAGTACAAATCGATGAGCAAATAGTGTTTAACCAACTAAACAAGAAAAGGACAGCAATATGGAGTTTGCTACTTGCGAGCGGATACTTGAAAATAGTACGTGCTCCAAAGGATTGTACAGATTTAGATCAAAACTACAGATTAGCGCTAACAAATAAAGAAGTCTATACAATGTTTGAAAATATGGTGAACGAGTGGTTTGAAGAGGTTTACCCTCAATACAATAATTTTGTTAAGGCCCTGCTAGAAAATGATGTTGATTACATGAACGAATATATGAACGAAATTACAAAGATGATGTTCAGTTCGTTTGACGTGTGCAATAAACCGTCTGATATGATAAAACCAGAGAGATTTTATCAAGGTTTTGTTTTAGGGTTACTTGTGAATTTGTCAAAAAAATACGTGTTAACGTCAAATCGTGAAAGTGGATTTGGAAGGTACGATGTGATGTTAGAACCGCTTGACAAGAATCGAAATGCATATGTGATTGAATTTAAGGTGTTTAAGCAAAATCGGGACAAAACACTTGAAGGAGCAGTTCAAAATGCTCTTAAACAAATTCGAGAAAAACAGTATGACACGCAACTTTTAGCAAGAGGTGTGTCAAAAGAAAAAATTTTTCACTATGGTTTCGCGTTTGAGGGAAAGACAGTTTTGATCGGAACGGATGAGTAATAGTTTGTTTTAATCAAAATAATAGGGACTGTTATAATTCAACAGTCCCCTATTTTTGTCAAAAAAAGATCGGTTTAACAAGTAATGTTAATACAGCGTTTGTGCGAATTACCGTTACTTAGAGAAACAGTGGAAGAAATATTGGTTTTTGAGATATTTGATGTATGAGCAAATATCTTATTTTTTAACCGTAAGTTATAATTTTAGACACAGATGTAGAAAACAATAGAAGAAATATTCTATATGAATATTAAATGCAATAGAGAAGGCGGGATATTTATCACATGAAACTGTATTTGTGTACGGAGTACTCGTTAGGGTAAATGCTAATGAAAAACTGGATCAAAAAAATAGTTCCACAAACTGACAAGATATGTGGAAACCAGTTAATGAAAGAAATTAACGAAAACCAGAGGTGAATACGGATATGGTTGGTTTATCTTGAAAGAGTTGGAGACATTTGGCACACTTGAGTGCAAGGATATGTATGAACGTTTAAAGGAAAAAATTGAAGGATTATTTACAGACTCAAAAGAGGAGTATGCAATGTGATATTCTATATACCGAGGCTTAACCTAAGTTGCCAATTGGGTTAGGCTTAAATTTGCTACGACGAATCTCAAAAAATATACGGTACGTAGGTGGAAAAGGTTCTGCCTGTGCTGCATTTGCATCCTTTGTAACTCTTTCTTTTCAATTATATTTTTCTTGGCTTTTTTGCCTTTTTGATAGATTTACCACAGAATATGTATTCTGTGGTAAAAAAACAAAAAAAGAATAAATAATGATAACTGTTATTTACTCACTATAAAAATTTAAATTTCTAATTAATTTAGGGTTAAAATTGAATAACAGAATTTATTTATATATATTGTAAGGTTAAGATAAACATACATTAGTGAATTTGTAAAAACACACAAAGTTTTGAATTTAAGTTTGTTTTTGTTGATTTGCGTAATTAAATGTAGTATAATTGCTACAAGAGTATGAATATGCATATTATTTTCAGGCTTTATGACTATTTTCGAGAATTTTTTTACCACAGAATACATAATCTGTTGTAAAAACAGTCTGAAAACACATCTCATACGTATTGAAGGAAGGTGATCCAATAATTCTTGCAGAATAAAGCTTTATCAATAAAAGTACCAAAATAACAAAGATTGAATAAGAAAGGGGGAAGTCACTGAAAAAAAACAAATACACACATAAATCTAATCTCTTTCAGTGACGATACGGATATGAATATAAAAAAAATATACAATATATGCCTTATGTTTATTTTCCCAACAATTGCTGTTTTATTGTTCATTATGTTCCCAACACCTGTGTTTGCTGATAGGACAGACCAATGTGGAGATAATATGACATTTAGCCAAAAGGGCACCATATTAACTATTGAAGGGACAGGAAATATGTATAACTACGATCAAGGAAATTCCTACCCCTGGGATAATAATATCACAGAAGTTGTAATAGGTTCTGGCGTAACATCTATCGGTGATTACGCCTTTGCATGGTGCTCCCAGTTAGAAAAAATTAATATACCTGCTAGTGTAACATCTATTGGCGAAGGCACTTTTGAAAATTGTTTCTCACTAACTACTGTCTCTTTTATCGGCGATAGCCAATTGGAAACTATCGGTGATTACGCCTTTGCAGGGTGCCACCAGTTAGAAAAAATTAATATACCTGCTAGCGTAGCATCTATTGGTAATGCCGCCTTTGCAGGGTGCTTCAATGTAAACGTAAGTACAAATAATTGCCATTTTGTAAAAAAAGATAACGCTATATACTATGTAGACGCCAAACAATTACTCTGGGTTCCAACTCAAGTAGAATCAATCTCAATCGACGACAGCACAACATCTATCGGTGATTACGCCTTTACATGGTGCTCCCAGTTAAAAGACATCGAAATACCTGCTAACGTAATATCTATTGGCAAAAGCACTTTTGAAGATTGTTCCTCACTAACTACTGTCTCTTTTATCGGTGATAGCCAATTGAAAACTATCGGTGATTACGCCTTTACATGGTGCTCTCAGTTAAAAGACATCGAAATACCTGCTAGTGTAACATCTATCGGTAATTACGCCTTTGCATGGTGCTCCCAGTTAGAAAAAATTAATATACCTGCTAGCGTAACATCTATTGGTAATGCAGCATTTGCAGGGTGCTCCAATGTAAACGTAGAAAGTAATCCCAATTTTAAAAAAACAGACAGTGCCCTATACTCTGCAGACGCCACACAATTACTCTGGGTTTCAACTCAAGTAAAATCAATCACAATCAACACCAGCACAACATCTATCGGTGATCATGCCTTTGCATGGTGCTCCCTGTTAGAAAAAATCGAAATACCTGCTAGCGTAACATATATTGATAATGCAGCATTTGCAGAGTGCTTCTCACTAACTACTGTATCTTTTATCGGCGATAGCCAATTGAGAACTATCGGTAATTACGCCTTTGCATGGTGCTCCCAGTTAGAAAAAATTGATATACCTGCTAGCGTAACATCTATCGGTGCGGAAGCGTTTCCATGTACTTTAATAAATACATTAAAAGGTGAAATCAATGGTGTATCTATTACTTATTACCACTTATACGTAAACACCCAAACAGGAAACATAACTGACGTATGTTCAGCCGAACCTTGCAACATTTCTTTAAAACAAGAAGAAAGTGAACTACACTGCACTATAGAATCCAATAATGGCACCTGTTCATATTACGTCACACCTAACAAAATCACCGAAGAAATATATGAATTTGCTCTTCAACACAACAATCTTAGTACTAATATGCTGTGCAGGCTTAATAAAAACAATACTTGGCAAATAATAAGTCCACAAAATGATCTTTTAATTGCATGTCTGCCATCAGAACAAATTCCACAAGTAAGCCAACCAAGTAGTTTCACAGGTTCTTCACTAGAGAAATACCTTAAACCTCTACAAAGCGAAGACCCAAGCGACACTCTCCAACTTTTAGTTAAAGCAATCTTTTACCTTCGCGACGCAGCTGTTAGCTTAACCAATTCCTCAAGTGCAAATTCACCTTTTCCCACTCCTTCTAGTATAGATGGTATAATTGATAAAGATAAAAAGTGTAAACCTGGAGGCATTTGGCAAAAAGCAACAGTCCTCTGGGGAAGTAGAACTATACTCAGAGTGACTTATAACACTGATACGTCCGCTACGAAAGTTATGGTACGCATCGCATCCTATACATATACCTTAGAACTATCGAGTGGATCTTCATATATAGATATTCCAGTTCCTTTTAAGTGGTACGCAGAAAAAATTCGAATCACGCCACTTGACGAAGATAACGCCGTACCTAAGGATGTATTAACATACAGTATAAATACTTATTTAGCTAAAGAAATTGAGTGTAAAGAAAATAATCCAACTCATAAAAACTTTGCGATAGCTGCTTATTACTGCGGAAAATACGCAGCTGAATATGAAAACTCTTAAGTATCAGGAGGAAGCTAAAATGAATAACGAAACATATGAGACACCGAAATTTGAAATAATTGAATTTTGTACAGAGGACATACTGTGTACTAGTAATCTTTATGATTATTTAGAAGGTTGTGAAGATATCTTGCAAGGTTAATTTTTTCAATAATAGTAAACCGAACTCAACACTACACAACAATTACACTCTTCAACCAGTAGATCTAAAGAAGTAAATTGATCTATAACGTGTCGAAATATGACCCACTTAACAGAAAAACTCCCCCTTACGATAACAGTATCACTGCACCGTAAGGGGGAAATTATACAAATACAGGTTTTACAATATTGAAAACCCATCCAAAAGTCTATCACAATCTTCTTTTGTAGACGCATTGGTAATTATAAAAACGAAGCGATCGTCGATTTTTTTAAACAAAATCATCTGATAAAATTGCACATCATCGATTGTAGAAGCGCATCCGAGCTGAATAAACTTTAGATCACACAAACTTTTCTGCGAAATATCCTCAAATTCCACAGTATCGTATCTACTTTGGATTTCATCCTTAAGAGCTTTAATCTGTTGATCTATATTTGCCGAACTTTTCTCCACAAGTATACTAATATCATCTTCCATTTCCTTCACACTAGCATACATTTCAGCAACGGCATTTTCACTGCCTTCCGTATCGAAATCATCCATTTTCATTTGATCAGTTAAAGTATACTTCAAACCAAGCCATTCACTAGTATAGCACGTATCTGTAACTATGCCTCTAGTAAAGATTTTCCCCGGATGGATTTCAATTTCACTGTACGCACTTGCACAACCTAACATTAACGAACACAATGCAATTATAGAAAAAATATGTAATAATAATTTTTTCATTTGAAAAACTCCTTTCATGTGGTATAATGTACTAGATAAAACAAAAAGCATTTAGCAATTACCAAACGCTCAAAAACATCGTAAAGGATTCATTTAATTAAAAAAGCAACCATAAAGGTTGCTTAATTGGTGGGAGATGGTGGATTCGAACCACCGAAGCAAAATGCAACAGATTTACAGTCTGCCCCCTTTGGCCGCTCGGGAAATCTCCCACAAAAGTGGAGCTGGTGGACGGACTTGAACCCCCGACCTGCTGATTACAAATCAGCTGCTCTACCAACTGAGCTACACCAGCATCTCACTACTTAGATATTTTATCACATAAAAAATTTTTTGTCAATAACTTTTTTTGAAATTTCAAAAAAACAGCAAAATATTCAACACACAGTGTAAAATTACATTATTTTTTGGAGTGATCAACATTGAATACACAACATACACCAATTGGGTTATACATACACATCCCTTTTTGCAAAAGAAAATGTCCATATTGTGATTTTTACTCAATTAACCAAGATGAGTCATTAATGGACTCATATGTTGCAAAAATCTGCAGTGAAATAAGGAAATTAAGTAATACATACAAAATCACCGTTGACACGCTATATCTTGGTGGAGGAACCCCGGGTATTCTCGGTACTAAACGCATCACTAAACTTATTTTTAGCGCACAAGAGTACTTTAATCTGAAAAATGCCGAGATAACGATTGAGCTAAACCCCACTCAAAAAGACGCACTTTCCTTTAAAGAACTCCTATCATCCGGTATTAATAGACTTTCCTTTGGAGTACAGTCATTTAATGACATAGAACTTCGGCAGCTTGGTAGAACCCACGATGCAAAAACGGCTATCAACGCTATAAAACAAGCACAACACGATGGTTTCGAAAATATCTCCATTGATCTAATGCTTGCCACTCCACTTCAAACACTCAGCAGTCTTACCAACTCAATCGAAACATGTAAAAATTTAAATATCCAACACATTTCCACATACCTGCTCAAAATTGAACCTGGAACACTCTTTTTTAAAAATCAAAAATCACTTAAATTACCAGACGAAGACCTCGAAAAAGATATGTACCTTTTAACATGTGAAAAATTAGAGAAATTTGGGTTTAGGCAATACGAAATCTCAAATTTTGCTATACCCGGTTACCAAAGCCGCCATAATAAAAAATATTGGAATTGTTGCGAATACATAGGTTTAGGCCCTTCTGCACATTCTTTTTTCAATGGTAGAAGATCTTATTTTGAGAGAAATATAGAAAATTTCATAAAACAACCAAAAATCATAGATGATGGTCTCGGGGCAGACGAAGAAGAATATGTGATGCTTCAACTCAGGCTCGTTAGTGGAGTAACTCCAAAAAAGTATTATTGTAAATTTGGAAAATCAATCCCACATACGTACATCGAAAATGCAAAAAAATTGCCTTACGTTGATACATCAAATGGTATACGCCTTACTAGAGAAGGTTTTTTAGTGTCCAATACACTGATCGGAAAAATTTTGGATACTAACAACACTTCTCAATACTGACTTTATTAGCATTTACCTGCGAAAATCAAAGCAAACTACTCTATAATTTCAAAAAATTTCTCTTGCATTTTTCTCGAAAAAATTGTAAAATATACATGTGTTCACTAATATTGATGATAATAAACTATTTCAAAGAAAGGGACGTCAAATTATGAGGTTTAGGTAAAATAATATGTTTGGCAAAATAATACGAATTAAAAGGGACTATTCAAGGAAGGGTTATGTATCAAAAGTTGGAAGCTCAGTTTACTGCGGAAGATCCATACCATTTACCCCTAATGTGAAAAGTTTGCCTGTGTATTTTCTATCAAAAAAAGAACCCCGGGATAAATTTTCAGCTGTTGTTATTGGAATGATAAATCGTGAATCTCCTAAAGAAAAAAAATTAATTGTTGCTCCACGAGGATTCGTGTACTATGAACCGGAAATTCGCGCACTGCTTTCCAACATAAATCATCAACAAATTACGTCTTTAATATGTCGATATGAAAAATCTTGTGGATCGGTAATTATACACAACGGTCCCGTTCCAAAAGTTTTAATCGTGAAAAATAAAAACTCGAGATCTTGGGGATTCCCAAAAGGACATATCGAACGTGATGAAAGCGAACGTCAAACTGCCATAAGAGAAGTTATGGAAGAAACAGGTTTAAAAATAGACATTATCGATGGATTTCGCGAGGTAAGTGACTATTACTCATTTGGAAATGCAAAAAAACGCGTGGTATTTTTCTTGTCCATGGTTGACACAACAGACATTGTACTTCAAAAAGAAGAGCTTTCCGCATATAAGTGGTTAACGGTTAACGAAGCCATAAAATTGCTTGAGTTCAAAAATAATATAACTATACTAAAGCGTGCCATACATTTCCTAAAATCAAAAAAATTAATACAATAAAAAAGTCGATACTTTCGAGCAATTATGCTTGCTTGAGAGTATCGGCTTTAATTATTCAGCGGCAGGGACCAGTTCTCCTTCACGGTCTCTAAATAGCAAAGATATGCACCACACTGCAGCTAATGCTACGAGTGTAAACACTATTCTGCTTCCAATCGACCATTGACCACCAAAGATCCATCCAACTATATCAAATTGAAATAATCCTATAGACCCCCAATTTATGCCGCCAATTATAACTAAAATGAGCGCTATTCTGTCAAGCACGTTATTCACCCCTTTTGGTTATTTAGCGGGTTTGTCCGCCGTATTTATTTTGCTCAAAGATAATTCATTTACTCATGGAGAAAATTATTTTTTATATGGATGTCATTAAATACAAATGTAACTAAACTGAAAATAATAGTTGCAAGAATCATAAGAAGGCACAAAATTCCGAACAACGTCGGCGTAAGAGAAACAAGTGAAAATATACTTTGGAAGAATAAAACCGCAACAACAAACCCTGAACACATGAGGATAAACAATACTGTACGAAGCACATTAAACGGCTTACAAATAGTAGAAAGCAGTAAAAGTCCAGAAAATCCAGTTAATAGTACAGATAATGTAGATGCTCCATTTTGAGGTATTTGGAAAACATCTTTAAGAGTCATTATAATTATTATATTGGATATAATAGTTATAGCGCCAGGTAAAGCTTTGTTTAATATGTTAACGAAGAAATGTCCTCTCACACGTTCGTGATTCGGTTCAAGTGCTAATACAAAGGACGGAATCCCTATTGTTAATACACTTGTTAGCGTAAGCTGAATCGGCATAAACGGATATTGCATACTCACAAACAAAAAAATAATTGCTAAAACAGTGGAATAAATTGTCTTTACTAAAAATAATGACGATGAGCGTTGAATATTATTTATTGATCTTCGTCCTTCTTGCACCACCTTTACCATCGAACTAAAATCTGAGTTCAATAATACTAATTGAGACACATTTCTAGCTGCATCACTACCAGCCGCCATTGCGACACTACAGTCAGCCTCTTTTAGTGCAAGTACATCATTCACCCCATCCCCAGTCATCGCAACTGTGTGTCCTTGAGCTTTTAATGCACAAATTATCTTTTTCTTCTGTACCGGAGAAACTCTTCCAAAAACCGCGTATTTTTCTGCAGCTTTGTATATTTCTTCATCAGTTTTCAACGTCGTCGCATCAACGCACTTATCTGCATTATCTAGCCCTGCACGCCGTGCTATAGATGCCACAGTTAGCGTATTATCTCCTGAAATAATCTTTAAATCAACACCTTGTTCTTTAAAGTAATTTAATGTATCCTTTGCGTTTGTGCGTATTTTGTCCTTCAAAAGTACAAATCCAATAACTTCTAATGTCTTTGGCAGAGTTTCTGATTTAATGGCCTCACTTGAGCGTATAACTGTTAATACACGATTTTCTTTAGAAATTGCATGGAGCTTTTCTCGAATCAATCTTAGCTCAGACTCAGGTAAAATAAACTCAGCTGCACCAATTATTAAACTTCCGTAATTTTTCAAGGAAATTCCTGACCACTTCGTTTCTGATGAAAATGGTACGGTTGTTAAAATTGTATCTGAAATCGATGCTGGTGTAAATTTTTGTCTAATTGCGTCGTACGTTGGATTAGAATCCTCAAGCACTGATGTAAAGATAGAAAGCGCTTTTTCAATATCCTCACTATTATTTTTACCCCACGGGATGATATTATGAAACTCCATAGTTCCCTCAGTAATTGTCCCGGTTTTATCAAGACATAAGGTATCTACTCTTGCTAACGTTTCTATGCAATACAGCTCTTGAACCATTACTTTCCGCTTCGCAAGCCGAATAACACTTACTGCTAAAACAGAACTCGTAAGTAACACTAATCCTTCTGGAATCATTCCCACCAAAGCTGCTACTGTTTTTTCTGTAGCTGATTTAGTTGTAGCTCCCGCTACTTTAATTTGTTTTGCAAATAAAAAGGTTCCAATTGGAACAATTAAAATGGAAACAATTAAAATTATTTTTTTGAATGTAGACATTATTTCTGAATTAACCTTTTTTATATATTTGGCATCTTTAGAAATTTTCGCTGCGTAATTTTCTTCCCCGATATGAATAACTTGGGATTTGCATCGACCACTTACCACATAACTCCCTGATAGCAATGTGTCACCAACTTTTTTCTTTATTGAATCTGATTCACCTGTTATAAGAGATTCATTTACAAAGCACTCCCCCTCTACCACAACTGAATCTGCTGCAATTTGATTTCCACGCTCTAAACATATCACATCATCTAAAACAACTTCATTTATGTGAATTTCTTGCTTAGTACCATTTCTCATAGCGTGTACCTTACTTGCAGAAATTATCGATAATTTGTCTATGGTTCTCTTCGCGTTAATTTCTTGATATGTTCCAATAATTACATTTGAAAAAACTACCCCAAGAAATAACATATTTTTAAAGGATCCCACACATAAAAGCGATATTGCTAACAATAAATTTAAAAGGTTAAAAAGAGTTAATAAATTGTCTTTTATAATTTGCTTTACTGACTTTGTCGGTATTGCTGTATCGTAATTTACAAGACGATTTCTTATCCTATACTGTACCTGTGAAAGTGTTAGTCCTTGATCTGGTGAAACTTTTATTTTTTTCATTTTTACGTCCCTTCTTACTTTATTATCTTTCTTAAATTTGAGACCATTCTCAAATCTTGTTACCATCAGATTAATTTTTACTTCATTATTATATCATAAATACAACACTCTTGTACAGCTATTTAAATAAATTTCTTCCTTAATATAAAAAAGTCTACAAACTTTACTTTGCACATATAAATTTAAAAATGGGCAAATAAGGAGGGAGTATCTTTGGGATGCTGTTGCAGGTTAGTGGAACTAAAAAACAAAGAGGTAATATGCATTTGTGATGGAACACGGCTAGGATGTGTAAACGACGTGGAAATAGACGTTAAATCAGCTAAAGTTGTTGCAATCATCGTATTTGGTCGATTGAAATGTTTCGGATTATTTGGAAGGCACGATGATATCATCATCCGATGGGACGACATCGAAATAATCGGAGAAGATACTATACTTGTGAAATTCAAACCAAAATGTAGACCAAACAAGCATGGTAAATTCTTTAGAAAATTTTACGCAAAAAGTTAAAAAGAAGATTGACATTTCAAAAAAAATAGTATATACTATTTGTAATTTCTATATTATTGTAAAGGACGTGTTCATTGTGGAGAATTTTTTCAAATCGTTAGTGGAAGATCAAAACCTTCAAGAAGAAATCCTTGAAGCTGAAACTGAGGAAGAAATGTACGACATAGCACAACCATACATTAGCGAAGATATAACTTTTGAAGATTTTTGTAATGCACTTTATTGGGAATATGATCAACAAGAAGGTGTATCCCTTTTGAACGAAAATGAGTTAGTAAATATTACTGGCGGAGTAAATAACAACGTAGCGAAATTAAAAATAGGTGCTTTTAATGTTGTAGCAAAGGCACTTGGATTAGATCATTAATGCTTAATTTTATTTGCAAAGTATCCGGGCACATCTAAATAAACTTCCTTTAAAAATATGATTTTTTAAAGGAAGTTTATTTTAGTGTGCTCGGCACGCGTAACAACTAGGTGGTGAAAGTCCACTACAGGCTTGGCAGTAGGAACTGTTAGCTGAAGACAAGGGCATCCGTTGCGAGGCGGAGTCTGAAAGAAGTCGGATGTGGGGACTTACAAGAGTTCCTGCGGGCAAAACCTCGATCTGACGAACAGAAACTACATAGAAGTCATTTTGAAATGGACGAGCTTGCTAAACAAAACAAAGTTCGATACTGCCCGAGTTTCAAGGTGTAAATGTAGCAGATATATGAGATGAGGGTGATTACGCTTACCCGAGGAGGTCTTGCAGGCAGAGCAAACTGTAGTAACAACGAACTGCAAGAAGTCAGCAGAAGTCATAGTACCGAGGGGAAAAATTTTTTTCGGGGAGGACCGAGCAACCATAAGTCCTGAGTAAGTGACCAAAGGAGACCGATATGATGAAAACAGAATACGCCGATAAATGCGGTTGTCTGCAAATGGATAGTGTGAAACACGGAGAGTATGCAGAAGTGTATAGTACCGAAAGTCGAGAGGTTGACCGAAAGGACGGTGCAGACTTGCTTGAAAAGGTACTTGACAGAGGAAATCTGAACAGAGCCTACAAGCGAGTGAAAGCCAACAAGGGGGCAAGCGGAGTAGATGGAATGACGGTTGACGAAGCGCTGCCCTGGCTGAAAGAATATAGGGAAGAATTACTTGACCTGATACGGAACGGCAAATACAAGCCGACCCTAGTAAGGCGAGTAGAAATTCCCAAGGATAACGGCGGTGTAAGAAAGTTAGGAATACCAACGGTAATAGACCGAATTATCCAGCAAGCAATAGCACAGGTGTTAA
>CATZCM010000023.1 GCA_958417225.1 uncultured Eubacteriales bacterium | reverse complement strand
GAGCGAGAAACATTTTTACCGTAAATGCAGAATAAAAGGCAATTCTGCACAGCAATGATGCTATGATGAAATAATGATACTCCCGTCTTGAACGCGTCACTGCATTGGGCGGTTGCATAAGAACTATGCGGAGGGTGCAAGTCCCGTGAGCCGTGCCACCGGCTGTCAGACTGTCGTTAAATAAACTGAAAATGAAAGGTAAATAAATATGAGTAATTTAGAGCATATCGAAAGCAAACCGGCAGATATGAATACTCTTAATTCTACATACAAAGCCGGAAATACAACTTATGTTGTGAACAGTCATTTTGCAGGTAAAGAAAAAATAGGTAATTTGGTATTTGACATATTACGCAAAAAATCATCAGTGCAAAGCGCTGAATCTCTTACACAGGCATAGACAAAACAAATAAAGCGCGTTATAATATACCCATACAATTATTCTATTATATCATTGTCCTGCATTTTGTAGGAGGTAATAATTTATGCTAATGCACGATGATGATTATAATGTGGGTATTTACTGTCGTCTTTCAAGAGATGACCATAACGTCAGCTTAGAAAGTATGAGCATTGCCAATCAAAGACAAGTTCTTATGGACTATGTAAATGAAAAGGGGTGGAAATTAGAGGATTGTTATATTGATGACGGATATACCGGCACAAATTTTAACAGACCGGATTTCAAAAGAATGATTCACGATGCCGAAATAGGCAGAATAAATTGCATTGTTACAAAGGACCTTTCCAGACTCGGACGAAATTATGTTGAAGCCGGATATTATACCGAAGAATACTTTATTGAACACGATATTAGGTTTATTGCGGTTAATGACGGAATAGACACAATAAAAGACGATAATGACATAGCAGCTTTTCATCACGTACTAAACGAAATTTATCCAAAACAAGTTTCAAAAAAGGTACGACAAGTAAAAAAGAAAAGCGCTGAGCAGGGAAAGTTTATGGGTAGTCAAGCTCCGTACGGATATATGAAATCTCCGGAGGATAAGCACATTCTTATAATTGATGACGAAGCCGCATTTATTGTACGCAGGCTGTTCAATGATTTTGCAAATGGTGACAGTGCCCGTATGATAGCGGACAAACTCAACAAAGAAGGTGTAAGCACACCGAGATTTTATCATTATGAAAAAGAGGGTAAGACAAATCCATTATCCGAACAGAAAAATGTTTGGGGCAGTGCGACGATAACACAACTATTAAAAAATCAGGCGTACATAGGAAATATGGTGCAGGGTAAGCGGCAGGTTGTTTCATTCAAAACAAAGAAAATGCGGACTGTTTCACCCGAAAATTGGATTGTTGTTGAAAATACACACGAAGCTCTTGTTGAAAAAGAATTATGGGACAGAGTTCAAAAAAGGTTTAACCGACATCACCATACCGTTGTGAGGAGGACAAAAAACGATATGATAGGTCTGTTTTCAGGCCTTATAAAGTGCGCGGACTGTGGTATGCCTTTGGCATATATGCGTAAGCAGTTAAAAGACCGTGAAAAGGGTGTGTACCGTTGCAGTAAGTATAATAACAACGGCAGCAAGGCTTGCTCATCACATTACATTGACGAAGATCATATAAGCACATTTATTCTAAATGATATACGCAATTATGCAACTCTTGCCGTAAATGAAAGAGAACATTTGGCAGATAAACTTTACAAGGCGTTAAAGAAAAGCAATCGTGGCGAAATGGGTAGTGTAAAAACAAAAATTAAAAACATAGAAACACGCTTGCTTGAATTAAACGATAGAATTAAATGCGTATATGAAGATAAATGCACGGGGAAAATGCCGGAAGATATTGCACTTGGACTTATGAAAAATTTCACAGATGAAAAGGCAGAATTGGAAAAGAAACTGCCAATTATCAAAAATAAACTCTGCGACATAAGCGAAACCGAGAGTAATATTAACGATTGGCTTGATATGATTAGTCGATATGAAAATATAACGGAGCTTGACCGTGAAACTGTGTTCGGACTTGTTGAAAGCATAACCGTTTACGAAAAAGACCGAAGCGGCGAAAATGTAACGCAGGAAATAAGAATTGAATACCGTTTTATCAAAAATCTTTTGCAAAAAGAGAAAGAGGACATTGCTTGATTTCTCAAACAACATCCTCAACTGTTCCGTAAATACACTTGCTTGTCCAAAAGTGTATTTATGTAATGGCGGAGAAGAAGGGATTTGAACCCTTGCGCCGGTTACCCGACCTACTCCCTTAGCAGGGGAGCCTCTTCACCACTTGAGTACTTCTCCAATCTGGCGGAGGGGAAGGGATTCGAACCCTTGGTCCCTTGCAGGATCACTAGTTTTCAAGACTAGCTCCTTAAACCACTCGGACACCCCTCCATCAGGAACATTTTTATTTTACCATTAAAAAAGCCAAATGTCAACTAGTTTTTAATTTTTCCGCTTTAGATAAATGAATTATGAAAATTAATATTTTTATGCATATAGTCAAAAATCAAAAGTCAGAAATATTTTGTACGTATTAGATTAAGCATAGCCACAATCAAAAGTAAAACTATATTTACACATACAATAGTTGCCCCAACTGGCGTATTCAAAAGAAACGATGAAAACATTCCCACTACAAAACAAATAACTGACACAATCGCCGAGATCACAACCAATGATTTAAAACTTCTCGAAATTTTCCTTGCAATAACAGCCGGAAAAATTATCAAACTAGAAATCAACAAAGTACCCATCATACGCATTCCTACTACCACAGTAAGGGCAGTCAAAAAAGATATTAAAAATTGATAAACCGTCACATTTATTCCCGAAGCAATAGAAAATTTTTCATCTATAGTAATCAAAAAAAGTCTATTGTAAAACACGACAAACAAAATGATTACTAAAACGGATAAGATCACACTAAACCATAAATCTGCATTACTTATAGCAAGAATGCTACCAAACATATAATTATACACATCTATATTAAAACCTTTAGAGAGTGACGTAATTAATACACCAAGAGATAATGCTCCCGTTGAAAAAATCCCGATAGCAACATCTCCATTTATTTTTTTATTTTGACTGACGTACATAATAACAAAAGATGTAACAATCATAATCGGTATTGAAAAATAAAGCGGTGAAAAACCTAACACAAGTGAGGTAGAAAGTGACGCAAACCCTACATCAGCAAGTCCGTGCCCAATAAGCGAATATCTCTTTAGTACCAATATCACACCCAAAAGAGCTGCACACAAAGACACCAATATTCCAACCACAAAGGCACGTTGAACAAACGAGTGAGATAACAAATCTAGTATAATCTGCATATTCATCACAAACCTATCCTTTCATCGACCAAGAAGCATTGCCCCCTGAAAAAACCACTTTTCCATCATCAAGTTCTACAATATCAGTCGCGTACTTTTTCACATAAACAAGGTCATGCGATACCATAACTATAGTAGTTCCAAGTTTTTCATGAAACTTATCAAGTGTCTCATATAAACTAGCCTCAATTGATTCGTCAAGCCCTGAAAAAGGCTCGTCCAAAACTAAAACTTTTGGTTTTGTGCACATAGCACGTGCAAGTAAAACCCTTTGCTGTTGTCCCCCTGAAAGTTCACCAAATCTACGATTTTTAAGATTTTCAACACCCAAAAGTTTTATACCATACTCGGACTCAGCATAGTTCTCTTTTTTATAAAACGAAAAAGCTTTATTTTTTTTCTGCGTACCACACAATACCACTTCTTTAACAGTTGCAGGAAAATCTTTTGGTATAACGTTAGCCTGGGATAAATATGACACTTCACTTCGGTCTATTTCAAAATGTACCATACCCGCTGTAAGCGGTACAATCCCCATTATCGCATTCACTACTGAACTTTTACCAGAACCGTTCTTCCCAACTATACAAAGATATGCACCTTCACGCACATCAAAACTCACATTATTTACTGCTCTTATACTTTTTTGCACCGAACTATATGAAACAGAAATATTTTTTACCCTTATTATACTCATCTTCAATCAAGCCCTATCTTTAAATTTTCTAAGTTTTTATCCATGACTTCCATAAACGTAATACCATCATTTAATTGATCTTTTGTCACATTATGAGCCGTAGTAAACTGCAAAAGTTTTGCACCTGTTTGCGATGCAATAGATTGTGCAACTTTAGGTTCTGAAAACTCCTCATAATAAACGCATGGAATATTATTATCCGAAATAAATTTAATAATTTCAGATATACTTTGCAAACTAGGTTCAGACTCAGCCGAACATCCACTAAATGCTGATTTATAAATTAAATTATAACGTTTCACAAAATACGAATGCGCAAACCTTCCACCAAAAACTATCGATTTACGTTTCCCAGTCTGAACCACATGAGTAATTCTATCATCTAACCTTTTCAGTTCAGATTGATAATTTGCCGCATTCCCCCTATAGTAAGTTTCATTTTCCGGATCAACATCACACAATGCTTTTGTAACATTATCCACCATTTTTATTGCTAAGTTTGGATCCAACCAAATATGCGGATCATATGTATGATCATGGCCATCATCATCGTGTTCATCATCATGTTCATCACCATGTTCGACGTGCATAAGTTCAATTCCACTCGAAACATCAGTTACATTTACCTCTTTACCAAGTGATCCACTAACAATTCTTTCTGCCCACGGTTCCATGTATTTGCCCGTGTATAAAAACACATCAGATGAATTAATCGAAACTATATCCAAAGCTGTTGGTTCAAAAGTATGACTCTCCACTCCCGGAGGTAAAAGTAACGTAACTTCTGCTTTGTCTTTCGCGATCTGCCGTGCAAAGTCATATTGTGGAAAAAGCGTCGCAACAATCTTAACCTTTTCCGTATCTTTATTTGGTAGATTTCGCCCACACCCAGACACCAAACATAAACATAACATTACACCAAACAATATACAAATTTTTCTCATAGTTTACCTCCACGAACTCAGCATAAATATTGATTTCATTTTATATCTTTCAACAGTTCCCATTTTAACAGGAAATATAACGATTTGTCAAGAACTTTTCTCAGCTACTCAATCATGTAAAAAACTTCGGTTCTTGTTTCTAAATTAAAGAAACTACAAATTATATAAAACCATACATAAAACTGCATATAAACCATTAAAAAAGACAGGTTGAAAATTGCACCCATTCATAAAAAAACAATTAGGAAACTTTCTCACAAAACTTAAACTATATCAAACTAAAATAACTGTTATGTTTACCCATCTTTTATGGCCTATTAAATTACTTCACTTAGCATTTACACAACTTAACGTATAACACTGTTGTGACAAAAAAACTCTCTTCCATTTTCAAAACTAAGTGCATTTATCGTACAAAAATCTATACCTATTAAAATCTACAACCACATACATACATTCACACAACAACGAAAAAACTCAAAACAAAGCTGACTCCGATAAAACTTCGAAGTCAGTTTATTACTTAAAAATTAATTTTTTTTATATTTAGAGGAAAATAGTCACTTAACTGCTAATTTTTCATTATGAGAATAATAGACAATTCATGTCATAAAGCCCGTTTTCCTTATCGAGCAAAAATTTTGCAGCATTAAGAGCGCCATTTGCAAAAATCTCCTTTGATGCAGCTGAATGCTTAAGTGTAACAATTTCATTATTTGACACAAAAAGCACTTCATGTTCACCTACTATATTTCCAGCTCTAACTGAGTTAATATCCACTTTTTTATCTTTTACTGATCTGATAGCCTCATCTAACATCAATGCTGTTCCACTTGGTGAATCTTTTTTATATTTGTGATGTTTCTCAATAATACAAATATCAGATGCTGTACCAAGTACTTTTGTCGCAATTTTAGAAAGTTCGATTAATAAATTAACCCCGAGAGACATATTACTAGAATAAAAAATCGGTATTTTAGAAGATGTCATGCGTATTTTTTCAACCTGTTCCCTTAAATACCCAGTAGTACACAAAACTATCGGTATATGTTCCCTCACTCCATATTCAAGTAGCATATCAAGAGACGTATTACTAGAAAAATCTATAATAACGTCTGCCGGTCGTTCTACATCAAAAATTGTCTCATACGTATCAAAACAACAACATTCGTTACGCACAACATCAACACCTGATGAAATAACAAAATCATTTCTATCCGACACAGCACTTATAATTTCTCTCCCCATTCTACCTGAACTTCCACACAATATTACTTCTATTAAATTTTTCATACATTTTCACCTGATTGTCTTAATAGTCGCAAAATTTCTCCACTATTTTCTTCACTAAGGCTTGTAAGTGGTAATCTACATTGACCACAATTAAAGCCCATAAAATTCAAGGCTGTTTTCACAGGAATAGGGTTCACATCACAAAAAAGTGATTCAATTACACTCAAATTTTCAAAAAACAGCTGTCTACTTATTTCAGGGTGTCCATTCATAAAATTCCATACAATATCATGTGATTTTCTCGGACATATGTTGGCATAAACAGATATTACCCCAAGTGCTCCTAAAGCCAACATTGGTATCACTTGATCGTCATTACCTGAATACACATCCAAATGATCACCGCACAAAGCACGAATTTTAGAAACTGCAGATATATTTCCTGAAGCTTCTTTAATCGCAACAATATTTTCATGTTTTGACAAATGTAAGCACGTTTCGGGTTTAATATCACAACCCGTACGGGATGGTACATTGTACATAATTATCGGCACACTAACCGAATCTGCAATTGCTGTATAATGTTCAACAATTCCCCTTTGGGAAGTTTTGTTGTAGTACGGAGACACTATAAGAAGTCCGTCTACATTTAGTGTTTGCGCATCTATAGACAATTCCACTGCATGTTTCGTATCATTGCTACCTGTCCCCGCTATAACAGGCACACGTCCATCCACAATATCAACTGTAAATTTTACAAGATCATGTTTTTCCTGATCAGAAAGCGTAGCTGATTCGCCAGTTGTCCCACACACAACAATAGCATCCGTACCTGAAGAAATTTGAAATTCCAAAAGATTCTCATAACTTTTATAATTCACACTACCATCATCGTTCATTGGTGTCACGATAGCAACCGCAGAACCTGTAAAAATTTTATTACACACTATAAAACCAATCCTCTCGGAACAATATAATCATTATTACAAAGCCACTCAGCTAACAAAACAGCGCCCCCCGCTGCCCCTCTTATCGTATTGTGCGACATAGAAACAAACTTAATTGACTTATCCGTAATTTTTTGCAATCTCCCAATAGAAATTGCCATACCTTTATCTTTTTCTCGTTGCACCTTAAGTTGAAACAAATCATCATCAACTACCCTTAAAAACTTTTCTGGTGAACTTGGCAAATCTCTCACTTTCGGTACAAACGAATTCCAAGAATCTACCACATCACATAGATCTATTTTTTTACTAAATTCAGCAAAAACCGCTGATGTATGTCCATCCGTCACAGGAACTCTAACACAGCTAGCTGAAATAAATGGTTTCTTCGCTTCAATTAAAACTCTTTTTTTAATTTTGCCCCATATTTTCATTGGTTCAAATTCAGACTTTTCTTCCTCACCTTTTATATACGGTATCACATTATCGACCATTTCTGGCCACGTTTCAAATGTTTTTCCTGCTCCAGAAATAGCCTGATACGTGGCAACATACACCTTTTTCAATCCCATTCCCAAAAGTGGTGTAAGTGCTGGAACATAACTTTGTAATGAACAATTTGACTTAACAACAATAAAACCCCTTTTAACATTAAATCTTCTTTTTTGACTATAAATTAAAGAAATGTGTTCCGGATTTATCTCAGGTATAATCATTGGAACATCATGTGTAAATCGATGTGCACTATTGTTAGATATAACAGGACAATCCATACATGCATACTGTTCCTCTAGGAAATGTGTCGCATCCCAGCTCAAACTAAGAGCACTAAACACAAAATCTACAGATTTTACAATTTCATCCGCATCCTTCACAGCATCCTTTAAAATTATTTTATGTAACGATTCCGGTATATCTTCACGCATCATCCATCTATTTTCTACAACGTCTTTGTAAAATTTTCCTGCAGATCTGCCGCTTGCCGCCAGTACACTTACTTCAAACCACGGATGATTAGCAAGTAACGTAACTAACCTCTGCCCGACCATTCCTGTTGCTCCAAGAATTCCAACCTGAAATTTTTTCACATTATCTACCCCATTTCATATTATGATTTCTCGGGCCGGATCGGGTATATCGCAAAAAATCTCCGGCTGCTAATTAATATGCCGTTACCTTTTCAAATATGCACCGTCTCAACAAAACTTATTAATATA
Organism: uncultured Eubacteriales bacterium; assembly: GCA_958417225.1. GTDB lineage: Bacteria > Bacillota > Clostridia > Oscillospirales > Acutalibacteraceae > CATZCM01. Next base: position 16,945 of record CATZCM010000023.1, on the reverse strand, counting down.
AAAAAATCGCCAATAAAGACTTTTACATCCTATTGGCAAAATCAATTCCTAACTAGTAAAAATTTAAATTAAAATACTCCATTTGATTTTAATAAATCAACAATAAATTTAAAGACAGGCGCACAACTACGTCCACCACTTTCCCCATCTTCTACAAACACAACTGCCACATATTTTGGATTCTCACTTGGAAAAAATCCTGCATACCACGTTTGTACTATCAAATGATCCTCACGCATAATTCCAGTTTCAGCAGTAGCAGTCTTCGCACCAGCATTACAATTCTCTGGTTTACCTAAAATGCTAGTTCCTCGTTCAACTGATTCTATCATACACTTTCTCAAACACCGAGCTGTTTTTGCCGAAAACGCACTAGAAGGCGAGTTCACATTTTTTTGAATATATTCTCTATTTTCATTTACGAATCCTTCAACTATAGATGGAATGGTATATTTTCCATCCGAAGCTATTGCGTTAATCATCCCAACAACCTGAACTGGTGACGCAAGTAACGTTCCTTGTCCAAATGATAAGTTCGCTAACGCATATGCATCAGTTAATTCATCTTTTGCCGGTAAGTTTCCTTTATCTGTAGAAAAATTTTCTGCTATTAATAATTCCTTCCCAAAACCTAACGCATTTGATATTTCCAAAAGTTTTTCTGGTTTTATCTTCTTGCTCAGTTCCACAAAATACGTGTTACATGACTTTGCTATAGCATCTTCTAAATTTTCCTGACCATGAGCACAACCTCTATCACAATGAAAATTTGTCCCTTCAATGTTATACGCCCCCGTGCAATTAAATGTAAAATTCTCACCTATTCCACTTTCAAGGGCTGTCGCTGCAGTAACCAACTTGTACACAGAACCTAAATTATACGCCAACAATGCTCTGTCTAAAAACGGAGAATCCGTTGCATTCAAAGCATCCTCAAGATGTACGCACGAAAAGGTTGGCCAACTTACGCACGCCCTAATCTTACACGACGGTACCTCTGCAATTACTACTGCGCCCTTGCGTATAAATTTTCTAGCAGCCTTCTCAGCTATTGCCTGTATCTTTTTATCTATAGTTAGTACTAATCCTCTTGATTTAAGACACGATGTATTAATTACATCTCCACCATTATCCTTAAGCATTCTACCAAGAGCATCAATTTTATATCTTACTGAAATTTCGCTGCCCACATCTCCCAAAAAGTCATCATACGCTTCTTCTATACCACAAATCCCTTTCCCTGCATCATTTACATAACCTATAATATGTGGTGCCAACATATTCTCCGGATATCTTTTGGGAACATCGAAAACTTTTATGTCTTCTGAGTCAAGCGGTATATTTCCTACCTCTAATTTAAACGGGGTTCCCGACGAAAATAAATCACAAATTGATTGAAACCTTTTAGGTGGAAAAATATTTTCAAGTGCAACAACTGAATTCATACTTGGTACAACTGACGCAATTTTTTCTGAATCACGATATAAAAACGGATCCAAGTTACAATCATATATACTACCCCTAAATTTGGCTATATCCACTTTATAAGTGCCGTGAGATAAATTAGCTTCTCGTACAGTATTTCCAAAGGATGTTCTATACACACACACCATTCCCATACAAAAGCATCCCATAATCATTACAAAAAAAATCACTACACGTTTGCGCATACACGTCACCTCACATTTAGTATACCTAAAAAATTCCATAACATGTATACCGCAATAACTTTTTCACTACATTTTACTTCTCAAGTAACAATTATATTAAATGCACAAACATTCCACTTCTAAGCTTTGGTTCAAACCAAGTAGATTTTGGAGGCATACATAACCCTGCATCCGCTACATTCATTATATCATCAATTTCTATCGACTTCATCGCAAAACCTACACCATTTAAATCATTTGTCTTTTTTTCAAGTACATCAATACCATGTGCCCCACTAACAAAATTCATTCTTTGATCGTTTCTCATATCAGTTACCCCAAAAATCTCTAAAAACACATATTTTTGCAGGATTGAAACATCAAGCATATCAAGCACATTATCATGAAAAATGTTATTTTTAAACGTAAATCGATACCATTTCCCACTTAAATACATACCAAATGATCCTTTAGTGTTCGGCACATATGGTTCATTTACCTTTTCAACTATAAAATTTTTATTCAAACCATCTATTATATCATCACATGAAAACTCTTGGGTATCCCTTATTATCCTGTTGTACGGAAAAACCTTCACCTCATCGTCCGGAAACAACACCGACATAAAATAATCCGAACTCTCATCAAAATCTTTTTTATTTGATAAATTTCTCCTTTCAAGACCAACTTTTACCGCAGCAGCCGCTCTATGGTGTCCATCTGCAATATAAATTTTTTTTATGCCATTAAAACATATCTGTAGAAATAATATTTCTCTTTCATTGTCCACTTTCCACACTCTATGTCGCACCCCATCATTTGACTTAAAATCATATAAAGAAGGACCTATTTTTATGTGTTTAATTATTTTTTTTATTTTTTCCTCAGCACGGTAAATCATAAAGATCGGGCCAGTTTGAGCTGAACAAGTCCTCACATGATTAATTCTATCTTGTTCTTTATCTATACGTGTACTTTCATGAGTCCTAACGACCCCATTAATATAATCATCTATTGACACACAACCTACTACTCCTGTTTGGACATGATCATTCATTGTAAGTTCGTATATATAATAACACCTTTTGTTTTCGCGTACAAATAGCCCATCACTTAAATAACGGTATAAAAAATTTTTTGCTACGTTATACGAATCCAATATCTGATCATCACTACAAAAAATATCTGGTTTATCTACTTGTAAAAAGGAAAGTGAATTGGATTTTACTATATTACGAGCCTCTTCCAAATTGTACACATCATATGGTAATGCCGCAATTTTATCTACTTTGTTCACATCAGCCCGTAGTGCCTGAAATGGTATTACTCTAGCCATATCAATTAAGTCTGTTCATATATCGAAAATTTAATGCAATACTAATTATTTAGTTTTTCATGACCTTTTTATCACAGACCATTATTTCACCTCTATGTTCATTATATTCACAGTAGTTAAATCAAAACACTTGTATATGATGTTTTTTACGTAACTTTCACAACACACTTTTAAAAATTCAAAATCTGATTTTATTTTGGTCAAATAAATATGATGCAAACTTCGTATATACGGCGACAAAAAAGATTTTCTAATGTTTTGGCTATAAATCAAAAGAATTTCAACTCTGCATACTATGCAGGTTACGTCACTATCTTCTCTACTCTAACAGTATTTCTATTTCAACATTAGAAACAGTAAATTTCGATGGACTACTTCCATTTATATAGTATACTGCTAAATTTATTACAGCAACATTTCTCTATCTGTTGCTGCCTGAAAATACTCTGCAGCCTTTTCCTCGTTTACTTCTACCCCTTCTCCTTCTATATAGCATACCCCCAAATTATTCATTGCCTCTACATTTCCTCTATCTGCTGCTCTCTGAAAATACTCTACAGCCCTTTTCTTATCTACTGCTACTCCTACTCCTTTCATATAGCACACACCTAAATTTTTCATTGCTTCTGCGTTTCCCTTTTCTGCTGCTTGTTTCAACAACTCTACCCTTTTACTATAATCCTGTGCTACTCTTTTTTCAGCCACATAACTCCAACTTAAATCCTGCGTAGTTTCCACATTTCCTTTTTCTACTACCTGGCTCCACCATTTCATCGCTTTACTATCATCCTGTTCTACTCCAATTCCAATCATATAACACCAAACTAAGTTCTGCATTGCTTTCACATTTCCTCCTTCTGCTGCTTGTTCCAACAGCTTTATAGCTTTACTATAATCCTGCGCTCCTCTTTCTCTGTTCATATAACTTAACCCTAAGTTCCGCATCGCTTCCGTATTTCCTTTTTCCGCTGCTTGCTTCAACAACTCTATCCCTTTACTACAATCCCGTACTACACCCTTTCCGTTCATATAACTCAAACCTAACCTCAGCATTGCTTCCGTATTTCCTTTTTCTGCTGCTTGCTTCAACAACTCTATCCCTTTACTACAATCCTGTGCTGCTCCTATACCCTCCATATAACATAAACCTAAAAAAGTTACAGCATCCACACTTCCTAATTTTTCTGCATTTTGAAAACATCTTACAGCCTGACTAACATCTTCTGTTACTCCATATCCTTTCATATAACATAATCCCAAATTACACATTGCCCTTGAATTACCTTTTTCTGCTGCTTTCTTCCATAACTCTATTCCTTTACTACGATCCTGTGCTACTCCTAAACCATCCATATAACACGAACCTAAAAAAGTCATAGCATCTACATTTCCTAACCTTTCTGCATTTCGAAAACACTCTAAAGCCTGACTAATATCTTTTGTTACTCCTTTTCCATTCATATAACATAATCCTAAAAAACACATTGCCCTTGAATTTCCTTTTTCCGCTGCTTTCTTCCATAACTCTATTCCTTTACTACAATCCTGTGCTACTCCTTGCCCAGCCATATAACACGAACCTAAAAAGGTCATAGCATCTACAATTCCCAATTTTTCTGCATCTTGAAAACACTTTACAGCTTTACTATCATCTTTTTCAACTCCATCTCCCTTAATATAGCATAATCCTAAATTGCACAGTGTCCTTGCATTTCCTTGCTCTACTGCCCTCTGAAAATACTCTGCAGCCTTTTTTTCATCTTTTGTTACCCCTTTTCCAGTCATATAACATACACCTAAATTTCCTGTTGCTTCCGCATTTCCTAACTTTTCAGCCTCACTAAACCATTTTACTGCTTCACTTACATCTTGTTTTATTCCATTGCCATTAAATAGGCACTCACCTAATTTGCACATTGCTTTTGGATCTTTCATGCTCTCTACTTGCTGTCGATATAACTTTACTTTTTCACTTAAAGCTTCCTGATTTTGAAAGCTTTGTAACATTGCATCTACAGCATCTGTTGCCTCTCTTGCCCTTTTTCTTTCACATCCTTGACTTTCTTGTGCATCTAAACCTCTTTTCATTCCATCCCCGTTTGCCATTACTGTTTTTGGCAACATTGATGCCAGCATTACAATTGTTATCATTTTTTTTATATTCTTTATCATTGTCATTCTCCTTATATGTAAAATACTATTTAATTTAAATTTGTAAAACTGCTCCTAGGTAAAACTTAAGTATATTAAAGACCACTTCCCCTCAAATGTTCACAGATTCATAGCATCTCAGTTAAATCATCTTGGTTGACATTTTCAAAAAAAACGAACATCTTCTAACTAATAAACCAAACAGATAATCCACCCTATATAATATAATCATGTAACAGACTTTCATTTGGAAATACAGGTCACCTAATGCTACTATCTTACCTTCAACATTTAGATAAGTAATCAATATTTAGAAATTTTGAATCTCATTGATTTTTCAGTTAATAACCTCATTTCCTATACAAACCATTTTCAAACACATACTCGCTAAAGATCTGCAAAACATTACGAAAATATCCCGGGTTAGTTTAAATTCATTGCATTATTCTTATTTTTAAACTATCTAAATTGCCTTTTGCGTCTACATTTCCTAAACTCACCGCCTTCTGATACCAATACACCGCCTTTCGTTCGTCTTGAACTATTCCTGTACCAGTCTCAAAACACCAACCTAGATTATTCATTGCCTTTGTACTTCCTTTTTTTGCTGCATCCGTAAAATACTTTACTGCCTGTACTTTATCTAGATCCTTTCCTATTCCACACAAGTAACACAAACCTAAACTATTTAATGCCTCCACACTTCCTAAATTTACAGCTTTATTCCACCATACGTAAGCCACATCAGCATTACCTTCTATTCCTTTGCCAAGCATATAGCACCACCCTAGATAATTCATCGCTTCTTTATCTTCTTTACGTGCCCTTTCCAAATAACATCTAAACGTCTCTATTTTTATTATCTCTTTTGCTTCATCAGCTTCTCTTTGCAAATCTGACCCCGTACTTGCACGTACTCTCACCCATCCTGTAGATTTTACTTCATCTTTTTTCACAAATCTTCCATTTATACACACCCAACCTAATCTACGCATTGCTCCTTCATGACCTTTTTCTGCTGCTTGCTTAAACAGCTCAAATCCTTTTGCAAAATCTTGATTCACTCCTGTTCCATTCATATAGCATACACCTAAATTATACATTGTTTCCAAATCTTTCAAATACTTAGCTTGTTGTTGATGCGACTTTACTTCTTCACTTAAATCTTTTCTCTTCTCACCTCTTTTTAACATACATAATGCCTCTACTGATATTGCTTCATCTTGATGATATGAATTATCAACATTTTGATTTCTTTGTAATGTTGCATCTACAGCATCTGTCACTACCCTTGCCTTTTTTCTTGCACTTCCTTGTGTATCCGAAGTTCTCTCCATTTCATCATCACTTGCCATTACCGTTCCTGACAGCATTGATGCTAATACTACAATTGTTAGCAATTTTTTTAACATACCTACTTTTTCTCCTCTACATAATATTGGTTTTACTAAACAAAAATGAGATTATTATATCCTTTCAATGTACTAATTTTAATCTAACAAATACGTATTTTTCAAATCAAAGAAAGGAAATCATGAGCCCTTAAATATTATACCAATGCAGCGTATGAAATGCAAGTATAAAAAAATTAGGCAATTATAAATAAAAAAGCTGCAAAAATCAAATATAAAACTTCACTGATTTCCTTGTAAGCTCATGCAAATTTCCGCTAAATCTTCAAATTTCAAATATGTCCCAAAAAGTTATGGGCAAGTATATCCTCCCAGACAGCAACTACAATTGATGTTAAATTTATAAAATCCAACTATTTTTGAATTTTTCTGTTTTTTTCTATAACATACAAATTTAAAAACAATTAATAACACTCATACAATCCTCATAATTTCAAAAAATAAAAACCAATCACTGAAATTACTAATATAACCATTTAAATTCCATAAATAAATTAATAAACTTCTCACATTACTGCATATAAAATCTCTCCATAATAGCTCATCCACAAAGGAACAACTTTCACATCTACCTTTGCTAAATCAAAAAAATCATCACACAATCTTTTCATTTGTGCAATTTAACACAAACGCAGCTTACAACTTTAACAAATAAAAAGCTGTAAACTGCGTATTAAAAATTTCTTAATTACTTCTATTGAAAGCTATTATGTGATTCTGTTAAACTTGATTGTATTGCTAACATTCTATCTCTTTCACTCAATATCAAGTTTCCACTCAATAACCTTGTATCTTTCGTCCAAGAACCACAATCAGCAACAGGCAAATTTTCTCCTAAAAATCTTATATTCATTCCTCCAAAAGGAGATTCTTTCGGCATTCCAAATTCTTCTCTAAAAATCACAGGTAATCTTCTTTCATCTACAATATTTGAAGACGTTAAATATTGGCCATACCTAGAATACACTGCACCAGACTCTCCTATCATCGCATCACCAATAAGTTCACAAAAATCAAATGAACGAAGTTTTCCTGCATCGATAGCTTGAGCAAAAGCTTCATCTAATTATTTAACTAATTTAGCTGAATCATCATCAGTTTCCGGATATATTGCAATAAACTTACCCGCCTGTGTTTCTGACAAATTCGGATATATTGGTGTCAAATTAAGCACACGAAGCGCATCTAAACTTTCACAAATCTTAAATGGAACATCATATTTTTGTAAAATTGGAACTGCAATTTTCGCAATCTTTAATGCACTACTTGGTTGGGCAGATACATGTATTTTCCATCCTTCTGACACAACACTACAATGCTTCCAATGACGCCAAATTCGTTTGATTAAAAATTTAGGTGAAAACAGTAAATCTTTATTTCTCACTAAACTAGATGAAATTACAAAATAATCCTCTAATTTGCGTTCACACACATTATTTTCTTCTTTTCCACTACTTGATTCTGACAAATCATCTATATACTTTGCATACTCTAAATCTAAAGATTTTTTTTCAGCAAACAATTTTTCTATTTTTTCCGGATCAAGTTCCCCATCAACAATACATTCAACAGGGCAACAATTTTGTTTAATATCTGGCCTTAATTCATTCAAAGCATTAATTGCATCTTGATGGCCCATATTTTTCAAAAAAATTAAATGTTTAACGATAAGTAATTTTAGCTTTAAATCAACTTTTTCATAATAATTTTTAATCTTGTCCATAATAGATTTGTTTGACGGATTTTTCATCAAACTAAATATATCATCTATAACTTGGGAATAAGTTCTTAAATCAACGTTTGGATATTTAAAGCCTCTTTCTAATGCCCTATTACGCCATATGGTTGCCTTTGCATCATCTTTTAGAACCCCTACACCATTTGCATAACACAATCCTAATTTATACATCGCTTCCACATCGCCTTTTTGAGCCGCTTTTTCATACCACTCCGCCGCCTTTACAACATCTTTTTTCACTCCTAATCCCGTCTCATAACAACTTCCCAATTTACACATAGCAAATGAATTTTTTAGTTCACCCGCTTGATGCCATAATCTTACCGCCTCATCAACATTTTTCTCTAATCCTATACCAAGTTCATAACAAAGTCCTAACCTAGCAATAGCATTTGAATTTTCCTTTGCCGCAGCCTCTCTATACAATTCTATTGCTTTGGCTTTGTTTTCAGGTACACCTCTCCCCTTCTCATAACGCAGTCCTAAATTATACATTGCATCAGCATTCCCATCATTAACCTCACAAATTAATAAATCTATTTTATTCCTACTATTCTTAGATACTACTCCAACTTTTTCCGGTTTCCTTTCGTCCATTGCCATTACTGTAATTGACAACATCAACGCCAATATCGCAATTGATATCACCCTTTTTAATAACCTCATCTTTTTATCTCCCTACTTAACACGCAAAATAGCAAATTAGGGTTTTGTTTACACGACCACTTTGCAAAACACATATTTTTTATGTTATAACATAATTATCCACGAAGTACAATAAAACACGTTATAGTTGTAAAATACATTAAAACAATGTAACTATCACTCTTTTTATATCTGTGAAAACAATAATTTGGAGATTGATGAATACTCCCACCTTTATTAAGCACCATAAACTAAAAAAATCTATAATTAAAGACACATAGCAAAATTAAAAACACTCACACAATGTTTAGTCCCCAAAAATAAACAACAATCATTGCTTTTGAAATATTTTTAACTTCATAAAAGAACTTTGGACGGGTTTAGAAAAAAGCACCAATAAATACAAAAATGTAAAAATTGAATGCAAAATATCCATAGTTAAAGCGGCCAGAACATACAAAAAAAATGTACTGATTTGCACAAACCGTCCATAAAACAAGCATGCACTAACGTAATTCATAAATGGGGCATACACAAAAAAAACCGCCACAAACCCATACAATGCAACTAAAAAATTATTTTTCACTTTTTTTCCAAAAAGCAATCCTGCGATATAACCCATCAATCCAAAGCATAGCATTTGAAATACAATAACAACATTCATTCCAAAGAACATTCCTGAAACAATGCTTGAAAGTACTCCAACCATAAAACCAACACTTCCACCAAACATAACTCCACTAAATATTATAATTGCTGTAAAAGGTTTAATTTGAGGCGCCAAGAATAAAATCCTTGACGCCACTGATATCGCAGTCATTACTGCAACTATAGACACTTTATATGATTTGCTCATTGATACTGCGGATCAAAGTAGGATGGTGGAAATGCGTTAATTCCTCTATAATTTATTTGAACCTTAATATCTTTTGCCAAACTTTCAAATTCATCATTTTTCATTTCATACAAAATATTTTCACGTGTTGCATCATCTTCCTTTATTTTCTTCACACTCTCATCGATGCTACCCCTTACCAAAAGATAATACGATTCCTCATTTTCCAAAGTTTTCGCTTTACCGATTTCAAGTTCATTAAATGCATTTTTTATTTCATCAGAGTAATACATACCATCTTTTTTCATGACATTCATACTAAATTTATCAGTATCATTTTTTGACTCAAGTTGCTTTTTAAGTTCATCTGCTGTTAATTTACCATCATTTATAGACTGTGCATATCCATCAAGGGTTTCCTTAATTTTCGCAATTTCCTCATCTGAAAGCTTTTTTTCAGTTGTAGCGCTATCATCATCAACAGCATCTTCTGTTGAAGATTCCTTAGTATATGATTTTTTCAACACTCCACAGTTAATGTAATTTTCCATATAGAAATTCTCCAAACTTTCGTCACTTACCGCCTGTACTCCTTCCTTGCCGTACATAGCCTTAAACACAGCTTCTTGCATTTTGGGAAATTCACCTACAATTTTGTAATACGAATCTTTTGACACTTTTTGTTCTTCCCATGTGGAACCACCTTGATCCCAATACTGATCAACTTCTTTTTGAATATTATTAAGTTCTTCCTCACTAAATGAGAGGCCCATTTCATTAAACTTTGTGTGCACAAACAAATACACTTTACATTTTTCTAAAGTTTTTTCATAAATCCAATCTGAAACTTTTTTATCACCGATTTTCTTATTTGTGATTGCAACTCGATTTTGCGATTTCCCCGACGAATAATCATTAAGTCCAAGTTCTGTTTTCGCCTCCAAATAGGACTGATACATAAACAATATATATGTCCCCATTGGCATTGAAACATCACCTGCCTTCACTGACCACGTCTGATCCGAACACGCACATAGTGAACCCAACAAACTCATTGACATAACAAATGCTATAATTTTCGACCAAATACTTTTCCTTGCCATTTAACATCCTCTCCTTTTAAAACAATATTTTTTTATAATCAATCCCAATGGATTTCTTAACTGTTTCAAGTGTTTTTTCCGTAACAGCTCTACTTTTTTCAATTCCCTTCACCAAAACATCCGTCACAAACCCAATATCATTTTCAAGTTTTTCACGTTTTTCTCTAATCGGTCTTAAGTACTCTTGTAGCACCTCATTTAAATATTTCTTCACCTTCACATCACCAAGACCACCTTGCATATAATGTTCCTTCATTTTTTCAATAGTCTCCGTATCACTTCCAAACGCATCCAGGTACGTAAAGACCGGATTTCCTTCTACTTTTCCTGGATCTTCTACACGAATGTGGTTCGGATCAGTAAACATGCTCATTACCTTACGTTTGATTTCATCTGGTGAATCTGCCAAATATATTGCATTACCAAGCGACTTACTCATCTTATTACAACCGTCAATTCCTGGTAATCTTGATACTTTTGAAATAAGCGCTTCAGGTTCAGTTAGTGTTTCCCCGTACATTAAATTGAACCGTCTTACAATTTCACGTGCTTGTTCAATAAGTGGAAGCTGGTCCTCACCAACAGGCACAACGTTCGCCCCAAACGCAGTTATATCTGCCGCTTGACTTACCGGATACGTTAAAAATCCCGCTGGAATTCCCTCTTCTTTAAACTTTCTGAGTTTAATCTCTTCTTTTATTGTAGGATTACGTTCAAGCCTTGATACAGAAACCAGGTTCAAATAATACATAGTAAGTTCTGATAAAACAGGAAGTTGTGATTGAATGGATATGCAAGTTTTCTCAGGATCAATGCCAACTGCTAAATAATCCAACGCTACTTCCAATATGTTATCACGCACTTTTTGTGGGTTACCTGAATTATCTGTTAACGCCTGCATATCTGCAATCATCACGTATTGTTCATATTCATCTTGCAAATATACACGATTTCTAAGTGATCCCACATAATGTCCCAAGTGCAACTTTCCTGTGGGACGGTCTGCTGTTAGTGCAATTTTCCTTTTCATATAACTCCCCCTTTTGTGAACCCCGGTTTGCCCAAAAGTTCAAACATATTCTTTTTATACTGTTCTACACCAGGTTGATTAAACGGATTAACCCCCAACACGTACCCCGATACTGCACAAGCTTTTTCAAAAAAGTAAATTAAATACCCAAGATCTTCTTCTGAGCGATTTTCAACATTTATTACTATAACTGGCACATCACCTTGTACATGTGCTAACGCGGTTCCCTCAAATGCTTTTTCGTTTACATATGACATAGATTTACCAGCTAAAAAATTCAACCCATCAAGATCTTGCTCATCACTTAATATTACAATATCATCATTTGTATTTTTTATATTCACTACCGTTTCAAACATTATTCGAGAACCATCTTGGATAAATTGTCCCATTGAGTGAAGATCTGTTGAAAACGTCACACTTGCCGGAAAAAGACCTTTGTGATCTTTTCCCTCACTTTCCCCGAAAAGTTGTTTAAACCACTCGCCCATCATTGTGAAACTTGGTTCATAGCTTGCTAAAAGTTCTACACTTTTTTGCTTACGATACAGTATGTTTCGGATTGCCGCATACTTATAGCAATCATTTTCATCTAAATCACATTTCTGAAAATCGTCCATTGCCCGTGATGCCCCATGAATTATGTCATTTATGTTAGCGCCCGCAACTGCTATAGGTAAAAGTCCCACCGGAGTCAAAACTGAAAACCTTCCACCCACATCATCAGGGATTACAAAAGTCACGTAACCTTCCTTATTTGCTAGATTCTTTAATGCACCACGACTTTCATCTGTTGTACAATAAATTCTGCTACTAGCCTCATTTGTTCCATACTTATCCTCCATAAATTTTTTTAATATCCTAAATGCTATTGCTGGTTCTGTAGTTGTTCCTGATTTTGATATCACGTTCAAAATTACGTCTTTTCCTTCACACAATTTGATTACATCACCTAGTTCAGATGCACTTACACTGTTACCTACAAAGTAAATTTTAGGACGATCCGAAGAAAGTTCATTGTACTTAGTTCCAAATAGAAATTCTATCGCAGCCCTTGCTCCTAAATATGATCCGCCTATCCCTACAACTATGAAAACTTCACACGTCTTTCGAATTTTTTTCGCAGATTCATTTATTTTAGTTAAGATGCTTTTGTCGTACGTCTTCGGTAAATCTCGCCATCCAAGAAAATCACAACCTAAACCTTCGCCATTGTGTAATAATTCATGTGCTCGTTTAACCTGAGGTGCTATCCCCTCATACTCTTCAGATGTTATGAACCTATCCAAGTACTTTAACTCTAATTTAACTGACACTACAACAAACCCCTTTCGGTTTCTTAATATATTGTGATATACATATTTTAACCTATATTACTTATTTTTTCAAGTCTTTTTATTTTAAGTTATATATAAAAAATTGGTGGTTCATTGTAAAATGAAATAGGACACATAGAAAAAGTCATAGCAGACGTGGTATAATTGAAATTACCAAAAACAAAAAAACAAGGAAGTCCGCTATGACACAAGAAAAGTATACCACAAAAGAAAATAAATTCCAACATCTAACGCGAGAAAAAAGAGCCTAAATAGAAATATTGCTACGTCAAGGGTCTCCAAAAGTACAAATTACCAAAGTAATAGACATATCCCGCTCAACTTTGTATAATGAGTTAAAGCGAGGAACAGTAGAACAGCTGGATACAAACTTGAAAAGGCATCAAAAACATTTTTGTGATGTAGGACAGCGAGTATATGAGGAACATAGGCGCAACAGTCACCCACCGATGAAATTAACCTATGCCTATGACTTTGTACGTTATGCGGAACAGCAAATACTTGAAAACAAACTGTCACCGGACGAAATCTGCGGAGAAGCGAAACTTAGCGGTCAATTTGAAAGAATCGTAAGCACCAAAACTATATACAACTACATCGACAAGAGATTGCTAAAGGTCAGAAACATTGATTTACAACTGAAAGTAAAGAGAAAAATTCAAACAAACAGAAACAACCAAAACAAAAGAATCTTTGGAGCAAGCATAGAAGAACGCCCTGAAGAAATCAACAATCGTACTAAATTCAGGCATTGGGAAATAGATACCATAGCAGGTAAAAAAGAGTCTTCCCTCGTATTACTGACACGAAAACGTCATCTTGTAAATATTCCCTCTCGAAGCAGTGAGGCCGTACGTATTGGACTTGAAAATATTTCCAAAAGCTCCGCATTTTTCAACAAAGGATAGTTTTTTTCTTTCGCTAGAGCATAGCCAATTTGAACGGAAGAAAGTATGTACTCCCCCCCCCCACACAATTCATATGTATCCGATAAACTTATCTCTCGCTATGGGGAATACACTTTTTGTTCTCTTGCCAAAATGAAATGACGGAATATATATTGTGTGATCATCTTTAGACCTACACTCTTCAAAGATTTCCTTTGTGATTTCAGTATGGCCTTCAAGATAGTCCAAAAACTTCTGTCCATCAACTTTTTTCTCTTTAATGTAGGACTTCACAAATTCAACTTGTTCATACGTTAATTTCATTCTCTCCACCTCCATGCTTATATAATGTCACGAACATTATGGGTAGTCAATGCAGAAAGTACCCATTTTCTTTGTTTTTATATGATTCTTGAAGTAATGTTCAAAATCACCTCTTGACTTCTTCCATCCCTTATTGTATGATAGGAACAGAAGTTCCCAAACTTTTGTTCTCATTATATAGGAACAGCTATTCCTTATCAAGTAGCTTTGCAAAATTATGTTGTAACTGCCGATTTCTTTCCCTCCAGCAGGCAGAATGCTATCCCACATGGAAGTACTTTTCCTCGATGCAAAAGCTAATGCGAAGAAATTTACTCCGGAGGAAAGGAGTCAAACCTTGAACACACGCATAATCGATACTGCCGATGCTGTAGTTCGCCGCTATAAACCCCGGAACCCAGAAGAAATTATCTTGCAGCGGGCTATCAAACTGAAAGGACATCCGCCATTACCGAGATCTTCTGGGCTACTACACCGTCATGCTGAACTGCGAATATATCGGCAGCATCAACCCAAATTGAACAGATACCCTGCGTGTATCTGTTCTGGCTCATGAGCTATGACACACACTCTTTGACCGGAAGCACGCCAGCTCCGACCAGGCATTTCAGGATACCTATTTTTAATCCTGGACAACTCCAAGGCAGAGCAACGGGCAAACATCTTCGCTGCAGAGCTGATCCTATCAGACGATGATGTCCTTAAACCAATCGGCTACTACGAATTCAATGCCGACCGGCTTCAGCTGGAGAAGAATTTGCCTTCTCGCCGCTCCACTGCTTACCGTGCCATGAAATATCAGGAACTATTGCAGGAATTCTTGTACATGCACAGTGGAGTGAGCACAGCAGCCGAGATTGCTCAAGCCAACACGATAGAAAAACACTTTGTCGATTTCAAACTGAACATCCTCGCCGCAAAAGGCTACCAGCTTCCTGTTCTGCCTGAACTGCGCAGCGATTTTCTGAAAGACTCTATTAAGAACTGCGGGGTAACAATGGATTGAACTTTTATTACTGCGATGCCTGACATTACTGCTTTGAAGCTGAAGAACTGTCAGACCGCTGCCCAGACTGCGGTGCAGTAGAACACAATGATGAGAAGACGGTACAGCCGGCAAGTAAAGATGAGATAGATGAACTGCTCCGCATCCGGGCAGAGGATAATGAGAATAATGCGCTCCCATCAGGAGAAAATATATAGAAAAAGGAAGTGATAACATGATTGATACGAATAACATAGAAGAACTGCGCTTTCACACAGAAACGCAGCTTTTTGACCGCAAAAGTGCAAAAATCGACCCGAAGGCTCTGGCAAACCTCATCATCGCTTTTGCCAATGCCGACGGCGGTGATGCTGCCATTGGCGTCGAAGATGATGGCACCATAACTGGCATTGACAGCCAGGACAAGAGAATCAATGAGCTGCTCCGCGCTCCTCTGGACTACTGTGTCCCCTCCGTCAATGTTGATTCCGAGGTAGTGAACTGTACAGATGCCAAGGGACAGTCCAACCATATACTTATCATGCACGTATTTCCAAGTCCGCAGGTTCATGCAAATCAGGCGGATGAGGTATATCTGCGTGTTGGAGACAAATCCAAGAAGCTCAACTTTGACCAGCGGCTCCAGCTTTTGTATTCCAAAGGCGCACGTTTCTTTGAGGACACACCTGTTCCCAACGCCACAATTGATGATATCGATCTCGATTTTGTAGCTGCCTACACAAAGAGAATCGGATATGGAAGATCTCCGCTGGATTACCTGCACGGCAACAAGGATTTCATCATCATGCGCAATGGTAACGAACAGATCATCAGTGCCGCTATCCTGCTCTTTGGTAAAAATCCACAGCGTTTCTTTCCTCGTGCAAGAGTACGCTTCATCCGTTATGATGGCACGGAAGCAAAGGTCGGCACCGAGATGAACGTCATTAAAGACGTGATCTTCGAGGGCAGGATTCTCGATATGGTGCAGAAATCCACCGAATTTGTAAAAAGCCAAATCCGTGAGCACTCGTTCCTTGGGAAAGATGGTCTGTTCATCACGATTCCCGAACTCCCAGAGTTCTGCTGGACCGAACTGATCGTCAATGCCATTGCTCACCGTGACTACAATATCACCGGAACCGACATCCAAATCAAAATGTTCGATGACCACATGACCGTAGAAAGTCCTGGACAGCTGCCCGGCCTTGTCCGCCCCAACAATATGCGTGAGATGCACTTCTCTCGTAACCCAAAAATTATCGAATTTTTGCATGTCTACGAATATGTAAAGGAATTCGGTGAAGGCGTTGACCGTATGTACCGTGAGATGGAAGATGCAGGACTGCCTGATCCAGAGTACCACGTTTCCAGCTTTATGCTGTGTGCTACTCTGAAGAATCAGGAATGGGTTGCTGCTCGAAAGGGCGTTAGTGAAAGCCCCCCCCAAGTCACCCCCCAAGTCACCCCCCAAGTCACCCCCCAAGTCACCCCCCAAGTCACCCCCCAAGTC
>CATZCM010000022.1 GCA_958417225.1 uncultured Eubacteriales bacterium | reverse complement strand
GACCTCCTTGGTTTTTTGGTTTCGGTTATTTCAATTATACCACGTCTGCTATGACTTTTTCTATGCGTCCTATTTCATTTTACAATGAACCCCTTAATTCATTATAGTTGTTAAACATACGCTATATCAAATATTTAATACAAGTTAAAATAAAATTTTCCCTACTTTAACCCACCATCTGCAAAACGTTCATTTGAAGAACACAGCTTTTAATATTCACCTTTTCAAATAACAAACCCGAAAAAATACATTTTGTAAATCAAATGTTATTTAAATGTTCTTGATAAAATCATTCTTGTATGTTAAAATATAATAGTATTATCAATACTCAAATAGAAAGGACAATAACAAATGATTAAACTATTAAAAAAATCTTTAGCATTACTTTTATTAACACTACTATTTCTACAACCCTTAGCAAATACCTCATTCGCAATACCTCCATCTACTGCAGACTCTTTGAAACAACTAACAGACACTCTTACCTTAATAAATCAATCAAAAGAAAAATTATCACTTACAGATTGCTACTCTAGATGTTTCGATCCCAGTAGTAAGGTAATAAAGAAAGAATTGCCATATTGTCGTGGAAAAATTATACCAGAGTCGCTAAAAGGCTATTTAATTCACAACGCAAGGTTACCATATGTTATCGATGGAACAGATACAAGATTTACTCAAATAGGCAAAGCCTTATCTAAACACGGAGATCTCTCCAATAATACAACTGATAGGATATTTGGTTTTTTCTATAATTATTGGAAAGAAAATGTTCCATCTAACGTAACTACCAGTGATGGTGCAAATGCAGCCGCTTCAAAATTACTAACTGACCTTTTAAATGATCCAGAGTCACTCTGGTGTGCAAATTCCATTTCTGATGCCGATACTGGAGCAGCAATACAAATCTTGGAAATTTGGTCAAAAGAAGCTTTTATTGCAGATGAAGATAGTGAAAAATCTGAATCCACAAAGGAAACAAGACGAAAGAATGCTTATGCTATTCGATTTTATATACAAGGCGATAATAAAAGGACAGGACATCTTAGAGGAATAATAGAATACGTTGATGAAAAAAAAGCAGAAGAGCAGATTTCTATTATTGCAGAAAAAAACGCCCAATATAACGCCCAACTTGAAGCTCAACGTGAAAAAGCCCGTACAGAAAAACAAGCAGCAGAGGAATTCAAAGCAGATACATCATCAAAAGAATCTGTTCAGAATTATTTCAACCAAAATCTAAAAGACGAACGTACGGAAGCACAAATAAAACTCGAAGCACAAATAAAACTTGAAGTACAAAGAGAACAAGAAAAACAAAGAAAACTTGAAATTCAAAGAAGACTTCAAGAGCAAAAAGAACAAAGCAAAAAAAGAAAAGAGGATGAGAAAAAAGAAAAAAAAGAAAAAAAAGAACAACAAAAAAGAAAGAACGAACGCACTTTGAAAGCCCTTGTAGAACAACGACAACTAGCCCCTCCCGTACCATCAAGTGATTCAACAACAACTAATCCCCAAAATATTTTAATCACAAAATTCCGTGACCGTATCAGTGAAATAGACTTCACTACAACTGTACTAACAACTATGTGTGAAAACGCTTTTAATACTATAGATTTGGATACATATTATGTATTTAAAAGCATACTTCTATGTTTATTAAATAATGAACTCCATAAAAACGTCTCTGAATCACTAAAACTTAAAAGGCATTATATTGAATCCATTCAAGATAATGATGTAGATTATAAAAGTCGTTTATCAGAAGAAATAAAACGTGATGAAACAATGATACAATGCCTACCACTAAAGGTCAGTCTTCGTTCTCAAGATGCTATAGGATATATAATTAAAGGAGATTGTCTTACAGATTATTCAGATGAATTCATCACAAAAAATTTTGCTATGTTTAAAGACAGAGTCCAAGAACTTGAAAATAAATTAAAAGAACATATTCTCAAGAATACTCATCCTGAACAAAGCTCAGAACAAAGTCAAACAGAATAAATTAAATCAGTAAACCGATCCATTAAAAGTTAGATTTAAAAACCTAGCTTTTAGAGATCGGTTCAATTTATTACAATATGCATTGTTTCAAGTAAAGTTCAAACTATTACATAGCATTGTTCCATTTATGATTTTTCCATCAATTACAGAAAAATATACTTCTACCTTTTTACTCACTAAATTCATCTAAACTTATTCTCGTAGCTATGCGGTAAGATCTGTATAAATACATGTTTCCCCCAATCACGTACAAACTATGGCAACCTAAACCCACGCGGGTTATATAAATACGTATGCCTCAAATAAATTCCATCAAAGAAAATATTAAGTTCATCGAGCCTACGATAAAGCAATCCACTCGACAGTACACCTCCCGCATGACAGTACGACAAAAACTCTGAAGCAAAATTTTTACTATTTAATCTGCTCAGATCCTTTGCATTAAGTATGTATCTCCTAAGAGCAGTATCTTGGTACAACCATCCTGTTCCTAAATTATAAGAAAAACTCACTAACGCATCAAATTGGTGATCAGAGACTTTTATATTATATCTTAATAAAAATTCATTAAGATCGCTTGTGTATGACCCATTATTGATTGAATTCACCAACATCGCATATGCTTCCCTTTTTCGCAATGACTCATAAAATATCTCATTTTTTGATAAAATATGTCCATATCCTATATTTAATATTTCACTATTATATGAATCCACATATACATTTGGTCTGTATCCTTCACACCGTGCAATAAAATTAATTCCACTAGTACTAATCATGTGATGATTTTCACTTGGCATATGTAACATAAAACTTCCACCCGAACAAACAGTCCATGCGCCTTGAATATACACTTCCGTACAAATTTTCACATTAGAAGAAGTAAAAACACTTTTTTGTGCAGTCCATACCTTAGTTAATCCCTCATTAACACACGAATCAGCATACACCAATTCCCCACTAACATTAAATCGTACATGTTCACAGTCCTCGTAAGTAATAGCTACAAACTTTATAGATTCACCCAGCTTAGCCGAATTAGGCGTAGTATATACAAATTTCAATGGATCTCTATCTCGCACTCTAACTTGAATGTTTCTAGTAACTAAACCATTTGAGTTTTTTAATACAATAATTGCCGAACCTTTTGACTTACACGTAACCACTCCATTTTTAGACACACTAGCTACATTTGGATCACTTGACACGTATGAGAAAGCCTGTCCCACATAAAACGATTTTCCAAGACTCACCCTTGCATACGATTCTGTTACCTTATCCTTCCCCAATACAACTCTCACGACACAATTTTTATTAACCCAACCTTCACCTGTACCATACGATATCCTCATCCAATTGCTAGTTTTTTGCAAAACTTTTACTGTATCTCTATAATTTAATTTCCCAATCACAAGACTATCTATCTGAGGTTCCATATGCACATCCACATCACTTAAAGTAAACACAGCATACTTTTCACTTTTTGAAACTTTCACGTCACTCGCTAACATGTCAGTTTTTTTCCTATTACTTGACTTTGAAACCCGTTTACTAGTAAAACTAGTTTTTTCTTTATTTTTAGCAATCATATCGCTTTTAGAAGAATATTCTTCTTTTGCAGTTTTACTATAACGCCTCGGTACAATAGCAATGCAGTCACTAAAAAGAAAATTTATACTTAAAATCATGCATATACAAAGTCCACAAAGTTTTTTTATCATATGTACCACTCCTAAAAAAACAATATTACTATAAAATCACCTCAATATACACTTTTCAATGACTATACAAAAAATTCAAACTTTTCATGAAAGTCTACTTAATCACTTTTTTCTAAATATTATCAATTTACTAGCAACATAATTCAATACAACTACAAGAACATTTGCCATTACTTTAATTATGATATCATTAAATGATAGTAAGTCAACAAATACAAACATGCATGCTAAATCTATAAATCCTGTTATAAGCCTACACACATAAAAAGAAATTAATTCTTTTATAACATCGTTTGCATTTTTAGAATCACTATTAAACACTAATTTACGATTTGTTAAATAGGCAAACAAAACAGCCAATATCCAAGCAATTATCGTACTAATAGTAGTGGACAGATTTAACACATGTGCCATAATATAATATGTTAAAATATTAACTAATGTAGTAAAAACTCCAAATACAACATAAAATATTACACTTTTATATTTACTAAATAAATTTTTAAACATATACTTACCTTTCATATATCGTTATTGTTCCATTATTGTTATGCCATAACTCTTTATATTCACGCTCTTTAACAAAACCCAACACCTTATCGTAATCAAAATAATCATCTGGCAATATGATTAATTTCGGCAAATTTTTATTTAAATCATTATAGAATTCTTTATTTTTAGATTCATCTATATCAGCACTAATCTGGAATGAATATTTTGATGCCGCAAACCTATTAGATAAATTATATATTATATCATTATTTCCACACACAATTATCTTATCTTGCTCAGAAGTATTTCTTTTAATTACTTCTACAATCTTCATATCATTTTCATTAAAAAAGGTCTCTGATCTTTTAAAATAATCTGTAATTCCTTTGTTTATTGCTAAATTATACTTAGGAAGCGCAAAAACAACAAGCAAAAATGAAATTACACAACATAGTAAAACACTATCCTTTTTATCATACACTTTTTTTATAAAGCAAGACAAAGGATATACAAGTGATGGAACAATAACCATTCCATAATGATCATATAATCTACCAGAAAGGCATATAAACATCACATTTACAAATAAATAGATAATAAACAACCTATCAAAAAACTTTTTATTTTTAATACATAAATAAATCATTATAAATATAGAGAATAAAAGCAGTGCATCTCTAATAAAATATTTAAATGCTTGAATTCTCAATGATAGCATAATAGAACTGCTTAAATTGCTCGAGTATACTTTATTAAAAACAATGTAGTCATCTATAAAACTAAAAAAAGCACCTTTAGCTATTAACCACATCATTATCGGAAAAACTATTATAAAAACACCTATAAAAAAACAAAAAATAAACCTAATTAAATCTCTAAATTTTTTCTTTTTAATGCTACTCACTACAACACCAATACACATTACAAGCCAAATCGAGATCATGTTAGGTCTTAATAAACACACTGAACCAAACGAAAAACCACAAACGACGAGTCTAAATACATTTATTTTACCATTAAGGAAATAATCCGCAAAAATATATATAGAAATTGTTATAAAAGGTAATGCATATTCTTCAGTAAGGTTTCCCAATTCAAAGTATTTAAATAGCGCAGAAGATGTCAAGATAATTAACAATAATGAAATTTTCTCATTGCACCTCAATCTTGCGATTTTATACAAATATATAAACGTTATAAAAAGCGTAATTAATTCTATAAAATATATCCCTCTAAACTCAGATATCAACATTCCTAAAACATTAATCAAATATATCAATGGACCCTTGTGATCAAATGTATCCAAATACGGCATTTCACCGTTTAATATCGTCCTAGCTACATACATAAACACACTAGAATCAGTTAACGTTCTTCCATTATACCAGATGGTATTTGCACATATCATTGAAAATATAAAAGATAATATACCTACAATAAAAATAGGAGTTATACCTTTTATATAAGTCTTAAGTTTGATCTCCGATATCATGCACTTTTCATCCTTTTACTTATTAATTTAAAGTCTGACAATGCTTTACACCCAATTTTAATTATTTTTTTTATATTAATTGAGTTTACCCCACCTTGTCTAGGTTTAAACGTAACAGGAACAAACTTAATTTTCTCTCCATAATATTTAAAGCACACAGTTAATATAACATTAGGCAAATTATAATGTTCAGGCATTAATTTTAAATATTTTTCAACTACTTTGGCATTCATTAATCTAAAGGGCGCATTTGCGTCAGGTATATTCACCTTAAATATAACTTTTAATATAAAGCATAAGGTTTTTTCAACAAACTTTCTTAAACTACCATCCTGTCTACAAGTCCTGTTTCCAAAGACAGCAGTATAATTTTTTCTCAAATTCCAAAACTCATCAAATTCTGATGGAAGTGTTTGGCCATCTGAATCCGTTTGAAATATAAAGTCCGCACCACTTTCGATTGCATATTTATATCCAAATAAAAGAGTATCACCATGTCCCCCATTTTTCTTAGTAAGTAGTTGCAATAATGGTCTATCTTCTGCCATCTTTTTTAATTTTTCATAGGTTTCATCCTTACTACCGTCATCAATAACAATTAATTTAGATTCTGAACCAACCTCTAAAATAACCTTATACCACTGTTCAACAACAGTCTCTATGTTTTTTTCCTCATTATAAGCTGGTATTACAATACAAAGCTTGTCCATATTCTTTTTTCTCCTTTGAAAACTTCTAAACTACACAATAATAAATCTTGTTATAATCTTGCTAACACTAAAAATGTTTTTTACTAAGTAAACCACTTTTATCAAAAATAAAGGAAATTTTTCTTTAACTATTCAAACATATCTAAAAAAGCCCAGTGCTACTGGGCTTTTTCTGTATCAAAAGACACATCGTTATATGGTGCCGATGGTGGGACTTGAACCCACACGCTGTCGCCAGCAACGGATTTTGAGTCCGCCCCGTCTGCCAATTCCAGCACATCGGCTAAAGTACTTACATTATACAACACGAGAAAAATAAAATCAATAGCTTTTTCAAAATTCAGCGTTGTGCATAAATGAAAATTATTTTTAATTTTAAAATTATTAATTTATTTTCTTTAGATAGCAAACTTATAATGTTATTAGTAAATACCCTAAGAGCAATCTGACACTGACATTTCATTTGAAATTACATCAGCAAAAGTTTCATTATTGGTTCTCTCTTCATCAACAAAATCGCCAATGTTTTCAACGTACACTTTATCACTTCTCTTCGCCAAATATTTTTGAAACACTAAACAATAAAGCAACGTTAGTAAAATTGAAATAATACTTACCACAATCCCAAGAACAAAGCCTCTTGGGGAAAAACTTAATTCCACCGTATGAATTCCAGAGTCAATTTCACAACCGAGCAGTGCTGAGCCTACTGCAAAAGTTTCAACACGTTTACCATCAATCTTTACTGTCCAACCTTCATCATACGGTATACTAGTAAATAACACACCACCATCATTCGTTGAAATTTTACCATTAATACGTGTATCAGAAAAACTCGAAATTTCTAAAGGTGATTTTTTCAAAAATGCAAAAATCTTTTCAAATCCATCTTCATTAATTTCCGTCGCATATACACAACCTCTCAGCTTTAAATCCGGCTTTTCTGCTGGTGGCGCAACTATAACCGAAACCGTCTGGCCTTTATTTACTTTACCTATATTTATAATATACGGTTCCCTCACATTTTTCTGCTCAAAGGATTTGTCTCCATTTCTAATAGTAATTTTCCCCGCATCTTTACATTCCACATAAATATACACATCCGAACTAGAATTTTCATTTATTTGAAGCTCGATTGGTTTCGAGTTTGAAACACAAAAAACATTATTATCAACATCATTTTCATCAAACGTGTATGGATTAAATAACACCTCATTTTCCCCTGAAAGCGTTCTAAATAACAACTCCTGAGCATTAAATGGACCTGCAGATTTCGACAAAACAAAATCTTTCACTTCACTTCTCGCCGCAAATGCAATTGGAAGCGCTAAAATATTTTCGTATGTTTTTAATGATTGATTACTCAAATCCACTCTTTTTAAGTCATCTTTATTTTCTAAATCAATTGAACTCGTTAAATATTTAATACCAAAAAGCGAATCAGTTGTCTTTACAAAGTCGCGATACATACAACTATTTATTCCATTAGTACAATATCCAAGACGATTTAGAAATTTAATCAAATTTTGCGGATTACTTGATGAAAAAGTTGTAATTCCACGATATCCATACAATGCAGTATCAACACACGTAAACACCGGAAAGTGTTCTTGTCGATAAAAGCCTCTGTCTTTTAATTGTATTTCATCAAAAGTAGAATTTAAATTTTCAGTTCTTTCATTGTCAACATAGCAATCATGCTTACAAAAATGCTCATTTTTATTAACTAGGTTAAATGTGCTCACACTTGAAAACATTAGCTCAATGGAACACAAAACTAAAAGTGCAACTGATGTAAACACTAATGATATTCTTTCTGTTGCAAAGCAATACATCCACACACAGTAAATAACTAGGGCAAACAAGCTGCCATAAACAATCATACTTTTACTTACAAGATTCTCCATAGTGACCGCATCAAACAAAACAATGCATGCAAATATACAAGCTAAAGCTTTTAAAATACCTTTTGACTTTATACTCTCGATATTGATAAACGTCTCAAACGCAAACATTGACAACACAAAACACAGTACAAACGAATATCTATATGGTAAATCATTTGGTGCGTGCATGCAATGCCATAATAAATCAAGTGGTTGTAAAAGCATAAACAGCAATATCAGCGAAATTAATCCAACTGCACAGAGTTTTCTTCGTTTTGAAAAACTCGACACAGTAAAGAATATTGCAAATGCAAATAAAATTAACACACCGCAATACATATTGGGTAAATTTCCGGAACGTATCGTAGGAGACGAACCAAAAAGAGTTCTACCAAAAAGATCAATAATTTCACTCTGACTTACTAAATTAGATTCTGAAGCAACTGATGCAGAAATACTCTTTGACGAAAAATAAACTGGTAAAATCACCCCAAATGAACACATAACCGATACTAATGAAGACACTCCAAATCTAAAAAAAGCAAATACATTTTCTAAAAATGAGTGTCCGTCTCGTACAAGACAATATACAAAGTACATAATTAAAAACACACAAACCATAAATGCAATGTAATAATTAATAATCATGCACAAAGACAATAGCAAAATATACCATCCAATTTTTTTCGTTCGTAACATGCGTTCCAAAGCCGCAATAACAAGAGGGAATAAAATCAAAACATCAAGCCACATAATATTCCAAGCATATGCTATAGAATACATTGACAGCGCATATCCAATAGAAGATATCAAAACCAATGGGTTTTTTCTCTTATATATACTCTGTAAAGAAAATGCACACGTTGCTGCAGATAAAGACAGTTTTAACATAATAATAAACAATATTGCCTCCGCCAAGAGTCTCTGCGGAAAAAATATCAAAAGCACATTAAATGGGCTCATTAGATAATACGCAGCAAGTGGTATCATGTTTGTGCCCATACCCACTGTGAATGAATACAATGAAAGATTTCCACTAAGCAATCCCTCTCGTAAATGAGAAAGCATCGGAGTATACTGGAAATATAAGTCCACGGTAAGTATTGTTTTGTCTCCAAACGGGTAAAATCCCTCAAACACACTTGCCCCAAGTAAGCATAGTGATGCCACCAAAAACGCACACACTGGATAAAAAAATCTTTTTTGGGTAAAACGCAGCATAAATATCATCCCCAATCATCTTCAGGTAAACTATGCGATTGCAAAGAAACACAAAGTTATTTTAAAAAATCACATAATCCACCAATTATCGGTAAACATTTCTTTTGGCCTTTTTTTACATTGTAAAGCCCTATCCCAATATATGCAACAATTGTAAATAAAAACAACAACTTCAATAGAGACGTAATTATCGCAAAAACCTTCGATATCGAAAGCAAGACCCTACAAACCACAATTAATATCAGCAATGCAAACGTAACAAATATTGACAAAGTAATACCTTGATTCACATGAAACCGTACCGTAGAATCTTTTCGTTCTGACAACAAACCCACAATCCAAAAAATATATATGTACGACAAGTAGCAATACATTTTATTTTTTTTTGGAATGTTTTCCATAAAACCACCACCTATTATTTTTACTTACTATTCCCAACAAACAAACTTACAATAGGTAACCTCACTTTTGTACCTTTAAATGCACTTGTAACACCAATCAGCATAAGTATTATTAAGGCAACCGACACCCCAACTGTCATCAAAAAAGCAACCAATTCAATCACACCACTAGTTAACTTCTCCACTAAGTGCAAAAGCGCACATATGAAATACAGTACACAAAAGACATAAAAAAGTATTTCACCCTGTTTATTATGGAACTTAACCTGTTCTGAATCTTTTTCAACTGAAAACTTACCTATCAAATATAACGGGCCAATATACGATACTACAGATAAAAACTTCACATTAAATTCATCGAAATCTTTCATCTGATACCGACCTACCCTTCATATTTTTCAAATTCAATTTTTTCTATTTTTATATCAGATTTTGGTTTATCATTGTAATCCGTTTCTACCGAAGCAATGCTATCAACCACATCCATACCTTCAAAAACTTGTGCAAATACCGTATGTCCTCTTTTTTGAGTACTAAAAGCCCCATCTAAATATGGATTGCCACCATTCTCATCATACAATTTTTCCACTTCATCAGTAATCTTAGAAAAATCCATCATATCCCGATACGAAATTTTCAAACGATCCCAACCAACAAAATTGTCCTTACTCGTCTGATTTATAAAAAATTGGCTTCCATTAGTATTCGGGCCACTGTTAGCCATAGCAACTGCACCTCTAATATTCAGCACCTTATCGCTAAACTCATCCTCAAAAGCTGATCCCCAAATACTTTTGCCGCCAGTACCATTGCCATTTGGATCTCCAGTTTGGATCATAAAATTATTTATTACCCTATGGAACAGCAATCCATTATAATATCCATTTTTCGCATGTGTTTTAAAATTCTCTACAGCTTTTGGTGCTACACTTTGAAAAAACCTCATTTTAATTACACCTTTGCTTGTTGTCATTACTGCTATTTCCTCACCATTCCTTGGTTTTTCTAATTGAGAACCTACTTTCATCTTTTCACCACAACCTCCTAAAAATAATAAAGATATCATCGTTAAAACAAAAATAAAACCTCTTTTCAAAACACTCACCCTTTACCGAAATAAAATAAAAACTGAAACAAATTTCTAAAATACAATTAACATTATACTCGACAAAAAAGACAAATACAAGAGATTATTTTAGTATTTTAAAAAAATCTATTTATTCACCAAAAATCACCTCATCATGTCCAAAATGGCAATCGAAGCAAGCGCTTCAACAACTGGTATTGCTCTTGGAACTATGCACGGATCGTGTCGACCAATAACTTGTATAGTAGTGTTTTCCAAAGTTTCAAGATTAACTGACTTTTGTAATTTTGCAATAGACGGAGTCGGTTTAATCGCTACCCGAAAAATTATCGGCATTCCAGAACTAATACCACCAAGTATTCCTCCACTATGATTGCTAACTGTTGATACAATTCTATTTTTCACAATAAACTCATCGTTATTTTCACTACCACGCATTTGCGACGACAAAAAGCCAGATCCAAATTCTATCCCTTTCAATCCAGGTATAGCAAACATTGCAGATGATATTTTATTTTCAACACCGCCAAATACCGGATCTCCGATTCCAGCTGAAACTCCCACTATTGCACATTCAATCACTCCACCAATGCTATCGCCATCTTTTTTAACAGATTGGATCAATTCCTTCATTTTATCTTTCTTTTTACTAGATATCACAGGAAAAAATTCATTTCGCAATCTATCCATTAGCTCAAAATTCACATCAACCGAATCAAATGCATCATCACAAACATCTCCGATAGAATATGCATGGGCAATTACCTTAACACCTTTCTTGTAAAGTATCTGTCTACACACTGCACCTGCAAACGTCATTGGTGCAGTAAGTCTACCTGATAAATGACCTCCCCCCCTCAAATCTGTAAAATCACCGTATTTCATACGCAAAGTGTAATCTGCATGACCCGGTCTCATTACATTACACATATCGGCATAATCACTTGAATGAACATTTTTATTTCTAATTATACCTACAACAGGTGAACCTATCGTAAAACCGTTTTTTATTCCAGAAAGTACTTCAACCTCATCAGGTTCTTTTCTCGCAGTACTCAAGTTATTATATCCCGGAGCTCTTCTTTTCATTTGAGATGCGATTTCGTCAAAATCTATAAAATACCCTGACTCTAATCCATCAATCACCGCTCCAATGGCTTCACCGTGACTTTCCCCAAAAATAGAAATTTTCACTTTTTCACCGTAAATTGATGACACTAGCAATTCCCCCTAAATTATTGTAATCAGCCCAAAATCCCGGATATGACTTACACACACTAAACGGATCCGTAATGTCAATAAAATCATCCGCATACAGTGCTGCAATCGCCGCAGCCATAACAATTCGATGATCATTCCAACCATCTATCATTACACCTCCACGAAACGAACCTTTCCCGACAATAATAATATCATTTTTCTCCTCTAGCGCACTCACTCCTAACCGAGATAACATTGACACAATTGAGCTAACACGATTAGATTCCTTACTTCTAAGTCTTGAAATATTTGTTATGCATGTTGTCCCACCAGATGCACCTGCTGCAACAGACAATATTGGTACAAGGTCAGGTATATCACTAGCGTCAACTTCTATTAAATTATCATCACAATAACCTAATTTCATCAAGTTAAACCTTTTGAACAATTCAATGCATTTTTTGTCTCCTTGTATTGAACTCATATTCACATTATTTACACGTACAGAGCCCGACATCAACCAAAACGCTGCTGCTGACCAATCGCCTTCAACAACTTTTTTCGTATGTATATAATGTTGTCCACCTTCCACAAAAAAACCCGATTTTGTTTTTTTCACTTTCACTCCAAAATCATTCATAACTTGGCATGTCATATCAACATATGAGCTTGATTGTAAAGGTGATTCTAATATAATTTCGCTATCAGTTTCAAGCATTGGCAACGCAATCAACATTCCCGACACAAATTGAGAACTAACATCACCTCTTATCAAAAACCTGCCTGGATTCAAACGCCCCGAAACTTTCAACACAGTATCATCTTTTTTTAAATTCACACCAAACTTTGGCAACATATCCATATACACATCAAGCGGCCTTTTGGCTAACCTATTCCCAAGAACATACTTTACACTAACACCAAGCGCTGCAAGTATCGGTATCATAAATCTAAGTGTCGAAGCCGATTCCTTTATGTTACAGACAATATCGTGACTATTAACCAAACCATCACTTTTTATAGATACACTTCGTTCACTGCAATTTTGAACACTTACACCTAAACTTTTTACCACATGGATTGTTTCCATTACATCGCGTGAAAATGTAATATCCTCAATAAAAGTCAAACCACTCGCCAAAGCAGCACAAATTATAGATCTATGGGCTATACTTTTAGATGTGGGCACACTGATCTCCCCACTAAGTTTTGACGGTAACACCCTCATAACCTCGCTCACATTTACCAGTCACCTTTCACACTATTTTTATCAACTGTCCAATAACACAATAAACTGGGGCTATCAAACTATGTTAGCTCCAGTTTATATTTTCATTTATCCAAATAAAATGCACTTTATTCGAAAACTTCTATAATAAAAAGCTATGCATTCATATAAAATTTACTCCAAATAACTTTTTATTCTATTACCCCAATACCTTCTTCCTTGGCGAAAAATTCTTTAAGTACACTTAATATTTCATCGCATCCACCCTTAACATTGCTTTCAATATGCAGCGGCATAACAGGATCATGAACACTAAGTCTTAACATAAACCACCCATCTCCATTACCCTTATCAACTGCAACTCGAACACCTTCACAACTATCTAAAACAGTCCAGCCATCCCTCATATTTGCAAAATCTCCAAGGCGATTTATTACTCCTTCACCATAGTATTTAAAATTAGTCCCATTTATTTTTAGTCGGTAATCTTCAGTTTCTGCTGGTTCAGGAAAATCCACAATAAAGTCGGTAAGCGACATACTTCGCCGTTTACCTTCAACAAACTTCACTATAAGCTTTGTAATAAGGTATGCTCCATCATCTAAGAAATTATTATCGCGAAACGCAGCATGCCCTGATGTTTCTATTGCAAGAGGAACATTCACGCCCTCACTTTCGAGCCTCTTAGCCTCATTTATCACATTTTTATACCCACGTTTAAACCTTCTATGTTTACACCCAAATTTCTTTTCTATATACTTAGTCAGATTATCAGAGGTAACTGAATCTGTAACTATAGTTCCGCCTTCATTTCCTTCCAAAGCTATCATTGAGGCCAACGCAATTAATTTCTCTCTATTTAACTCATTTCCATTATAATCCACAATTGCTGCTCGATCAACATCTGTATCAAAAATAATCCCTAAATCAGCCTTTGTTTCAAAAACTGCTTTTCTCAGTGAACCAATAGCTTCTTTTGCTTCTGGGTTTGGAATATGATTTGGGAAAAGCCCGTCCGGTTTTAAAAACTGACTTCCTTCTATGTCTGCTCCGAGTGGTTCAAGTACTCTTTTAGCATAGAAACCTCCTACTCCATTACCAGCATCCACTATGATCTTAAACCCTGCAAGCGGATGATCGTAGTCCACGTTTGAATTCACTCCGCGACGTATTATGCTACCAAGGTATGACGCATACATATTCATAAAATTCATCTCATCGCACGAACCCATAAAATTCTTAGGTGGCAACAATCCATCTTGAGCATATTGAAGAATATCATCTATATCCTCTTCACTAACCCCACCCATTCTTGTAAAAAACTTAAATCCATTTTTATGTGCAGGGTGATGGCTAGCCGTTATTTCAATAGCCGCATCGCAACCAAATTCTGCAATTGACATAAACATCGCTGGAGTAGATGACAACCCCATATCAATTACTTTCACACCAGAATGCACAAGGCTAGCAATCACGTGATTTTTTATGCGGCCAGCAGATATTCTAGAATCATGCCCTACAGCAATCCTCAATTGCTGACACGTTTTTTTGGTTTGTCTCAAAAGATACGTCACAAACCCAAGTGAAATCATTTTCACAACATCATTTGTAAGATTAATTTGTTCTCCGGTTGCCGGATTTGGAGTTGCAACTCCTCTTATATCCGAACCACTTTTAAATTGTCTCCAATAAGCATTTAGCATTTTTTTGCTCCTTTCATAAACCTAAAAATAATAATACTAAATTTTACTTCAATTACATTATAATACTTTTTGTGGGTATAAATAAAGTATATTTTTAAAATTTTCACTTTAGGAGGATTTTACGGACATGTCAAAAATGATAAATATACAAAATATCTATAAAAATTACAATAATAAGGAAACTCGCGTAATTGCACTTAACAATATTTCCCTTTCGATAGACGATGGAGAGTTTGTGGCAATCATCGGAAAATCCGGATCTGGCAAGTCAACACTAATGAATATACTAGGCTGCCTCGACACCCCAACAAGTGGAAAATATATATTAATGGACAAAGACGTATCCAACCTCTGTGAAAATGAACTCGCACACATTCGAAACCAAACTATCGGATTCATATTTCAAGGATTCAACCTCATTCCCAACCTAACTGCTTTAGAAAATGTAGAGCTTCCATTAATATATCGAAACATAAAAAAAAGCAACCGTGAGATACTCGCCAAAGAATCACTCTGTAAAGTTGGCTTAAAAAATAGAATGCATCACAAACCAAACCAAATGTCAGGAGGACAACAACAACGCGTTGCTATTGCCCGAGCCATTGCAGGAAATCCCCCACTCATTTTTGCTGATGAACCGACAGGTAATTTAGACCAAGCATCAAGCGTAGAAATCCTTCAAATATTAAAACAATTGCATTTTCAAGGACACACATTAGTTCTTATCACACACGATAATTCCATCGCAAACGAGGCTTCCCGACAGATAACCATAAATGATGGTAAAATCCTCGCATAAATTACTTCCGAGAACAATGATTACATTGTCCTGAACATGGCGGACACTTACCCTTCCGATAAGATTTCACTATGTAGAATATCATAATCAGCACCGCTAACAATGCTAAGATTACAATAACGCCATTTATATTAGAAATAAGTAGACCAAATTGATATACTAAAGCTGCTACAAACCATGCAACTACTAATTGATAAATTATCGTAAATATAGTCCATTTTACACTTTTCATTTCTTTTGCAATCGCTGACATAGCCGCCACACACGGAGTATATAGCAACACAAAAACCATAAATGCATACGCAGATAATGGAGTGAAAGCCTTACTTAAATTTGACACTCCCCCATACAAAACGCTCATTGTCGCAACAACAGATTCTTTTGCAATTAAACCCGTTATAAGTGAAACTGCCGCTTTCCAATCCCCAAACCCACAAAACGAAAATAGTGGTGAAATTAATGTCCCAATCTGAGAAAGTATACTAACTGAGTTGTCGGTAGTAAACTCGAAACTCATGTCAAATGATTGCAAAAACCAAATAATTATATTAGCACCAAGAATTACCGTCCCTGCTTTTACTACGAAGTCCTTCACTCTTTCAGATATATGTAACCACAGAGTTTTAACAGTAGGCATTCTATATGGTGGAAGTTCCATAACAAATGGAGATGCATGCCCTTTCATTATCTTATCCTTAAACAAAAGTGCTGTAACTACAGCAATAAAAATCCCAAGAAGGTATATTGACAAAATAATAAGTGCTTGATGCGTTCTAAAGAAAACTCCAACAAACAAAGCATACACAGTCATTTTAGCACTACACGACATAAACGGCGTAATCAATATCGTCAAGCGTTTATCTTTGTCCGTATCAAGTGCCTTAGTTGCAAGCACAGCTGGAACCGTACACCCAAATCCCATCAACATTGGTACAAAAGCCTTTCCCGAAAGACCTATCTTTCTAAGAAGGTGATCCATAATAAACGCTGCACGTGCCATATACCCGCTATCTTCCAATATTGAGAGTATTGTAAACAGAATCAAAATCTGTGGTAAAAATGCAAGCACTGCACCCACCCCATGTATCACACCGTCAGTTACTAAACTTACAGCCCAATCTGATGCACCAAGCGAAATAAGTGATTTCTGTAAATTAGATGCAATAGTATCTATTAAAGTTTCCATGCTATTGTATACAACCCCACCTATTGGCCCGAATGTAATAAAGAATGTCAACAACATAACAAACAAAAACACAGGTATAGCTAAAAAGCGATTAGTGACAATTTTATCAATTTTGTCTGACCACGTTAATTTTTGGTTGGAAGGTAATTTTGTAACTGCGTGCACACAAATATGGCATATGTACTTATACCTCTCATCTGCAATAATCATGGTATGATCCACATTTTGAGTTATAGGTATCTCTTTCCTGTACGACTCTATTTTTTCTTTATCTTCCTTACTAATTTTCACATCATGCCACGCAACCATATCTCCTTCAAAAAATTTCACAGCTGTAAATCTATTTTTTTGATGTGGCAAAACGTACGGAGACTCATCAATCACCTTTTCTATTGAACTAATTACATCAACAACTTTTGGTGAATATATGTTATACCTTTTTGGTATATAATTCGACGAAGCAAGTTCAACTGATAATTTAATAAGTTCCGCTATACCAGTCCCTTTGCTTGCCGAAATTTTTACAACTGGCACTCCAAGCTCTTTTTGTAAAACTTTTGCATTTAACTTATCACCACGTTTTTCCAAAATATCCGTCATATTCAGTGCAATTATCATTGGAACGTTAAGTTCCATAATCTGAGTTGTCAGATACAAATTTCTTTCCAGATTAGTTGAATCCACTATATTAATTATAATATCAGGATTATCATTTATAATGCAGTTTCTACTCACAATTTCCTCTTGAGAATACGGAGACAGTGAATAAATCCCTGGTAAATCAACTACATCAATTTCTTGATTTTCATATTGCATCCTTCCAACTTTCTTTTCCACAGTAACTCCTGGCCAATTGCCCACATACTGATTACTTCCCGTAAGCTGATTAAACAGTGTAGTTTTTCCACTATTAGGGTTTCCAGCCAACGCTATCTGCAAAGCTTTTTTATTTTTACTCATTAGGTTTCCTCTCCTTCAGCCCTTCTACAGTAATTTCCTTTGCTTCCGACCTCCTTATACTGAGTTCATATCCACGCACGTTTATCTCTATTGGATCTCCAAACGGTGCAGCCTTTCTCATCACCACAATTGCCCCTGGGGTAATCCCCATATCAATTATTCTTCGTCTAAGTGCACCACTACTTCCAATACTGACAACTTTGGCACTTTCTCCATATTTTAAATCATCTACCGTCATTCACACAATCACTCCAATCACATTTATCTATGAGCATTCAATATTTTTGTCAAAAGTCTTCTGCTAGACTCATCACACACCGCCACTACCTCATCACCTGGCAATATCGTAGTATTACCCTGAGGTATAATAAGATCCTCATTTCTCAAAAGTGAAACAATTAGCGAAGATTTTGGTAACGAAATATCTTTTATTTGCATGCTCGCAATTTTAGCATTTTCCGATATTGTGCACGAACAGATTCCAGCACGTCCTTTATTCAAACTTGCCACAAGTTTCATGCTTTCAAGTTCTACCTCTTGCTCAATCAAATTTGTAATAATTTCCGTACTGCTTACCGTCGTTCCAAAACCCAATTTCCTAAAAGCCTCCAAATTACGAGGATTGTTTGCTCTAGTTATAACTTTGTGAATAAAAAATCTTTTTTTCGCAAGTTGCGAGGCCACTAAGTTATCCTGGTCACTGCCCGTAACTGCTATAAAACAGTCTGCCTTCTTAGCTCCGCACGACGCCAACAATTCTATATCCGTACCATCTCCTGATATAACTTCCGCATCCAGTGTATTAGCAAGTAACATACATTTTTTATCATCTTTTTCAATTAATTTCACTTCATGATCATGGTCAAGCATTGTTGCCGCCAAATAATATCCAAGTTTTCCTCCACCAATAATTATAGTTCTCATTTTATCACCTCAATCTATCAATTTTACCACTAATAGCTTATCTTCTGGATTTAATATAATTGTTTCCTTTTTATTCAAAAGTTGCACTTTATCA
Organism: uncultured Eubacteriales bacterium; assembly: GCA_958417225.1. GTDB lineage: Bacteria > Bacillota > Clostridia > Oscillospirales > Acutalibacteraceae > CATZCM01. The sequence goes on along the minus strand of CATZCM010000022.1, from coordinate 6,585 downwards.
TTTTTAAGCACACCTATTATAAGTTCACCTGGTTTCTGTGGAACTTTATCCAAAGACCTACCTATGATTTGGGGGTCAATTTTACGAATTCTCATTGCAAAAGTTGACATTCCCACTGTAAATTGTCTTTCAGTTGACTTTTGAACTAAATCTGCAAAAATTGCTTCACAAGAAAGTTTCGTCTGACATATTGTATTCATCCCAAAATTTCTAAATACTTTTTCTCGTGCCACATCTGAAATTCTAACAACAACATTTTCAACATTAAAAAATTCCTGAATTATTTGTGCCACTGTTATATTTAAGTTATCATCCCCCGTAACAATAGCAACTGCATCACAACCCTCCACCCCAGCACTTTTCAAGATATTCATATCCATTGGTACTCCTACCACCGTAAGCCCGTCAAAATCATCACTAAGCCTTGATAAAGATTTTTCATGTTCACTTATAATTGAAACATCATGACCATGATGAAAAAGTTTATCTGCAAGCGACGAACCAAGCTTTCCACAACCTATTATAAGAATATTCATTTACATCACCCTTTTTTACCGCATGGCACTTTTTTCAAGCCATTGCTGATATGTTATAAGTACTTGTCTAGGTTTTGAACCCTCATATGGACCAACGACACCCATACTCTCCATCTCATCGATTAATCGTCCTGCTCTTGCATAACCAACTCTTAATTTTCTCTGCAAAAACGACGTCGAGGCTTGACCTGCTTCGACTACACATTTAATTGCATCATCAAGCATTTCATCCTTTGGAGATTCCGATCCGTCATTCGTCTTTTTGCCCGAATCCATTACCGCATTTTTTTCTATCTCTTCGATTACAGATTCATCATAATCTGCATTTTCCGCATTTTTGATATAATCAGTAATCGATTCAATTTCTTTATCTGTAACATAGCATCCCTGAACGCGCATAGGTTTATGGGCACCTATCGGAGAAAACAGCATATCTCCACGACCAATTAATTTTTCTGCGCCACCCATATCAAGTATAGTTCGCGAATCAACTTGTGATGAAACCGCTAGCGCAATCCTGCTTGGTATATTTGCTTTAATTATACCAGTAATAACATCCACTGACGGACGCTGCGTTGCAATAACAAGATGCATACCCGCGGCACGAGCCATCTGTGCAAGACGACATATTGCATCTTCGACCTCATTTGGAGCAACCATCATCAAATCCGCAAGTTCATCAATCACTACAACAATTTGCGGCATAGCCTTAAGTTGATCCTCCGACTTTGAATCACATTTTTTGTCTGATATTTCACTTATCATCTTGTTATAAGACGTTATATCTCTCACATTACATTCTGCAAAAATCTTATATCGCTTTACCATTTCATTCACTGCCCAATTCAAAGCTCCCGCAGCTTTTCTTGCATCAGTAACGACTGGAACCAACAAATGCGGTATTCCATTATATATCCCAAGTTCCACTACCTTTGGGTCAATCATAAGCAATCTAACCTGTTCTGGACTTGACTTATAAAGCAGGCTTATTATAAACGAATTTATACAAACAGACTTCCCTGAACCAGTTGACCCAGCTATTAGTAGATGCGGCATTTTAGCAAGGTCAGTAACACAAACCTTTCCTGATATATCTTTACCAAGCACAACCGACAATCTGCTCTTTGCACTCACAAATTCACGTGAAGCAATTAATTCACGCATTCTTACAACAGATGTGGTTTTATTGGGGATCTCTATTCCCACAGCTGCTTTACCTGGAATAGGAGCTTCTATACGCACACCCGGTGCAGCTAAGTTCAATGCGATATCATCGGCCAAATTAGTTATTCTACTTATTTTGACGCCAGATGCCGGTTGAAGCTCATATCTTGTGACAGTTGGACCTCGACTTATATCTATTATTTTTGTCTTCACGTTAAAGCTTTCAAGCGTTTCAACTAAAGTTTGCCCACCAACCTTAAGTTCCTGATTCACATCATCAGCACCCGAATCCTCCGATTTTTGTAATAGCCCAAGCGGTGGATACTTGTAGTTACCATCGCACTTAAGTGCCTCTTCTGAAATATTAAAGTCATCTGAAGATTCCTCCTTTTTATCATCCAATTTGACATCAATTGAATACTTTTCCGACATGGGTTCATTCTTAACTTTTTTCTTTTTTTTAGGTTTAGAACTTTCATTTGGATTTGATATAACCGGATGCAGCGGTAAATCACTATTTCCTAATGATATATCAATATTGGCTTTTTGACGATTTTCTTCTTTCCTTCGTTCGGCATAAGTATTTCGCATCACTTTTACCTCATCAACTGGTTTTTTCAAAGTACTAAAAAATCCTAAAAGTGTTGTACCAGTGAGTATCATGATACAAACAAAGAAAAAAATTGAAAATATAATCCGGGCACCCACCGTACCAAAAATCCATACAAACGGTATACCAAGCGCTCCCCCAAACAATCCCGAACCAAAATTCTTTGCGCCATTTTGGAATAATAACTTAAGCTGTTCAAAATATCCCAAATGTGAAATATCAACGCATCCAAAAAAAGTATACAACATTGAACAACAAAGCACTATAGTTGAAATCGAAAGATATAACTTAAATCTAACTTTTTCTACTTTGCGTCGCGCTGTATTAATGGCAACAATAAATAGTAACACACTCCAAAACACTGACAGAACTCCAAAAAGGCCTAAAATAAATCTATGTATAAAATTCCAGAAATTTTCTCCTGGAACCACAACAAAGCAAAAAACTAGAATAGACGCTGCAAACAACAAAATTGCTGAAACCTGACTTTTAGAATTACTCTGTTCTTTTACGTCAACATGCTTTGTTTTCCTGGTCCTTGCCACCAAAATCATCTCACTTTCTGATCAAACACTATAAAAGCAAATTTCCCCTTTTAAGTATACTTTATTTAATTTCCATTTTCAACAGCTTTTGAAAAAAAATATATGTAAACAAAAAAATTCTAAATATAACATTCGAATTAGAAATCAATGTATTCAAATCATATTCACATAATTCTGAGTAATTGAAATGACAAGTGCCAACAATAAGACCATACCTGATTTTCAATTAACTAACCATCCTTTCTAAATAAATCAATATTCCTTTTTGTGCAAAACTCATATAATACAACTCTTCAAAACACATTATAAATCACTATTGAAAATACATCACGTTTATGATAAAATTCTTAATATAAACAATTCTATACTTCTGCTTAAATAATTTAATTTCATATAAACTTTTCATAAAGGAGTGTTCAAAATGCAAATATCTTTTCTAGGCGCAGCCCATGAAGTTACAGGTTCCTGTACGCTACTAACAGTTGGTGCACACAAAATTTTAATTGATTGTGGCATGGAACAAGGACCTGATACCTATGAAAATTGTGAAATGCCAATACAAACAAATGAAATTGATTGCATATTACTAACGCACGCACACATAGACCATTCTGGGAAAATCCCTTTACTTGTAGCCAATGGATACTCTGGACCAATATATGCCACAGCACTTACAACTAAACTTTGTGATATAATGCTTGAAGATTCCGCACACATACAAGAGATGGAATACGCTTGGAGATCCAGAAAAGCCAAACGTTCAGGTAAAAATTTTTATGAACCACTGTACTCTACTCAAGACGCAAAGGCATCAATGGAACTTTTTGTCTCATGCGAGTACAATCAAACATATGATATATTCAGTAACGTTAAAATAAAATTCATTGATGCAGGACATTTACTTGGATCATCCTCTATTGAGATAACTGTCTGTGAAAACGGAGAAGAAAGAACTATACTATTTTCTGGTGACATTGGAAACGTCAATCGTCCATTACTCAAAAACCCACATAAACCAGAAAAAGCAGACTACGTAATAATAGAATCTACTTACGGAGATAGAATCCATCAACGGAGAGAAGATTACATTCAGCAACTCACAAATGTAATCCAAGAAACTCTAGATCGTTCTGGAAATGTAGTTATTCCATCATTTGCAGTAGGACGCACCCAAGAAATGCTTTATCTAATTCGTATCATAAAAGAGAAAAATCTCATAAAAAATCACGACAATTTTCCTGTTTGGCTTGATAGCCCACTTGCTATAGAAGCAACTGAAATTTACAACAATGACGTCGAAAATTACTGTGATGAACAAACACTAGAACTCGTAAAAAAAGGAATAAATGTTTTAAAATTCCCCGGATTAAAAATAGCTCTTACTGCTGAGGAATCTAAAGAAATTAACTTTGACGAAACGCCAAAAGTAATCATATCTGCTAGCGGAATGTGTGAAGCTGGACGTATACGACATCATCTGAAACATAATTTATGGAGAGACGAATGTACCATATTATTTGTAGGATATCAGGCAGAAGGTACACTTGGACGAATGCTTCTGGACGGAACAAAATCAGTTAAATTATTTGGTGAGAAGATACAAATAGCCGCACAAATAAAATCAATGTCAGGCGTCAGTGCGCATGCGGACAAAGAACTTTTGCTAGATTGGCTTAAAAACATAAAAATACCACCTAAAATGGTTTTCGTAAATCACGGCCACGATTTCGTCTGCGATAAGTTTGCTCAATCTGTTAGCGAAAGACTTAATTTGAAAGCAATTGCACCGTACAATGGATCTGTGTACGACCTTGATACTTGTGAATGTTTGTATTTCGGCAACACTAAAAGGATAGTAAAAAGCTCTAATCCTCAAAATAAAAACTCCGAAGCTTTTAAAAGATTATTATCTGCAGAAGAACGGTTACTTTCAATCATTAAACAAAATAAAGGATATGCAAATAAAGATCTCGCAAAATTTACAGATCAAATAAACGCTCTTTGCGAAAAATGGAGTTAATAAGGAGTGAACCATCGTGTCAATATCTTTGCAAAACATAAACAAATTAATTGACCAAGACGTGCAAAGATTCATCTTAGAATGTGACGTTCAATATTATAAGTCACTTCAAACTGTGGTTGATACAATCATCAGCGTTCAACCACAAAAACCTATCATACTACTCTCTGGTCCATCTGGAGCTAGCAAAACTACTACTGCACTTATGATTGAGGGCATACTTGATAATCTTTCAATCACTACACATTCATTATCTCTTGACAATTACTTTATATCATTCACAAAAGAACAAGTTGAGCTTGCACTAAATGGAAAAATAGACTTAGAATCTCCATGTCGGCTTGATATTCCATTTTTAAACGATCAACTTATCAAGATGATAAATGGGGAAAGTGTAGCTTTACCAAAATACGATTTTAAAAAAGACCAACGTATCCTAACCAACCGTATTTTGACTCGCAAACCAAATGATATTGTCATTATTGAAGGCACACATGCATTAAATCCAGACGTTATTTCTATTCCAAGAGAAAAAGTATTTAAAATTTACGTCGATGTACAGCAATCTGTTATATTTGATAACTGCACACTACGTCCACCTATGATCCGATTAGTTCGGAGAATGATAAGAGACAAGCGATACAGAAACCGAAGCGTTCAAAAAACTTTTGAAATGTTCACAAAAGTCGAAATTGGCGAAAAAAAATATATCCAACCTTACAAAAAATACGCCAATTGCATTCTCGACACCTTCATACCGTATGAATTGTCCGTCTATAAAAAATTTCTCGAAAGTGACTTTGATTTGCTTGACAACACTCTTCATCTTCACAACATAGTTAAAATTTTAAATCAACTTCACCCCATCAGTATTGACAAAATCCACCCTAAATCAATAGTACGAGAGTTCACTGGCGACAGTGGATTTTCTTACCAATAACCACTCAAACACACACAATTACTTTTGTATATAGTAAAACATGCATCGTGAAAAACACTACTACTCATGTTCTACCCATTGAAAAAATATTATAACCGCTTGTCCTGCGTCAAAAAAATCTAGCATTATAATTTATTATTTAGGTAAACACAACTACGTACCTTTCAACTTACTTTATTTTTAAGAATCTTCAATCAGATTAAACGTATATAAAATAAAAACTTATGCACTATAACTTATACTCTAGTTACTAAAAATCATTTTTTTGGTTTCTTTGACATAAAATCAGCATAACTTGCAAAACATTTAAATGTACTATTTGCAAGCTATGCTGATTCTTATTGTAGCAAGAAAATAATGATCCATACTTACAAAACTATGGGCTTTATAAGTAATTATTGTATTAACTCCGATTATACGAATTAACAGCTTTTTGGCATACTAAAGAAAACATATATAAAATGATACTTTTGCACTACACATATAAAATTACAAACACTCTAATTTCTTATTACACGTGCTTTGGTTGCGTAAATTGAAAGGTTTTTACTCTCTTTTTAGAACATATATAAAATGGTGTCTTTATTGCTATATGTGTAAAAAATCGCGGGATCTTCAATTTCTCATTACACGTACTTTGGTTGCGTGAATTAAAAGATTTTTACTCTCTTTTTAAAACATACATAAAATAGTGTCTTTATTGCTATATGTGTAAAAAATCGCGGGATCTTCAATTTCTCATTACACGTACTTTGGTTGCGTGAATTAAA
>CATZCM010000021.1 GCA_958417225.1 uncultured Eubacteriales bacterium | reverse complement strand
ACTAGTACAACCACCAAATGCCATATTTCCTATACTTTTCACACCTTCTGAAATAACCACTGATTTTAAACTATCACAACTACTAAATGCAAAATCACCTATACTTTCTACACTACTCGGTATTGTCACGGACTCTAAACTAGTACAACCACCAAATGCCATATTTCCTATACTTTTCACACCTTCTGAAATAGTCACAGATTTTAAACTAATACAACTACTAAATGCAGAAATTCCTATACTTTTCACACCTTCTGAAATAATCACTGATTTCAAGTTACTGCATATATAAAAAGCTCTATCGTCTATACTTTCTACACTACTCGGTATTGTCACGGACTCTAAACTAGTACAATTTTCAAATGCGCTACCTATTATACTTTTCACACCTTCTGAAATAGTCACAGACTTTAAATTAGTACAATCTTTAAACGCAGCATACCATATATTTTCTACACTACCTGGTATCATCACGGATTCTAAGCTAATACAATTTTCAAATGCGCTACCTCCTATACTTTCTACACCTTCTGAAATAGTCACAGATTTTAAACTAGTACAACTACTAAATGCAGTATTTCCTATACTTTTCACACCTTCTGAAATAATCACAGATTTTAAACTAGTACAACTACTAAATGCCAAATCACCTATACTTTCTACACTACTCGGTATCTTCACGGAGTCTAAACTAGTACAATTTTCAAATGCATTAGAACCTATATAACTTATAGGATAAGTAGTACCATCGACCTCAATTTCTTCTGGTATTATAAGATCTGCACTTAATCCCTCTCCGTACCCAACAACATATACAGACGAATAATCACTAGAATATACATACCTTAGACCGTTAAATTCAAACTCCTCCGCTCTAGCACGCAATTGAAGCGCTGGCAGCATTAACGCCATCATTACCAAAGACAAAAACAGCGACCAAGTTTTACTTTTCATCCATAAATCCCTCCAAACAAAAATTATTGTTTTGTTAAAGCAAATTAAAGCTAAAAATCTGAATCATTGTTTCATAATAGTTTCCACATATTAAATTAACATAATAAAACCAAACTACAAGTCATCATTTAAATCCCTTCCTTTCATCAGTATTTGTTTTCAAACCCTTAAATCAATATCACATATTTTCACACCCCCGTCCATACTCAATTGCCATGTAAATTCCTTTACTTCAATTTACCACGAAATGTATATTCTGTGGTAAAAGCAGTGCTAAAGTTAACAAAATAACCCAAAAGTATACTTACACAAATTTAAAATATAAACGGATTCGCTTTATGAATAAACACCTTATAACTCAATCATTTACAGTTATTTTAGTAAAATAGTATTATTTCATCTGCACTTTTTTAGCAAAACAACAAAAACTCAATTCAAATCGAGTTAACAGCAATAATTTGTTGACTTTTGCAACATATTATAATATAATGCATATATATGCAAAAATTAATTTTAAGATTTATGCAATGAAGTTATTAGCCATGATGATTTTTACCACAGAATATACATTTCGTGGTAACTAGGCTTAGCGTATCGTTAAAGCCATCCTTATTTAGAAAAAACAATCCTATAAATGAAATCATCTAGCAACAAAATACTATTACCCAAAGTCATATTAAGGACTTACTTTTCAAAATTACTAATCAAACTTAGCAAAAAAAATGCAGTTGACTATACTATACAATCCCAAAAACATCTAACTTTCAGGATACACAGTAAATCAACTGCTATTTTTTATTACAACTAAATAACCATTCATTAAACAAATAGGTTTATTACTAACAAATCACCACACAAATCTTCTAATTGCAACCTTATTTTTCAAAAGAGCATTTTTTCCACTTAAAGGTCCATCCATATAAATCTACGCTTTTATTCCTTCACTAAAACTTTTTCAAAATTAAATACATGAAACAAAATTCGTGGAATTAAATTTCCTTTTACTTCTATATCTTTAAAATCATAACTTGAACAATTCAAATTCACATCTCCACAATCACCAAGGAAATCAACCATCTTATAGATTAGATTAATTGAGGCTATATTTCGAGCATCTACACTTACATTAACTACTCTAATCCGTGAATCATCAAGCAATTCTTTAAAAACGCGTAAAACGGCTTCTTTCGCCAAACCATTACCTTGAAAATCTTTTGCAATCCAATAACCAAGTGCAACACTAGCCATATCATCTGGATCCCCATAAAAATTAACGGTAATTTGTCCAATTGGCACTCGGCTTTCTCTTAATCTAATAGTATAAGCACCACTAACATCACCTTCAGAACCACCTTTCAAGTAACAAAGAGCATCATCAAAACAAGTAAATCCATCCTCAGTTGTTACATCCAAAAACCTAGTCACATCTTTATCCATTAAATATTCGGCCAAAAAAGTTAAATCATCATCTGATGTTTTTGATAAAACTAAGCGTTTAGTTTCAAAGGTCCTATTCAATACATCATCAAAATCATTTTCCATAGCAGCACAATTAAAAGCAAAAAAAGTGCTAAAAAAACATAAAATTAATCCAAAAGCAAATAAGCGTTTTCTCAATGTAATTACCCCTTTTTAAATATTTATTTTAAGTTTTACAAATCATATATTAAATACCTGATAAACTCAAAACAATTACGTCGAAAATCATTACCATTTTATAAATAGGATGATTGCATTAAATGTCCTCAATTTTAACTTTATATGTTTTTTTTGGCGGCTGTCATATGAAATCCCCACTGCAAGCTTTTGTCCTACATATCCGTCAAGAAACTTAGCGTAACACTTTTCTCAGATTCACTGTAATACTTCGTTCTAAGTAACGTCTTTTTTCAGTTCAATAATAAATACTGGTTTTGACTTATTGGGCAAATAAAAGACAAAATTCTCAAATTCGATATCAACAGACATCTCACACAATTTTGTAATTAGACCTCTCATTCAGACACACAAGCATAATTACGCACGCAAGTGAAATTTTGTCGTTGTACTTGATTACTGGGATATTTATGTTATGCACCTCTTTAATCAACGTTTTATCGTCTTGGTACCTTTTTTTGATTGTAACCTCAAGCATTTCATTTGACTGTAAAACTAGATTTGCAATTTCTCCCATTTGAAATTCGCAACTCTTCATAATAATAGATTCAAAAATTCTAAATCGTCATTACCGACAAAACTACTTCACGAGTATTCAAGCTGATTTTTTCTGACATATACTATTCTAGCAAGATTTCACAGAAATTCTCATAAGTACAGTTTGGTTTAGATTTCTCATTGAGCGTTAAATAAATCACATTATAACTGTTCAAGTGGTCTAGCTACAACGGAGCACTTGCGATATTGAGTTTGTCGAATAAATATTTAAAATCAGAATTTTGAATAATAACACTCTAGCATCATTGCATTTACGGTTTTGCTAAATCTACGCTGACGAGTAAGTTATGCAAATGTATCTGTCCATCTTACCTGCAATATCACTAAATTGGCTTATCATACGGGTTTTATCCACAAAATACTCGTCTTGATTCATTAATTCAAATTTATTATTATTAAATTCCCTATTCAAAAAAATTGACATTTAACTCCTCCTCTCTCAACTGCAGTTTTATTTTTATTCTATATCATTATAGCATACCGAGTTTGTCTCAGCAACAATAATTTATTTTTTAATCTAGTCATTCTTTTAAAATAAACTAAAATCAACGTTATAAAACGTAAAAAAGTTTTAAATGTACTTTGACAGCTCACCAAACAAGTTATCGACACTAGAATAAAGATCAAATTCACTTATTCAATATTGAAAATATGATAAAACACTTATACATAATGCAATACTTTCCCTTTAATGATATTGTAATAAAATACATTACACCATATTGGAAACAGTATTGCATTATTTTTTCTCACAACCACTTACACAAATGAAAATCGCATGCTTTTATATTCTTACTTATCATATTAATAAGTCTGACATTTAAATGCTTATTATTGATTTATCCTAAACTTCATAGATTAAAAAAATCACTCATCAGACATACTTTCTCTAATTCCCTTATACATATCAAGCAACACATTTGCCGCAACCACTGAAAAACTAATCTGATTATCACGTGGAGCAAATGCCAAGTAAATATCCTGATCCTTCTCACTACGAGACACTAATGGTAAAAACTCATTTCTCATAGCAAAAACGGAATTACTAACAAAATCACACTCAAACTTAATATCATCAGAAAAGGTTTTACGAATGCAACTAAGCAAATGTTTGTACTTATTTTTGCAAACTGATGATGTCGCTAATACCCCTGCTATTTTTCCAGATCTCGAAACCGAACCGCTTTCGAGTCCACTTGCAACTATTCTCCCATCATTCGTAACAAATATCTCTACCTTGGGATGATCTGCAAAACTAATCACCGGAAATTTTTTTGAATCACCACAAAGTTCCGGTATTTTATTTGTCATAACCGTAAAAACAGTTCCTCTATTCACATTGCACTTAAGAACTCGATTTTTCAGTATGCTGTCCGTTACAATCACTTTTTGTGAAAATACCTTTCTTCCAGATATGGTTTGAATCTCACAACCATTATTTGATTTGCCTATGCTCAAAGCAGGGGAATTCTCATATACCACGGCACCATTTTCTATTGCTTTTTTGATCACTTGGTGTATAAATAGATACGGATCTACAACAATAGCTTGATTTCTATACATCAATCCAAACTGAATTTTCTTTGGAAGGTTTATCGAATCGACCCCAAAGTGTCCCGTTAAAATATCTATTTGTGCACCACCATGACGAGTAAAAAGGTACTCTTTTCTAAAATCATACTCTGTATCTTCGCTAGTGGTACAAGTAATATTATCCGTCATATACCAACAGTTCATATCAGTATCACTCAAAAACTCCTGTACTGATCCAAACACATCATTAAGCTTATTATATAAATTCATAGCACTTTTCATACCGACACTATTACACATAGAAAATAGATTGCCATCCAAATTAGAACGTACAACTGCATCACACGCAAATCTACTAAACCCAATAGGCAAATCAGAAATAAGTACCACCTTAATTCCAAACTTTGCAAATTCAAGCGCACACATAGCCGCCATAATATCCCCTCCGACAATGCACACTTCCGTACATTCGTCGTAACTAAGCCAAGGATATACATGTTGTACTGTATTTGACATCGCCCATACTGAATTATTTACTTGATCATCATTTAAAATTCCTATATTCAAAACATACCACCAACCTCAAAAATTTGTTCTAAGTATATTTTGAAACAAAATTCAAAAAAATATTCAATCACACATTTTTATTCACACGGGTTCTCACGACATAATTCGGATAAATTTCAGAAAGTGAATTTTTTAATTTATTTACCACTTCTTTATCACTCAATCTGAATTCATAAGGTATAACCACGTCAAAGGCTAAAACAACGTGCCCATGTTCTCTAAACATTCTGAAATCACGTATTCCAATTTCTTCATCAATTTTCTTTGCCAATTCAGCAGTACTATTTTTCATTTGATTTGTCAATTCATCATCCGTCACTACAGGGTCCAAATGTATCACTGCATCGCATCCAAACCTTTCTTTTAATTCAAACTCGACCTGATCGACAACATTATGTATTTCAAATAAATTCGTCTCACTAGGAACTTCCGCATGCAACGATACAGTGCTACACATTGGCCCATAATTATGAACCATAACATCATGGACACCCAAGATTCCATCATATGAAATAACAAGATCTTTAATTTTTTTTACAAACTCAGGATCAGGTTGTTGTCCAAGCAACGGACTTAAAGTTTCCTTAGCTGTGGAGAAGCCAGTGTAAACAATAAAAAGTGCAACCAAAACACCTATCCAACCATCTATATCGTACCCAGTAAACTTCGTAACAACCATCCCCGAAATTACCGTAAATGTCACCAAAACATCATTCAAGCTATCAATTGCCGCTGCTTTCATCGCCGTAGAATCTATATCTTTTGCAAGTTTTTTATTAAAAAAGTACAACCATAGTTTCACTAACGCTGAAGCTGCCAGTAGCAAAATCGACGTAATCTTAAATTCCACACTCTGTGGGCATATAATTTCTTCAATTGACGATTTGACAAACTCAACGCCCATTACCACAATGCACATCGAAACCGCAAGTCCTGATACATATTCAATTCTTCCGTGACCAAACGGATGTTTATCGTCAGCTGGGCGTGACGACATCTTAAACCCCACAAGAGTTACTACCGAAGATATCGCATCAGATAAGTTATTAGCAGCATCCGCCACCACTGAAATAGACATTGTTACCGTTCCAATAAAAAATTTCAGTGCAGATAAAAACACATTGCAAAATATCCCAACGGACCCACTCAATACACCATACTGTACACGCAAATTTTTCTTAGATGTGCCTTTTACGAAATGTTTCAATAAAAATTTCGTCATGTGTTCCTCTCCCCCTTAAAATAAAAAAATTTATATTATCCTAAATTTAAAGCAAACCGCCATTTGGACTAATCACCTGCCCCGTCACAAATCGCGATTTATCTGACAACAAAAATTCAACCGCATAAGCAATATCATCAGGCTGTCCAACAATTCCAAGAGATGTATTTTCACAAAAATCCCGCACTTCAGACTCAGTAAGGCGAGCATTCATACTTGTATTAATAAATCCTGGGGCAACGCAATTAACACGAATGTTACTTGGACCGAGCTCCTTTGAAAGCGCCTTAGTAAATCCAATAACTGCACCCTTAGTAGCAGAATACGCAACTTCACACGACATACCGTACATTCCACAAATAGACGATATATTTACAATACATCCATTTTGTCTACGGATCATATCCGGTATAACCACCTTACATACATTGAACATTCCCTTCACGTTCACATCAAACAGCTCATCCCACTCTTCACCTTCAAGATCTGTCATCAGTCCCCATTTTGCAATCCCTGCATTATTTACAACTGCATTAACATCTCCAAGTTCCTCATGTACAAAATCAACCATTTTCCGCACAGACTCTAAACTAGAAACATCCGCCTGTTGCATAATCGCAATTTGTCCTTGAGACCGGATAGAGGCGACCACATCACGTGCCGCCTCTTCTGATTTATTGAATACAACAACTACATTGTACCCCGCTCTCGCAAGCATTCTTGCGCAACTCGCACCTATACCCCGAGACGCTCCTGTTACAATAACATTTTTCTTACTCATCAATCTACCCTTTTCAAAATTTGGGTAACTTCACCCACATACACTTTATGATAATCATTTTCTTTATAATTTCCTAAAATGGTTTTGTCAATTGCACATGCTGGGTCAATGAACTGTGCATAAATTTTTCTACACATAATCACAATCTCGGCTTCGTCAAAATAAACATACCCATTTTCAAATCTTGGTGTAATCCCAGCTTCACTCACCTTATCAAAATCGCGGCCTGATTTTGACCCACATATAGAAAGAACATTTTTCATACCTGCATTAAAAAATGACATAGTATAAAGGTCATTGGTTTCCATAAATTCATACGTATACCTTTGAGGACGTACAAATACAAAACTCACATCTTTATTCCAAAGAGTACCTAGACCTCCCCAAGAAGCTGTCATAGTATTGAACTTGTCTTTCGTTCCAGAAGTAATCAACATACCTTTTTCACCGATTGCACTAAAAGGCGCAGACATGAAATTTTTTATATTGATCCTAAAATATTCCGTCATAAAATCTTCTCCTTTACGCTGGCTGTAAATTCAATGTTTCTTCTAAAGCCTTAGCTAATTGGTCTGGACAAGAAGTTCCTCTACCATTGCAGTCAATTCCCTTAAATCTTTCGATTACATCCTGAACTTTCATTCCACGTACAATTTGAGATATCCCTTGAGTATTTCCACTACATCCACCTTCAAACTCAACGCTCTTTATAGTGTCACCATCAAGCTCAATTGTAATTTTTCTAGAGCAAGTACCCTTTGTTTTATAAACATGCTTCATAATAAAACCCCATTTCAAAATATAATATTAAGTTCAAATGCTCCAACTGACATCACTTGGTATGCGCAAATCACCTCGAGGTGATAGAGCAACTTCACCAAGTTTTGGACCATCCGGAGCACAGGACCTTTTAAACTGCTGTGAATAAAACCTTCTTATAAACTCATTTAATCTTTGTTCAAGCACTTCTCGCGAATATACACCATTAAAAGCAACAATAGCTATACGAAGTACTTTTTCTCTCGAAAAGCCAAATCTTAGGTAATAGTACAAATAAAAATCCGTAAGCTCATATGGTCCAATAATTTGTTCTGTTTTTTGAGCTGGCTTCTCCCCATCCACAGGTGGTAAAAGCTCTGGACTTATCGGAGTTGCTACAATATCCTCCAATATCTGAGCTAATTGATTATTTTCGCTACGAACCAAGTTCGATTCATATTTTACTATTTCGCGCATTAAAGTTTTTGGTACAGAACAATTCACCGAATACATTGACATATGATCACCATTATATGTTGTATACCCCATCGCAAGTTCCGATAAATCACCTGTCCCAACTACAAACCCACCTTCTTTATTTGCAATGTCCATCAATACCTGAGTTCTTTCTCTAGCCTGAGCATTTTCATATGCGACACCCTTTTCCTCGACATTGAGCCCGATATCCTCAAAGTGTTTTTCTACAGATTTTGAGATATTTACTTCAAAGAATGTAGCGCCATATTCATATACTAAATTTTTAGCATTATTAAGTGTACGATTTGTCGTACCGAAACACGGCATTGTTATTGCAATTACATCCTTTACATCACGTGAAAGTTTTTTCATAGCCTTCACACACACGATCAACGCAAGAGTCGAATCAAGTCCTCCTGATATTCCTAAGACAAGTTTTGGATGGCCCAAATGTTTTACTCTTTGCACAAGTGCGTTAACTTGCATGTTGAGCATCAAACTACACCTATCTTCCAACTCTTCAACTGAATCTGGTACAAACGGTTTTCTATCATAAATTCGCCGCAAATCATATTCAATAGGATTTACATTAAAATAAACTGATTCAAAGCAATTCGTATTTGACACAGAGGCCATACGACGTCTCTCAAATTCAATCCTACCAAGGTCAACAAATGCAGTTGTACAAGAACTCGTAAAAAGTTCAGATTCTGCTAACATGCTTCCAAGTTCCGCAATCATATTATGCCCCGAAAAAACCAAATCTGAAGTTGATTCTCCCTCGCCAGCAGACGCAAACACATATGCGCAATTTAATTTCGCAGATTGTCCCAAAACCAATTGCCTACGATATCCAGATTTTCCAATCACTTCATTGCTAGCAGATGCATTTAGTATCATATTAGCACCATTCATAGCCAAATCAATCGATGGGGAATTTGGTACCCACAAATCTTCACATATCTCTATACCAAATCTAAGCGTTGGAATATCGCGACATTTGAAAATCAAATTCGTACCAAATTTTATGTCGATACCATCCCAATTTAAAGATTTATTCTGCACACCTTCACTAAAATACCTCTTCTCATAGAACTCAGAATAATTTGGAATATTCTTTTTCGGAACAATTCCTAAAATTTCACCATGATACAACACGCAAGCGCAATTATAAAGAATCCCGCCATCATCTACTGGAGCACCAACTACACTTATCACGTCACAATTCTTTGTAGCTTTCGCAATTTCCAATATAGACACCCTAGCTTCCCTCAATAGGTCACTTCGCAAAAACAGGTCTCCACAAGTATACGCTGTGACCGCAAGTTCTGGAAAAAGCGCAATCAAAATTTTATCATCATTAGCTTTTTTTATGGCATCAATAATTTTTTCTCTATTGAACTTACAATCAGCTACTTTAACTTCAGTACTAATTGAAGCTACTTTTACAAATCCATCCTTCATTTTATCACCTTACCTTAAACTAAACGTCCTTGAACTAGCACCTACTCTTTTCAAATAATGTTTTAGGTATTCAGAAACTTGCTCTGCAGTTGACAAATTCAACACTGCATTAACAAGTTTGCGAGAATTTTTTTCCGATATCCTTGAAAGCTGTTTACGAAATTTCAGGATTAAATTAGGTGCAATAGACATTTTCCGTATCCCCATCCCTATAAACAGTGGTAACATAACCGGATCAGCAGCTGCTTCTCCGCACACAGAACAAGGTATTTTATGTTCTGAAGCAATAATTGCCACCTGATTTATAAGACGTAGAACCGCTGGTTCATAATGGGAATATAAACTACTAACATAACCATTATTTCTATCGGACGCTGTTACATATTGAACAAGGTCATTCGTCCCGATACTAAAAAAATCACAATCACAAGCAATTTTATCACACATAATCGCAGCCGAAGGAACCTCTATCATAACCCCCACTTTAATGTTTTTCTCAAAAGAACCACAAATATCCTTCAAATCCCTTTTAACTTCACATATAACTTTTCTAACCATACCAACTTCATTTACACTCGACACCATTGGTATCATTATATGCAGTGGTCCATACACACTTGCGCGCAAAAGAGCTTTTATTTGTGTTTTCAAGATATCCCTATTTCGAAGTGCAAGTCGTACACCTCTACACCCAAGAGCCGGATTTTCCTCTCCCTCAATAGTGATACCCTTAAGCGACTTATCACCACCAAAATCAAATAATCTAATAGTAACAGGAGCTCCGGACATTTTTACAAGTATGCCTCTATACATTTCAAATTGTTTTTCCTCTGATCGAAACCCATGAACATCTGAAAACAAAAATTCACTGCGCAAAAGACCAATTCCACCAGCCATACAATCGATCGCACATTCCACATCTCCATACGAACCTACATTAGCCATAATATCCAGTTCCACTCCATCCTTTGTAATGCTAGGTTTATCACGAAAGCATTCCAAAGAACTCTTCTGTTTAAAGAACCGAGTTTGTTCCTGGGCATACCACATTACCTGATCACTATTCGGACACAATACCACATCTCCACATCTACCATCCACGATCACATCCATATCAGGAAGTACTTCTTTTACAATGTCATTAACTCCAACTGCAAGCGGTATTGAAAAATTCCTCGCAATAATAGACACATGAGAATTTTTTCCACCAATCTCCGTAACAATACCATTTACCTTTTCAAAATCAATCGACAACATGTCGGATAACGAAAGGTCACTCGCCACAATAATTGACCCTGGTGATAAATTTTTCACATCGTGTTTCGGAATATTCAAAAGTTCTATAAGTAGCCTAGTTTTAATATCATTTATGTCACCAGACCTTTCACTCATATAATCATCCTGCATCGCCAAAAACACATCCGCCACCATTGACAGCCCTTTTTCCACTGCAAATGCGGCATTTCTTTTTTCTACAGTTATAAACCTTCTAACCTCTTCTGTAACATTTGGGTCTTTTAGTAACATTATGTATGCTTCCAAGATATCCCCTTGTTCATCACTTGCATTTTCAAGATCGTCTACTATAGTTTTTACTGCACGCGATAACTTTTCAAGTTCTTTTTCCGCATCATCAATAAAATTTTGTGGAACATTAAATTCATACTGACTTATTACAAAAGCCTTGCCTATCCCAATTCCCGCAGAAACTCCATTTCCTTTAAATAAACTTGACATAAATTCACCTACTTAAATGATTTATAGTCTAACCACGCTTATTTTACCAACAACACTACTGAGAATTTTTTTATAACTACTAATTTTGATATTCAATCACTTTTCTAAAAGATTTACTAAAGATTCAAGTGCCGCACTCTCGTCATCGCCATCACACTCAATAGTAATTTGATCGCCACACTTTACACACAACGATAAAACTCCCAATATAGATTTAGCATTGCACTTTTTGTCATTTTTAGAAATGTAAACACTGCTTTTAAAATTGGAAGCACTCTTAGAAAAAAGTCCAGCTGGTCTTGCGTGAAGTCCTAGTTTGTCTTTCACCACAACTTCTCCTCTTACCACAAAAAACACTCCCTAACGTTTATAGTTATTATATTTACGCAAAATGTATTTTTTTCTTTTCATCTTACGTTTTTGAATAATTAAAATAGAACAATAAACAATAATCAATAAAACTAAAATTGCAATACACAATAATAATATCTTAGATTTAAATATATTTCTAATAGTTGCAAAGGCCTCCAAAATTTTGCTTTTTTCTACAGTTTTATCTGCCACCAAATCAACTTCACCTAACAACTGGTTAGCATAGTATACCTTAGCCTTAGAAATTTTCTGTCCCTTTTGAATAGGCGCATCTATACTGTCAACTTTATCTGGCACAATATCTAAACTATCCATATCCACCCCAATAGGCAAAACAAGCATAGACGATGGAGACGCTACCAAAATCATCGAATCTTCATTCCACACATAATTCAGTTTCACTTTTGTAATTGGTTTGGAAGTGGCAGATATAGGTTTTACAGAAAAATTCAAAAAGGCCCAACGGTATAGGTTTTTGCTATCTATCATTTCCCCATGTACTCTTTGAGATCTTTCGACCTGATCCTGACTCGGCGCACCCAAAACCACACATAAGTACGATACTCCTTCATATGACGCCATCGAAATTAGGCAATATCCTGATTCATCACAATGTCCGGTTTTTATCCCCTTTGCGTACATATAATAATGAGGGTCATTTGGATTTATAAGTCCATTTGTTGTCACTAAAAAAGTTCTTTCATCACCTTCACGATAATATGTTTTAACAGTAGAAGCAATTTCCAAAAAATCCGGGTGCTTCATTGCCTCTTTAGTGATCAAAGACAAATCGTACGCTGTAGTGTAATGTTCTGGATCCTCCAATCCATGTGGATTTATAAAATGGGTGTTATTACAATTCAATTGTACTGCTTTTTCATTCATCATGTCAACAAATTTTTCTATACTTCCGCCACCAACATAATCTGCTAATACCATAGCAGCATCATTCCCAGAGGGTATTAACAAACATTGCAATAACTGCTTTACCGTAAGTTCATCTCCCGCTTGGATATTTGCCATTGAGCTATCCGTACCAAGAAGCATATCAAGAATATCTTTTTTTATCATTACTTTAGTATTATATATGTCCTGAACATGATCAACAGTCACTAAATATGTCATAACCTTCGTTAACGACGCCGGATGCATTCTTTTCGTTGCATTCATTGAAAACAGTTCTGTATCCGTATCAAGATTTAACAAATAAACCGCTTTTGAAGCTAAACTAAAGTCTGGTTCAAAAGCAAAAACGTTTGTAACAGGCAACAATATAGCTGAAAATATTGTGAGAAACATAGAAATTATTAAACATATCCGTTTCATTATAGAAAATCTCCTTTACATGTGTTATTATATTATTCTACACCATATTAATATTAAAAGCAAATAAAAAATTGAGGTGAGCTAAAATGATTTACGTAACTGGAAATATCCATGCAGATATAGATCGATTTACGAGCACAAAAATACGAAAACTTAAAAAAAATGATACACTTATCATCTGTGGGGATTTCGGATTCATATGGGATGGTGGAAATCTTGAAAATAAAACCCTAAATCAAATTGGAAAATACAAATTTCAAACGTTATTCATAGACGGCACACATGAAAACTTTAGCTTACTAAAAAATTACAAGATATGCGAATTTGCTGGCAGCACTGCGCAACACGTCAGTGGAAATCTTTTTCGACTTTTACGAGGAAATGTATACTCTATAGAAAATAAAAAAATTTTTACATTTGGTGGTGGAGTAAGCGACGATAAAGACTACCGTATAGAAAGTAAAACTTGGTGGACAGAAGAGCTGCCATCTCGCGAGGAGATGGAAAACGCAAAACAAAACTTAAAATCAAACAACTATAGTGTAGATTACATTCTAACGCATGAACCTCCAGGACACATAAAATCACTTATTGAAAATTCAATATGTAACAACAATCTATTAAATTCATTTTTTGATACAGTTTCGAGAGAAACCGATTATAAGCAATGGTTCTTTGGATCATATCACCTTGATAAAAGTTATACATTTAAGCATAGGTCAATATTTTTAGACGTACTACCACTTGAAAACTAAATTAAACGCAAAGCTCACAAACCTTAAATAAATTATAAAAAGGAGGAAGGCACACTGCTTTCGTTGTGCCGAAAATATGGCTACAGTTTCTTTAGAACACGTTTATAAAATTTATCCTGACGATGTAATCGCTGTAAATGACTTTAATTTGCAAATTCAAGACAAAGAGTTTATTGTACTAGTTGGGCCATCCGGGTGTGGCAAATCCACCACACTTCGCATGATAGCGGGACTGGAAGACATTAGCAAAGGAACACTTAAAATTGGCAACTCGATTGCAAACGACATTCCACCAAAAGATCGTGATATTGCAATGGTATTTCAAAATTATGCATTGTATCCTCATATGTCTGTTTATGAAAATATGGCCTTTGGATTAAAATTACACAAGTTTCCAAAAGACGAAATAGAAAAACGTGTAACTGAGGCAGCAAAGGTATTAAATATAGAACATCTACTCAAAAGAAAACCTAAAGCATTGTCTGGTGGACAGCGCCAACGAGTTGCACTTGGTCGTGCAATGGTTCGAAACCCAAAAGTCTTTCTTTTAGACGAACCTTTGTCCAATCTAGATGCAAAGCTTCGAACACAAATGCGAACTGAAATTGCTAAACTTCATCAAAAACTTCAAACTACATTTATATACGTAACACACGACCAAATCGAAGCTATGACTATGGCTGACCGAATCGTAGTTATGAAAGACGGTTTGATACAACAGATTGACACTCCTCAAAACTTATACAAATTCCCCAAAAACAAATTCGTTGCTAGTTTTATCGGGTCACCCCGTATGAATTTTTTTAATGCATACATAAAAAAAATTAACGACAAACTATATCTTAGTTTCAATTCATATAATTTAGTAGTCAGTGAGGAAAAATCCAAACTACTTTCAAAATACATCAATCAAAAAATTTATGTTGGCATACGTGCAGAACATATAACTTTATCTTCAGACCAAGAAAATCCCGTATCGGCTACTGTAACTGTTATCGAAGCAATGGGTTCTGAGTCATATGTTCATTTACAACTTGGTGAATTCACATTTATTATTCGCGTATCTCCTGACATCACAATAAAACCAGGTGATAAACTTAACGTGTTCCTAGATCCAAGCAAAATGTATTTTTTCGATCCAAAGACTGAAAATATTATTTAAATAAAACTAATCTTCTTTGTTAACAATCATCTAAAAACCGCCATAAGTGGATATTATGCTATAATCCACTTATGGCGATTTTAAATTCATTTCAATAGGCTTAACACATTTGCAGCTACTGGTATAGCATATTGTGCCCCCCCACCTGCATTTTCCATCACTACAACAAATGCATACGGTGTTGATTCATTCTTTGAAAAACCAGCAATCCACGCATTAGGTTTTTTATTTTCACCAACTTCGGCAGTACCTGTCTTAGCACAAACTTCCTTCATACCACCAAAGGCATTATCACCATAACTATACTTAACCGCATTTCGCATCATATCCTTTATTTTTGCAGCATTTGTCGCCGAACACAACCTTGAACCTTCCTTTGCTGAAACTTGTTCAATATTCTCCTGTGAAATTATGCTATCTACAAAATATGGCATTACCGGAACCCCATCATTTGCTATGGCACCCAATATTATAAGCATATGCATCGGGTTAACTAAGGTATCGTACTGACCAACACCAGACCATCCCAAATCCACTTCACTAATACCAGACACATTATACTTACTTTTTTTTGTGCTTACTCCGCTAACCTCAAAAGATTCTCCAAAACCAAGTTCCTTAGTAGTATCCATCATCCCCGCACTACCTACATTTATAGCTATTTTAGCAAATGCCACATTGCACGAATTAACAAAAGCACTGTTAAAACCAATGTTACCATGTGTACCTACACAAGTAATTTTGCTATCACCTATGTTATATGTGTGTTGACAATTAAAAATCTCCGATTCAACACTAGGATAATGTTTAAGTGCTGCAATTGAAGTAATAATTTTAAAAATAGAACCTGGGGTATAGGAAGCAGACAATGCCCTATTAAGATATGCTCCCTCATATTCACCAGTATAGTCCCGGTCAAGGTCAGGAGGTGACATTGGATCGTAAGTAGGTAGACTAGACATGCAAACCACTTTTCCGGTTTTATAATTGTAAACTATCACAGCACCTTTATATTTCCCCATACTCTCAACAGCTTTACAACAAACTTTACTGTCAAGAGTAAGTTTAATATCTCTCTTATTCGATATAAATTCAGGAGGATTCAATCCTGTCACTATGTTGTATCCCCAGATACCAGTTTGATAATTTGACTGTATAGACGTATCTATAAAAGAAGCATCATCACCTACCACATGCAGCATCGCCATACGAACTTTTGATTCTGTACTGTACACTCTTTTATCATTTATGGTTTGAGCTAATACCACATCGTTACAATCCTTAATCACCCCAAGATCCGTAACCCCTGCCGAACCTAATCGTGGATTATGTTTATCAAGAGCCCATTTTTCTGCATTTAGCACAAGCCTAACCACATAAGTTGCTAAACCAACAACAAAAACCAAAGTTAACAGGCAAACAATAATTGACCTTTGTCTAATTGAACGCATTCATATCACTCTCCTATCAAATAAGTCCTCTCATCAGCAGCTTTTATGAAAGCAAGCAGACCCCAAACTGAAACCATGCTTGTCCCTCCCTGACTCAAAAACGGAAGTGTAACACCAGTCATAGGTATAACATCTGTTATTCCTAAAACATGAAGCGCTGTCTGAAATACCAACATTCCGGAGGAAACACATGCTGCTATCGAATAAAAAGTAGATCTACTTAAAGCGCTCACTTTACGTGCATACAGAGCAAGGCACGCAATCGATAATACAAGCACTATTGCCATAATAATACCAAGTTCCTCTGAAATAAGCCCAAACATAAGATCACTTGATCCTGCAAAAACTTTTTTAATTATTCCGCACCCAATGCCAACACCAAAAAGTCCACCACTTGCAGAACAAATCAGTACTTGTACTTGTTGATAACCAGTTCCCTCAGGATTATCCCAAACATGCATCCAGGTAGAAAAACGCTCTGCAACGTAAGGTTTAAATTTCAATATCATAAATGCCGCCAGACCCGCTGCAGAACAGGAAAGTATCACTGTTCTGAAACTTCCGGAACGCATAAATGAAATAAGCAAAAACGTCACAAAAAATATACACGCTGTTCCAAAATCACGCATCAAAAATAATGAGCCTATACACACCGCTGAAAACAAAATAAATCCAGTTAAATTTTTAGTAGTTTGTAGTCTTTCTAAAGTAGATGTACCCACAAACACAAATGCTATTTTAACAAGTTCTGATAATTGAATCGACGTCGAGCCAATAATGATCCAGTTTTTTGAGCCATTCACTTCTCTTCCGAAAACAAGGTTAACTACAAAAATCACTACCGCTGCAATCGCAATTATAAGATTATATTTAGCAACTCGCTCAATGTCCTTCAAAAACCAAATTATGAAACAAAACAATACGATTCCAACACACATCGCAATAAGTTGATGATACATTTTGTTCATATCATCTGAAGCTATTAATAGTATCCCCGTTCCTGACAAAAAAAGCCCTAAAGTTTCAAGTTCAAAGCTTGTCCTCTGAAAAACAAGCCGCGTCACTAAATAAAAGAACCAACATAAAAACGTAAACACTCCATATAAAATAAATGGAGCAATATAAACATCATAAAGTGATCTATCTTTAAATGCAAGGCTTATCGCAATCAAAAAATGAAAAAAGCTTACAAGCATAAGCAACGCACCTGGCCGTATCGCATGTGCTGCCTTTTTCTCATTAAAGAACCACGACTTTTTGCTGTTAATTTTTTGGTCAGTTCTCAAAACCTCAAGTTCAGTTGAACCCAACCTGATTTTATCGTTTATTTTAACTTTATGTGCACCACGAATTTTTTCATCATTTAAGTAAATTCCCGCTTTAGAACCCGTATCGGAAATCATCCATCCCTCTGCCCTACGAAATAGCACTGCATGATCTCTCGAAACGGTCGGATCATCTTGTAACCGTACATCCGCACCCCTATTTCTACCTATGGAATTTTCCCAGTATATTATCGGTATCATTTTTTCTGTAAGAGTGTTTCTGAGCATAATCAATGCTCTATCACCTCTTCTCTGACTTCCCATAGACGAAAACACTTGATATACTATCACTATAGCAATAAACGGTAATAACACACGTATAGAAAATAGCACTGAACCCAAAATTTCATTAATCATAAATGCGCCCCCATCTTTATTAATATAGTTCAATAATATTACATACTTCAGAAAAAGTCAACTCATATTATAAAAAACAGCGTGAACCATCTATCTCGAACTTATAGTCCACACTGAAAGTTAACCTATATTTAAACTTTTCTATAAATTTTGTTCTTTTGTTTCGTGAACTTCCTCAGCTCTTTTTTTCTTAGAAATATACGAAAACGGTGCTGTAAGTAAAATAATCAAATAATACGAAAGCAACCTTTTTATCAATATAGCTGACTTAATAGTCTCCGGACTAAAAAGCGATGAAAAGAACACATACGATGCACCTTCACTAGCACCAGACGCACCAGGAAGTGGTGTAAAATATGACACCATCATAGTAAAAGATTCACTACAAATCATATCAATTGCACTTGCACCATAAAAACCAAATGATCTATATACGCAGTACGGAATCAAAAACATTGAAGTCAACTGTATTGCTGTAACCACATACGACTCCAACAACAACGTTTTATCTTTATACAAATCTTTGTTGCTCTTATGAAAAATCTCCAATTGATTTTCCAGATTAATTATTTTTTCTTCAGGCTTTTTTATTAAATGAATTTTAGCAAGAAGGTTAAACACAAAAACAATTAACTTCTTGGTTACTTTCCTATTAAACGAAAAAAGCAGTAAGATCCCAATAATGGTAGCCTGAACTAAAAATCCAATCAATGCAAAATTTTTCATTATAGCCCCAAGTGTTCCTCTAAAACAATCAAACCTTAATAATAGAGTTACTGCACTATATAACGTCAAAACTACTTGATACACCACAAATTTTTGCATAAGGGCAGATGTAGCAATCCCACTACTCACCCCTTGAGTAGTCAATGTATACACCTGCATCGGCTGTCCACCAGAAGCCCCTGGAGTAACCGCACTGAAAAACTGTCCTATCGCAGTAGTTTTCACAGCCTTCCATAGTTTATAATCCTTATGATAGTGTTTCACAAATCGATACGTAAGATAATAATCTATAAAAAGATTTGCAAACTGACAAGCTACTCCAGCCAAAATCCACTTTACTTTAAAGTCCTGTATATTTTTCCAAAGATCCGCAAGTCCATTTTCAGATAAACATAAAAACGCAAAAATTAAAACTATTATAAGAGCAATAACTATATTGAAAATAACTTTGAAAATTGACTTTTTATTTTTCTTTTCCACTTTTATCTCCTCTACTCAACTGTCACTGATTTAGCTAAATTTTTAGGTTTATCCACATTACAACCCTTCTCTAGTGCAATATAATATGAAAACAACTGTAATGGAACAATTGATATAACTGGTAAAAACATATCGCTAACCCTTGGTATACATATTATGTCATTGCTTATCGAATCGCCCTTTTGATCATCACACAGTACACTAAGGACAACTGCACCTCTTGCTTTTACTTCTTTCACATTGCTAATCATTTTCTCAAAAAGCGACTTTAACGTACAAATTGAAACGACAAGAGTTCCATCTTCTATAAGTGAAATCGTACCATGTTTCAGTTCACCCGCCGCATACGCCTCCGAGTGAATATAAGAAATTTCTTTAAGTTTCAGTGATCCCTCAAGAGACGACGAATAATCGATATTGCGTCCTATAAAAAACACATCTTTGGCTAAATAGTACTTTTTAGCAAGATTTTTTACATGATCACCACTTTTCAGCACTTCGCTCACTACTTCAGGTAACTCACACAATTCATTCACATAATTTAAATATTGATCACAAGTCAACATTTTATACTTTTCTGCCAAATAAAGAGTAAGCATATAAATTGCAGCAAGTTGAGTACTATACGCCTTTGTAGTGGCTACTGCAACCTCTTGCCCCGCATGCGTATAAAGTATATGATCCGACTCATTTGCAATCGAACTTCCCTGCACATTAACTATCGAAAGAGTTTTCGCCCCAAGCCTTTTGCCCTCACGCAATGCTGCCAACGTATCCGCTGTTTCTCCAGATTGACTAATTGCTATAAGAAGTGTATGTTCATCTACAATAGGATTTCTATATCGAAACTCTGACGCCAAATCAACCTCTACTGATTTACGCAAAAATTGCTCCATAATATATTTTGCAATGCATCCTACGTGATACGCCGAACCACAACCTATTATCTCAATTTTATTAATACCAAATATATCATCATCCGACAATCCAACCTCATCAAGGCAAATGCGTCCATCCTTAACCCTTGGCATAATTGTATCACGAAGGGCACGCGGTTGTTCATAGATCTCCTTCAACATGAAATACTCATAATCACCTTTTTCTGCAGCAGACACATTAAAGTTTATCCTATCACGTTTTTTTTCGATTTTAATCAAATCATTAGTGTAAACACTAATATCGCAAGGAGTAATAAACGCAATTTCTTTATCACTTAATCTAATGACATCCTTAGTTTTGTGTGCAAACGCCGCAACATCCGATGCAACAAAAAATTCATCTTTTCCAACACCAATCACAAGTGGACTTGCATTTTTTGCAACAATTAACGCCTCCGGATCATACTCACACAAAACCGCAATGGCATATGATCCACGTACTTCATTTAAAGTTTTGCTAACAGCCTGCAAAAAGTCACCATTGTAATTATATTCTATAAGTTGCACTAACACCTCTGTATCCGTATCCGTAACAAATTTTTTACCAAACTGTTCAAGTTTCTGCCTCAATTCAATATAATTCTCAATAATGCCATTATGCACAAGAGCAAATGCTCCCGATTCACTCACATGTGGATGCGCATTAATAACAGACGGAACTCCATGCGTAGCCCACCTTGTATGACCTATCCCAACATTCCCACTCACATCGCCAAGTTCTTCAAGTGTTTTTTCAAGGTTAGACAATTTTCCGGATTCCTTCACTACCCTGAGATTATTACCATTATGTACAGCGATTCCCGCTGAATCGTATCCTCTATACTCCAACTTTTCAAGTCCATTTAGTAAAAACGGAACCGCATTGCTATACCCCATATATCCTACTATACCACACATTTATAAAACCCTCTTTCTTATAATGCTTATCTACAAAGGTTGCAGACAAGTTTATCTAATATAATTCTCGATGAAACTCTAGAACTTTTCAATTTAATATCAGCCTTAATAATTTCTGATAAGTAATATCTAATATCATCTAAAGAGAAACTTCCACAATTTTTTGATGCAATGTCTATTTTAAAACCTTTTCCTTTATAGTTAAAATATTTTTCCAGATTAGACGGAGCCAAGCCCGCACTTAACATAACTTTAACTCTATACAAATCCACATATGTTGACGAGATAATCGCAAGAATAGCTATTGGTTCTTCTCTTTTCTGAAAGAGCATATCTAACCTTTTGTGAGCTAACCCTTCATTTTTAAGCATCAACGCCTTTATAAGTTCAAATACATTGGTCTGCGTTGAAAACACCAATATTTCTTGCAAATCTTCTTTTGTTACACTTCTATCCCCAACATATGCACAAAGCTTACTAATTTCATTTTTCAGCATATTAATATCATTGCCACATTTGTCTATAATATCATATGCCATAACTCTCGACAGCGATACATTACTTTTACTCGCTTCTGACTCCAAAAAAGCCGCAAGTTGAGTTCTACTTAGTTTAGGAAACTCAACTGCATTCCCAACTGAGTTTATAAATTTAACAAAAGTCTTCTGTTTTGAAGAAACTTTCGAATCATCAACTAACAGACTCTCAACTATAATAACAACCGTACTATCTGGTATCTTTTTTAAAAGTTCTCGGAATGATTTTAAAGTAGACTGATCAATAGTATCCACATTAAAATTTTCTATACATACACACTTTTTTTGTGCCATAAATGGCAAAGACACAAAAGCATCAAAGACTTTTTGCAAAGTAAAATTTTCCTGATCAAAAAACTGAACGTTAAAGTCTCGAAATTCCCCATCAAATGCACTCAAACATAAATCTTTGTACTTTGTCACAAAAAACTTTTCTTCCCCGTAAAGGTAATAAACTCCATTTAATTCACGCAACTTGATAAGTTCCTTCAATTCTTTCTGTATCAATATTTAACACCTCATAACTTAACATCACACGAGTTTCATTAACCTCTGATGTGAAATTAATATGTTTATTATACACTATCTTTTTGAATTTTACAATATCTTTTTTAAAATTTACCCCCTGCATAAAGACAATCCAAATTTATAAATTCCTACAAAGTGTTTCAAGATCTTTATACATTGACAAATTCGAACATTCTTTGCGAAATTTTGCTGCACCATGAATTCCTTTTATATACCACGCCATGTGCTTACGCGCCTCTCTCATTCCAATTGCTTCTCCCTTGTACTCACACAAAAGACTTGCATGCCAAAGCATTACTTCTTTTATTTCGCTAAGTGATATCTGTCTTTTAACTCCGGTTTGAATTTCTTGAAAAATCCACGGATTTCCAAAAGCAGCTCTTCCCACCATAACCAAATCACAACCTGTGTAATTCATCATTTTATCAGCATCTTCTACTGAACACACATCACCGTTACCTATAACAGGAATTTTCACAATTTCCTTCACTCTTAATATAGCATCCAAATCGCATTTACCTGAATACATCTCATCTTTTGTACGTCCATGTATTGCTATAGCATCTGCGCCATTTTCCTCACAAATCTTAGCAACTTGTTCATATGTAATCTCCTTATTGCTAAAACCCTTTCTTATCTTCACAGTAAGCGGTATATCTCCAAGCTCCTCTTTTAACGCTTGTACAATTTCCCCACATAAAGTTGGTTTACGCATCAGAGTACTTCCAGACCCAGTTTTTGTAACTTTAGGTGCAGGACAACCCATATTTATATCTACCACATCTGGGCGAAGTTGCTTAACGTATTTTGCAGCTTCTCTTAAACACTCTGGTTCATATCCAAAAAGTTGTATCCCGCAAGGTTTTTCATCTTTGCCTATATTTAAAAGTTCCTTACTCTTTTTGTCATCAAACGTAATTGCTTTTGCACTCACCATTTCAGTAACAGTATATAAAGCACCAAATTTTCTACAAACTTGCCTAAATGCTTTGTCCGTAACCCCAGCCATCGGAGCCAACATACACTTTCCCGGAATTTCTACTTTTCCAATTTTCATTTTTAATTCACCTTTCTATTTTAAAAATAATTCATTCTGAAATAAAACTCAAAATTGCACGTATAAGTAATTGACTAGTTGAAATCAAAGAGGTGTTTATTTTGGGAAAATTCACAATAATATCAGACGTAGGAAAATCACTTGTAAATATGTTCAAAGATCAAATGACCCCTGAACCTATATCTAAGCCTGAAAACATCGGAGTCTGCGATCCAAAAGAACGTGGCGAAGCTATACTGGGTATACACATTTACGATACAAAAGAAAGCGATGCCCCAAAACAACTTAATCCAATAAAACTTCCAGATGGAAGCCTTCAAGGTCCTCCAACCATTTATGAAGTAAAGTACATGTTGTCCATCGTAAGTAAGGCTGAACCCTCAACTCGCGCATTAGACGAACAAAAAATCTTCGGTAAACTTTTGCAAATAATCGGAGATAATAAAACAATTCCACATAAGTACATGACTGATTCACTAAAAATAAGCGGAGAAGAGATATCAATCGAAATGCTCCCATTAGAACTTGAAGAAAAAGTCAAGATTTGGACAATGTTTAGTGAACCATATAAAACATCCGTATTCATACGTTGCTCGCCCATCATAATCGAATCAAGCAAAATTACCCCACCACCAAAGCATTTTGTCAAATCAGTACAATTCGGTATTGAAAATTCAAAAAAAGGAGAAAATTCATAATGAGAGAATTTTATCACACTTCTGTATCTTTTACATTTTTAAACGGGTGTAATAAAAATATCCTTAAAAACGTAAAAGTACTATGCGATGAAAAAAACATTCCACATGCTAAAAAAGATAATGGTAATATTGCTTTTTACAATTTAGATTATGGACAACACACTTTTACTGCAAGTTTGGCTGATTTCGGAACTACTTCATACACCATAGATATCACTGAAAACAATTCCCCTGAAATAATAGATACACTTTATTGTAATGGAAGTTATGCTCGAAAATTCGCAAACTTCAAAAAAATTCTAGTTAACGTAAAAGAAAATGAAAAACCTATTTCCATAAAAAACATTACCGTAACTCAAATTAGTAAAGTACCATACTTAAGAGTTATTCACACTGCACCTCAAAAAAGTAAATCTATTAAATTAAACGGAAGTTTCAGTTCAAAATTTTTGTTTCAAACATACTCAGCAAATAATAAAACTAAATTGTATTTTACCGGTTATGATAGCGAATCTTCTGCATATAAACTTCAAGACCCAATAATCAACTCCATTCGAAAAGATACCATATTAAAACCAACCTGGATTTTACCAACAGATCAAACAGGACAACTTGCTGTCCCAATAAATCCCTCAATTACCAACAGTGAAGAAGTTGATTTGCAAATAGCATATGGTGACAAAAAACAAACTATAACTGCTAAAACGTTCGCTGAAGATCCAGTAAATGTATCATTATGAACTAAATATCTAAGAGATTTTTCGACAATGTATATCCTATGTAATTCATAAGTACTTTTATGCTTCTTATTCTAAAACTCCCTCTAAGAGTATTTATTGTAACATTTACGTCTCTTTCATAAAATATCTTGGGAACTTGCCATTCATCCAGCTAACTTTATCTGGGAAAATGAATGGCAATTTTTTATTTGTATCAGAAAATCTTTCATACTGTGCATATGTAAAAATCACAAAAATTTCTAACAATATCGTACGTAACAACTTTCTAATTTCATATTGACTAAATTTTTATCTAATCACATAAAAAATAAACCCGAATCCACATCCTACTGGATAAAGATTCGGATTAAATTCATTTGGTGGGCCATCAGGGACTCGAACCCCGGACCAACCGGTTATGAGCCGGTTGCTCTAACCAACTGAGCTAATGGCCCTCATCTACTTTTATATTATACTAAAAACAAAGTCTCGTGTCAACCCCTAAAAACAAAATTTAGATTTTTGTATAAAATCATATCATTAAATCAATTCATTTCATTAAATGCATAAAATCAAGGATCTGCACTGATTTAATCAATTTAGTTTTAATAAAACCAGTGCAGTTTCAATCTTTACTTGTTAAAATAAATATTACCACTCACATCGCAACTTATGTTAAAACCAAACTCTTTCTCACTGATTTTACTATCAATGCTAAAACAATTACATAAAAAATTATCTCTATGAGTATTAGATCTATTCGAAAACTTGATTCCTGTACTTAATTTTACTTTACCTGCCCTTTTGTCTTGTAAAGTACCTAACCCAGCCAATTTCACTGACTTGTCTAATGTTTGGAATTTCATATCTTTAGAAATCACTTCTACGAGTCCAGTTTTGTTAAACTTAAAAACCACCTCAAACTGTAGTCTTGCTACAAGCTTAGAAGATCCATCCTTTAAAAACTCGTTATATTCTTGCGTTATAACTGCTGATTTTACAAACCATTCTCCTTCTTTTTTCTCATTTGAGTAACTACATCTTTCCTTTTTAATATAAGATTTTTTATTTTCCATTTCAAATTTGATTTCCTGCGCACTCACTAAATTTTCAAGTTCATCAAATGATTTATTTTCAAAATCTTCATGTACCCCATCTGCATTAGACAATCCAAATGTTCTTTTTAGTGTACTTTTCATTTTATCTAGCAATGATCCCCTTCTGGAACCTTGCCCACTACGTTCACCACTTGTATTCTCAACACTTCCTGCTCCGCTTGACGAACTTCTAGAACCTCCACCACTACGGCCATCACTTGCATTTTCAGCACTTCCTGCTCCACTTGACGAACGTCTAAAACCTCCGCCACTACGTTCATCACTTACGCTTTCAGCACTTCCTACTCCGCTTGACGAACTTCTAAAACCTCCACCACTACGGCCATCACTTGCATTTTCAGCACTTCCTGCTCCACTTGA
>CATZCM010000020.1 GCA_958417225.1 uncultured Eubacteriales bacterium | reverse complement strand
TACTCTCTTTTTAAAACATACATAAAATAGTGTCTTTATTGCTATATGTGTAAAATCGCGGGATCTTCAATTTCTCATTACACGTACTTTGGTTGCGTGAATTAAAAGATTTTTACTCTCTTTTTAAAACATACATAAAATAGTGTCTTTATTGCTATATGTGTAAAATCGCGGGATCTTCAACTTCTTATTACACGTACTTTGGT
Source organism: uncultured Eubacteriales bacterium (assembly GCA_958417225.1). Taxonomy (GTDB): domain Bacteria; phylum Bacillota; class Clostridia; order Oscillospirales; family Acutalibacteraceae; genus CATZCM01. Next base: position 29,822 of record CATZCM010000020.1, on the reverse strand, counting down.
TGCGTGAATTAAAAGTTTTTTGCCTTCTTTTTTTCAAAAAAGAAGGTTACTTCTGAATAACTTTACTCATATCTGGGTACCACAACCACTCATCTATCGGAAGTCTCATTCTCGCCCTTTGTTGCAGGCACTGTAATATACACTCTACACGCCACTCCCTCATCATCATATGTACCCATTACAACGTAGTCTGCCTTCTCTCTACACTTATATATTATCCACTTATTGCTTTTTTGCCCAGTAAACTCTTCTTCAGGAGATATTCCAAAGGTACCTTCATCGTTAAATCCACCTAGGCACGTCTTGCACACTGAAAACCAATCAAGTCTCTCCATTTCATTCCACAGATCATCTAAGTTATGAATTCTCCATATATTAGGTTGTGCATCTGGATCATATCCTAATTTTTTGTCGTATACTGCGGATACTTTTGTTAGTGTAGGATTTTGGGTTATTATTCCTCCAGTTAGAATAAGTCCTACCGTTAGTGTAGTTATTAGTATTTTTTTGATGTTTTGCTCATTATGATCATTCCTCTCAGAAATTAATATACTTATTATATCACATTAAATTAGCATCAATGGAGGATTTTTGTCGAAACAATATTGAAAAATTAAATTATTTGTAATATCATCAAACAATAAAAAACAATTTATTTAAGTGATATGTTATATCAAAATTGATTTTGAAAAAAGATCACCACCGCTGGCGTTTTGCAAAAAAATAGAAAAAAATAAATATTAGCAATAAACCTCACAAAGACAAAACATTAATAACTACTGTTAAAATAGAAGTAGCGTTGTAAAATTTACTTACAGCGCTACATTCAATTATAATTTTATCAAAATGAATTTATAAACAATCAATCTAAAGTCCCCAAAAAAAATGCCTTATCAGTAATCACAAGTAATTCTTGAATTTCTTTAGAAACATAAACACTTTTATCATTTTTCACAATAACAGCCTTAGCATTAAAATCAGAAAGTAAATTCAACAATGAATTTGAATCCAATACAAAACACAACCTTGATAACATATCAGCTATCACACCGTCATCGTGCCAAACAGAAGCTGATACAACATTGCTATTCACAGGATACCCCGTCCTTGGATCCAATATAGAATGGTACAAAATCTCATTTTCCGTAAAACTCTGATCATACAATCCGACAGTAGTAACAAACCCGCTATTTACCTTAAGTATTGCAAAACTCTTATTTGCTTCACTATTATCAAATGGATTCTTAAGTGCAACATTCCATGGCTTCCCATTTTTTTTTGAACCATACACGCCAATACTACCACCAACTGCAACAATAGCTCTATCCGCCTTAAGCTTCCTATAAGACTCAACAGCGATCTTACAAGCCCCGCCATTTTCAACAGGGGTTAAATCAACACCAACACCTCTATCAAAAATCTTCACACGATTTAAATCTGAATTAATCTGCAACGCCTTTCCATTAACATGTTTAAGAGCTTCACTCACTTCACTCACAAGAGGAACATGATGGTTTTGATCCCTAAAATTCCAAAGCGAAGAAACTGAAAGCATTGTAGGATCAAACGCGCCATTACTTTTCTCGTACATATTTTTACATGATGACAAAATTGAAAGTGTAGTATCATTAACATCTGTCCAACCTATTCCACCTGCAGTTTGGTTCAAATTACTAATATCCGAACCCTTTTTATCCCACGAAATAAAATTCTCCAATTTCATAATTTGTCTCATTGCTTCATCGCAAATTGCTTGACCGTTATTTGAATACACTGTTTGTTTTACATAACTTCCCATCGCGACACCTGTCAACTCGTATGATTTTTCCTCCTGATTGAACGTTGAGAACAAGCATATTCCTCCAACTATAACCACCAACAGCGCCATAAGCAAAATAAAATGTAAACTTGAAAAAATTCTTTTAAGTTCACTTAACTTATTCTTACACAATTGATAGCCATTACTAAATATATTCATCTCGTTCCCTCCAAGACGTAGAGTTTAGTTCAAATAAATTTTTTCATTCATTTTTTACACTTTGCACTATTTTTATTTTTCACTGCTTCTATTTCATCCACTTTAAAAGTCATCGGTGCAGCATCCTTAGCCTCCAATATACTTACTCTAATTTCACCAGTTAAAAGATTTCTATCAACAATTTTAGCAAGTCCGCGTGGTGTATTCACTACAGCTCCCAACTTAGGAACATCTTTTGCAAGTTCCTCATAGGCATTTTGTTCATGTTTCAAGCAACACATAAGCCGTCCACACATCCCAGATATTTTGCTAGGATTCAAAGACAGTCCTTGGTCCTTAGCCATTTTAATTGAAACCGGGTTAAATTTATCCATAAACCTAGCACAACAAAAGGGCTGTCCACACATACTAAGCCCACCGAGTTTACACGCTTCATCACGAACTCCCACTTGGCGCAATTCTATCCTCATGTGAAGCACTGAAGCAAGTTCCCTCACTAAAGTTCTAAAATCCACTCTTCCATCCGCTGTAAAGTAAAATATGATTTTATCTCCATCAAATACAATTTCCTCATCTATGAGCTTCATTTCAAGCCCAAGCTTTTGTGTTTTAGTATTGAACACATCACGAGCTTCAATTTCGCGCTTAACATTTTTCTTCGCTCGATATAAATCCTCGCTATTTGCACGACGAATCACTTTATTCTCCAATGGAATACATTCACTTTCACTCTGAAAGTTAGCCTTTTTCACCTCACCGCAATACAGCATACCATTGAAGTTAACAATTACATTATCTGCACACTTATACTGAACTCCATTTGAATGTACATATCTCACACGATTTCCTTTCAAAACCACTCCAATTAATTCACACATATTCACAAATACCTCTCTATAATAATTCACTCACATGCAAAAACTTTACCTACCGAAGATTTTTTCTCGTATTTGAGACAGCATCCATACAACAAGTAAAGCATGATTTACATTACGATTCAAGCATCTTTTACTTTCATTTAAAATTTCCAACACAGCAATAACTTTCTCTACATTTAAAACACAAGGAACGTTTTTCACATCACAAGCAATCTCCTTGAGCACACAACCATATATTGAAACCATCTCATCAATCACATCACTAAAAAGCTGCTTATCATAAGTCACTTCCGCCCCCAAAAGCATCAAATCAGCTTCAATCGGTTTATTAGCTGCCTTCACAATTTTGTCCGCTATTTCATGTGCTTTAGAATTATCAGTTTGGTTTGCAATTAAATTAACTTGAAATAAAGTTGCTCTCGACAATATTGTTGGAAGCAATGAAAGGCTTGATTCAACTAAAATGACAAAAAACACATTTTTAGGTGGTTCCTCCATCAACTTTAAAAAAGCATTTTGGGCCTGAATAGTAAACTTATCTGCATCCCAAAACAAATATATCTTACACTTAGCCTCATTAGGAACAATATACGCCTCTGAGCGTATTCCTCGTATGGTATCAACAGAAAAAGATTTTGTCACACCCGATCCAGTTGGCATCATAATGTCTGGATGTTGAGAGTTATCAACCTTTTTACACGCAGTACATTTTCCACAAGGTTTTTCACCATCAGACGTACATACCATCGCCTTTAGAAACTTATTTACTACACTAACAAGTTCATCACATTTAGGAGACTCTATTATGATAGCATGAGGAACACTATTATTATTTACTCGCGACAAAAGATCTCGCAACAGTTGTTCAAAACATTCCATAGTTTCTCCTTAAAATTTTATAAATTTCTCTATGTCCCAAACAAAAACTGCTGCACCACCAACTGTTACTTGAACGGGATATAACGCATATGCATCCATATCAACAGTCATCGGATTTGGAATAAGCTGTTCACGTTTACTACTATTTGCCTTTATAATATCCAATACTGCATCAACTTTATCATCCTTAACAGCACATATAAAAGTAGTATTTCCAGACCTAAGTAATCCTCCTGTTGTAGAAAGTTTCGTAATTTGGAACCCCTCCCCAGTTATTGCAGAAGAAACCGCTGAACTATCATCATCACTTACAATTGCTAAAATCATTTTCATATGTAAAACCTCCATTCATTTAAAAAACATCAATATATAAAAAGCCATCTTTATTTTACCACTTTAAGCTTAAAAAAGCCATACCTTTTTAATAAATCAACCACATCTTTTGAAATTTTCTCACCAGGCATCACAACTGGTATCCCTGGAGGACAAACTGTTGCAACTTCTGCACAAATTTTATTTATCGTATCATCAATCGGCAAAACTTTTTTTTGTGAAAGCAGTGCTTCTCTTGGCAAAATCTCCTTTGTTGGCAGATCAAACGTAAAAATTTCATTTATCGGCAAATCGCACTGATCACTTAAATCACGGCAATTATCCGGGATACTCCGTATAACGTCCATAAGTTTGTCAAGACATTCACAATTCACAAATGGCGTTGGTATCATCACAACATAACTTTGATTTGCATATTCTGGTTCGAAACCATTTTTCCGAAGAAAGTCTGCAGCCCTTATACCAGTAATTCCAATAGAACGTGTATTTAAACTCACTCTTGTAGGATCACACACTCCAATTGGTGTACAAAAGCCATAATTTCTAGCAGTTCGCAAGATTTCCTGCACTTTTTCTTCAAGACAACTAAAACTTGATTTTGCATATTTATCTGCCCAAACCATTGCTTTGTCAATAGAAGCCATAATCGGATAAGAAGGGCTAGTCGATGCAAATAATGCCATTGCCTCCCTCGCATCAGATACAAATCTATCTTCACCAATTTGCAATAAGGCCCCACCAGTAAAAACAGGCAGAGTTTTATGAGCGGAATCTGCCGAAAGTGTCGCACCTAAAGAAATTGGATGCATATCACTTGACAGAAATTTCAAGTGTGTACCATGTGCATTATCCACAATAAGCGGTACATTAAATTTTTCGCAAATTTTCGCAATAGCACCGATGTCAGATATAACTCCAAAATAATCCGGACTTGTAATATAAACTGCTTTTGCATCAGAATTTGCCGTCAACGCATTCTCCACATCAACCGGCAAAATTCTACCTGGCATGTACTCCCCCGCATCGAACCCCGGAAGTATAAAAACCGGATCAATTCCAAGCAAAGCTGATGCATTTATTGCACTTTTGTGTATCGTCCTACCGAATATAACCTTACCACCACACGGTGCAACTAACCTTATCATTGCTTGTATAGCAAGAGTGCACCCACCAGCCGAATACATAGTTTTTTTTGTGCCAAACACCGTAGCAGCAAAGTTTTCAGATTGGAGTATTGCTCCGCTCGCTTCAAATAGGCTATCCGTATCCGGCAATTCTGTATAATCATACTCCCACAAATCACGAAGTCCGTCAAAGTTATTTTTATGACCAGGTGTATGTAAAGAAATCATATCAAGTTTACGATGATGTTCTAGTGCATCACACAACAAATCACCCATTATTTTATCACTACCTTTATTTTTAAATAAATGAATTTTGTTTGGAAATAATAACGTGGTAACTTCACATAAGAACAGGAGTGTTTTCTATGCAAGAAACAGTTAATGACATCATGAGCAAAAAAGTCATCGCACTACTTCCAAGCAACACTGCGCGTGAAGCAGCAAAACTAATGTCTGATAACGACATAGGATCAATTCCAGTGGTATCTAGCGGAGAATTAAAGGGAATCATAACCGACCGTGATATAGTAACACGGTGTATCGCACAAAATAAATCCGTAGATAATATGAAAGTATCTGATCTAATGAGCACAGATATAGCCTATGTTACACCAGACCAAACTGTTCACGACGCTGTAAGTTTAATGTCATCCGAACAAGTTCGGCGGCTCCCCGTAATTCGAAATGGATTTGTAGACGGCATGATCAGCCTCTCGGACATAGCACGGCTTCATGCTGGCCCTGAAATCGCCACCGCTATATCAGACATTAGCAAATCAGACATAGATAGTTCCATAAACAACATTGTCACTAAATAAACCCTACGCTGAACAAACTGCACTAAACGCTTGACGCACACTTCGAACGCCAATAACTGCCACCCCTTTTTCCTTTAGATCTTCAATTTTTTCCTTACCAATTGATTTCAAACTAAAAAATGGAACAATACACTTTTTAAAGCCAAGGCGTACAGCCTCATTAATTCTAGCTTGAGTGTGTGATACAGCCCGAATTTCACCCGCGAGACCTATCTCTCCAAAAGCTACAACCGTATCATCAATTGGTACATCTTTCAAACTTGACACCAAAGCAAGTGCCACTGCAAGATCTGCCGAGGGTTCGTAAAGTTTCAAACCTCCCACAACATTAAGATACGCATCCAAAGTAGAAAAAAAGTACCCAGATCTCTTTTCCAATACAGCAAGTAACAGTGACATTCTATTATAATCAAAACCAGTTGACATCCTACGAGGGTTCCCGAAACTAGATCTTGACACAAGGCCTTGTATTTCCGCAAGAATCGGCCGGGAACCCTCCATCACACATGCAACACATGTTCCAGAAACATTTTGTGGTCGACCCGTTAACAACGCAACTGAAGGATTTTCCACTTCATCGAGGCCTTTGTCTGACATGTAAAAAACACCTATTTCATTTGTAGAACCAAACCGGTTTTTAATTGCACGCAAAATACGATAAGAATATTGCCTATCGCCTTCAAAGTACAAAACAGCATCAACTATGTGTTCCAACACTTTCGGGCCAGCAATATTACCATCCTTGTTCACATGCCCTACTATCAAAATTGGAACATCCATACTTTTAGCAACCCTCATTAATACATTTGTGCACTCTTTGACCTGGGTAACACTTCCCGTTGATGAATTTAATTCTGCATGATTCATTGTTTGTATCGAATCAATCATAACTAGATCCGGTTTCAGTGACAAAATTTCCTGTTCGATTAACTCAATATCTGTCTCGGACAAAACCAAAAGGTTTGCACTATCAACTCCAAGTCGAGTAGCTCTTAATTTCAGTTGTCTTGTGGATTCTTCACCGGATACATACAAAATCTGCAAACTTTTGCCTAAATGATTACATACCTGCAGTAATATAGTAGATTTTCCAATTCCAGGATCTCCCCCTATCAAGATAAGCGATCCTTTTACAATTCCACCACCAAGAACTCTATCAAGTTCATTAATTCCTGTTTTGTATCTTGCTTCGCCTCCATCTGAAATCTCATGTAACCTTTGTGGATGATTACTCGATACTTTATGAAAATTTTGTACAGCAGTTAATTTTTTACTTGCCTGCTTCAATTCCTCATTTAAAGTATTCCATTCACCGCAACTCGGGCATTTTCCATACCACTTAGCTGATTCGAATCCACACTCTGAACACACATATACACTTTTAACTTTAGATGCCATTACTTTTCCTCCAGTTTTGCTATTTCCATTATTTTTGTAAGTCTATGATTTACCCCAGATCTGCTTAACGGTTTTTGTAAAGATTCCCCCAATACTTTCAAAGACATTTCTGGATATGTAAGTCTCAATTTTGCTATTTCCCTTAACCCCTCTGGCAAAGATTCCAAACCCACTGTATCACGTATTTTTTCGATTGCCGCAATTTGCTTTTGCGATGCTAATACCGTCTTATCCAAGTTTGCCGTATCGAAATTAGTTGTACGATTCGCCCAATTGCGAACATCTTTTAGCATTTTCACCTGCATTACTTCCATAGCAGCGTAAGTAGCACCCATACACGTAAGCAAGTCTATAATTGCTTCTGCTGCTTTCACATACACAACATATTCATTTAATCGAATTGATATATGAGCCACAATATCCTCATCTGTCACATTATTTATTATATTTCGTATATGTTCAGCAAATTCACGCGTTCCAGCTCTAAATTCAATACGATACGACTTATTTGGGTTAGATATAGTCCCTCCCTTCAAGAAGGCATCCTTCAAAAAAAGAACGTCCGCGTTAGTGACATTCTTTTTTTCCATTAATTCCTTTTTAACCTCAGAAGCAAAAGACATACATAAGTCCCCCTGATTTCACAAAATGTCCCATACAACAACCCAAACCACCAAATAACATTTTCATTTAGAAATATCTCTATGTTGTACAACCACACGATGTCCTAATTTTTCTATATACTCATACAAAAACTGTGCTATTGCAACCGAGCGATGTTTTCCACCAGTGCAGCCAACCGCAATCATTAACTGACTTTTACCCTCTTTCACATATAGTGGTAGTGCATATTCAATAAACGACCTAATTTTTTCAACAAGTCCTTTTGTTTCATCGAACTTAAAAACATAATCTTTCACTTGAGAATCGAGTCCAGTTAGATTTTTAAGCTCATCTATATAATATGGATTCGGCAAACACCTAACGTCAAAAACCAACGATGCTTCAGGTGGGATACCGTACTTAAAGCCAAATGATACACAATTGATTGCAAGTGCAAGGTCTGGACTTTCAAGAAACATGTCACTAATTCTCACTTTGAGCTGAGCCGGCGAAAGATACGTAGTATCAATAACATAATTAGACATAGCCTTAACCTGACGAAGTGAATCTCGTTCTGCTTCAATTGCTTTTGAAAGTGAACCCATATATTTTTTAGAAAGCGGATGTCTTCTTCTATTTTCAACAAACCTCTTTGTAAGCACAGCATCCTTTGCGTCAAGGAATAATATCTTATATTCTGCACCTTTCTCCTTAAGCCTTTGCAAAACCGTAAAAAGGTAATTTAACTTCCCAGCACGCACATCAATTATAAGTGCTACACGTTTAACTTCCGGTTCTTTGGCCTTCATTATTAGATCATAAAACGTCTCTACAAAACTAAGAGGAATATTATCCACACAATAAAAATCAATATCTTCAAATGCATTAATTGCAACAGACTTGCCTGCCCCAGACAATCCTGTCACTATCAAAAATTCAGTCACCTTAATCACATCCCACTAATTAAAACTCTCTTCCAATAAATTTCACTTCACACTGAAGTTCAATGCCGGTTTTAGCCGCCACCGTATCCTTTATTTTCTGTATTAAATCACACACATCTTGACTAGTAGCATTTCCAGTATTCACTATAAACCCAGCATGTTTTTCGCTTACCATTGCTCCTCCAACCTTAGCGCCCTTTAATCCACACTGTTCCACAAGTGTACCAGCAAAATATCCTTCTGGTCGTTTAAAAACACTTCCAGCACTCGGAAAGGACAATGGTTGTTTTTCCTTACGTTTTGACGATAAGTTAGACATCGTACTTTTTATCAAATTCCGATCACTAAACTGTAATTTTAAATCAACTGACGTTATTATGTCACAAGTATTAATATACACACTTTGTCGATATCCAAAATTCATATCACTTTTTTGTCGATACCCCATATTTCCGTCCAAATCAATGTGTGAACAACCTTGCACAATATCACTCATTTGTCCACCATAAGCACCAGCATTCATATACACTGCACCACCGATAGTTCCAGGAATTCCAGATGCAAATTCCAAACCTGAAAGGGAATTTTCCATAGCAAAGCTCGCAAGTCGTGAAAGTAAAACAGCAGCACTTACACTCACAGTTGTTTCTGAAATCAAATTAATCTTATTAAAGTCTCCATCGAGTTTCACAACACATCCATCCACACCACGATCAGACACTAAGAGATTTGACCCATTCCCCATTAGAAATAGTGGAACATCATATTCTCTTATCAAATTCAAAATAAGAGAAAGTTCATCTTTTGTTTTCACCTTCACAAAATAATCCACTGGACCACCTATTTTAAACGACGTATGTTTTGACATTGGTTCATTTTTGAGCACATCGCATCCGATCAATTCAACTTTTTGATCAAAACCCATTATATTTCGTCCCCTATCGGTGTATATTCCCTCAAGTACTTTTTGAAACGATCAACATTCGCATTGACTATAAGCTCCTCTGGGAAATCTAACTCTTTCAGAAAAGTTATTACATTGTCCACTCTCCCCACTTGGAAAGACGAGTGTGCGTCAGAATTTACAACTACTTGTACAGAATGCTTCATACATATCTTCGCAATTTTTTTGCAATTTTCTATAGAATCACGTCTTACATAAAAAGACGCATTATTTATCTCAACAAGTTTCCCCTCTTGTGCAAACATAGGAATAAGCATTTCATAATCATATTTAAATTTATCCGTGCCACTGTGTCCAATCACATTAACCCTAGGATTTTTAGCAATATTAAACCATGCCCTTGAACAATCATCCACACTACACGGATTTGATAAAACATCTTTATGCATAGACGCCACTACCCATTCTAAGCTACGAAGATCTTTTTCACTAAGGTCAATATTTCCATCATAATCACTTACGTTTGCTTCAGCACCTTTTAATAACATCACACCATTAATTTTTCTTGGTAATACCCTTAAATTTTCAAAATACCAATTTGCCGGAGACCCTGGTATAAGCCTTCCATGATCCGTCACTGCTACTGCAAACATTTTTCTTTCAGCAGCAGCCCTCATAATCTCTTCTATAGTACTGTATGCGTGTCCCGACGCTAATGAGTGACAATGTGTATCTGCTATTATGTTCATAAAAACCACCTATCTAAACAAAACTAATAAAAATCAAATATTCCAAGTACTCTTTGTCCCCGGAATGTCATCGACTTCCGAGTATCCCATCCCCAAACTTGCAAGTAATTCCTTTGCAGCATTATAACCAAGTTTCTTTTGTCTATTATTCATTGCTGCAATTTCTATTATAATAGCAAGATTTCTGCCGGGTTTAACTGGAATTGTAATAATTGGGATTTTAAGGCCAAGTATGTCTACATACGCACTATCAACCCCTAATCTATCGTATTCTTTTTTTTCCTTCCAGATTTCCAAATTCACTACCATATTTATGTTTTCTTTTATTTTAACAGCACCCATACCAAAGATTCTTCTAGCATTTATTATACCTATGCCACGAAGTTCTATAAAGTGCCGAATATTTTCTGGTGCTGATCCAATTAAAGAATTATTAGACACACGCCGTATCTCAACCGAATCATCCGCTACCAAACGATGACCTCGTTTTATAAGTTCAATTGCCGTCTCACTTTTCCCCACTCCACTGTCGCCAGTTATAAGGACTCCTTCACCATACACCTCAACAAGCACTCCATGTTGAGTAGTCCGGGGAGCCAACTCTGAATTCAAAAAATAAACTAAAGAGGCAATAACTGCTGAAGTTCTTTCCGATGAACCCAATATAGGAATATTATAAATTTCTGCTAATTTAATAAACTCTTCACTAGCTTTTATATTTCGAGTTATAATTATAGCAGGAGGCTTAAGCGATATCAATCGCTCAAGTGATGTATATCGTTCTGTACTTGAAAATTTAGACAAATACGACATTTCTGCCTTCCCAAAGATCAGAATTCTTCTATCGTCGAAATAATTAATAAATCCAGTAAGTTCAAGACCCGGTCGACTTACGTCTTTTGATGAAACGTAAATATCCTCAACATTGTCCGGTAAAGAAATCGCCTTCAAGGAAAGTTCACGAACGATCTTGGAAAGAGAAATTTTATAATTAACTGGCATCGCGCATCACCTCTTGTTTACTTTCAAAACTTTTCTTAAAAAGGAAAGGTAAGTGTAAACACAATATTATACCCATCCCTAAACTAATAAGTGGTATCAAAAAGCCTGGATTTCCAAAAATCCTCTCAAATAACTCCAAAGGAGATCCAACTGAAACTTTATTCAGGAACCAAAAGTTAGTATCAAATATTTTATTAATAAAATACGTTGGTGGAGCAACTATCGCAGCAAAAATCACAGGATACTTAGCATCACTAAAATCAATATCAATATCCTTAGTTAAAAGCTGCATAACTACATATACCACCATCAACCAATGTACCACAAAACTATGTATACTCATAAAATTAAAGATAGGATAGTTATTCCACGAACAAAACAGCAATGCTGATAGGGCACCTGGTAAGCAAAGACTATACAATATATCTCCAACAGCTCTATTTTTTTTAAAAGAATAAAATATAGACAAAAATATAGTCCAGTCACACAAATGAAGAGGTAGATACTTTACTGATAATTTCCCTAAAATAGCCAATATTACAATTCGCGTTAACTCCATCACTACAAACAAAAAGCAGATCAATTTTCTCATCATATCTCTTCTTTTCAAACTACCATTTCTATACACATTACATACAATCACACTGGCTATCGCAAAAGTTATGAGCCACGCTAGATGTGACGCCCCAAAGAGCTTAAATCCAACTCCTTCTGGTAATAAATCTTCCTGACAAAAAAAATACTTAAACAACTTTCTTACTCCTTTTTTTTAAATTAATAATACTAAAAATTAAATGCATAATAAAAACTAAAACAAGCACCAATGCAAAATACCCAATAACATACCATGGTATTCCCATCAATCCCGCCAACCAAGAAATCACAGGATACCCTGTTGGATCATTTATAAACAAGAAATTCGTGCCTAAAATAGAATTCACAAAATACATCACAGGCAAAGCCCCACACATAAATAAAGCCGTATACCGCATATCACGCAAATTCAAGCAAATATCCCCCGATACAAGTTGCATACACACATAAGTTATAGTGGCAACATGTGACAAAAATGAATGTACACATACAAAACTAATAACTGAATAGCCCGTCCAGCCGCAAAAGAACAACGCTGCAACAGCACCAGGCATACACAAACTTGACAATATATCATCAAGAGCTTTATTGGGTCGATACGCATGATAAAACGCCATAAATATTGCTAACCCACACAATTGTAGTGGCAAGTCATGTATAGTATAAATTTTTGTTACAACAAGTTCTATTTGATAAATCAGTTCCGACACCAACAATGTCCATACAAGCACACGTTTTAGCTTTAATCTATTGGTGTAGCTACACTTTAAATACACATAGCATGCAGCAATTATACAACTTATTAAAAAAACAAGAATTAAAAAATGTTGTGGTGTAAAAATTTGAAATTTCTTTTCCAATGGAGTATCCCATTTAGACGCCCAAAAATAATCAAACATTTAAATCACCCCGATATTTAAAAAATTCTTACTTACTAATTATACTATAAAATTAGGCAAAAATAAAGACTTAATTTAAAATATAAATCCATTATGAAAAATTTTTCATAATGGACTTAGTAATCACAAAACTATAAGTTTTGACGTATAATCCTCTTGACACACACCAGGTACAGGAAAACACATTGAATACAAATTTGAACACACAACTTGTTTTTCAAATACTTTTCGAGCAAATTCATCGAGATTTTTCAATTGTGACACTCTGTTAATTACCGGTAAACTAGACTGTTTTTTAGCAACACGTAAAATTTGTTTTCCCACCTCACTTACACCAAGAACTCTTACATATGGTGGATTTTTTGGGACATCACCCGATTTAATATCGAGAAACGCATTCACAATAATTCGTCTAATTCGGGAATGTGTATATCGTTTAGACTTTATATTCCATATTAAATCATTCAGATTAGTCGATTTTTTAATCGCCGAAAAAATTTTATTTTCCAAACCTTCGCGCACATCTGGTACTTTTCTAAGTTCCTCAAAATGAATTTTTCGAAGCGAACATAAAATTGCCCGTTCTATGCTTTTTATGTCAGCCGGAGCTCTTCCCATAGATACTTCATCCTCTATCACAGAAATAACATTTTTAGGAACAAAATCTTTGTAAGAATCATCCCCAGATCGTATAAGATTTCTTATGTGGGACGCTGACGCAAAATTCCCAAAAGTTACACTACTATCGTGTTCTACACTTTTTCTAGGCACCGCAAGAATTTCCGCTGACATTGACATTTTTCTCATTGCCTTCACATACTCGATCGCTAATATATCATTTGGATTTTCCAAAATTTTCGAGTACTGCAATCCCAAATTTTCTCTTACTGTTTCACTTCTCGCCCTTGCAAAAGTTATTCCAGTAGACAATTTTTTTCTCAATTCAGAAGAGCAATAGGTTGTTTCAAGAAAATCACAAATTTCATAAAGCATACCCACATTTGCGCTTTCGCACCCAAAACTTACCACATTCACACAACCAATCGCGTTTGCTACTGAAATTGCACTTTGTGCAAACAGCTCAGCCGTAGTCATAGAATACATTGTTGGTAATTCCAACACTAGGTCAGCGCCATTTAAAAGAGCCATTTTGGTTCTCGCATACTTTGACAAAATTGCTGCTTCTCCGCGTTGAACAAAATCTCCACTCATTATCGATATAACATGCGTTACACCTAATTCTTTCGTTTTTCGCAAGTGATACTCATGACCATTGTGAAATGGGTTGTATTCACATACTATTGCGCCTATCTTCATAAATTCATCCCTATCTCAATATTTTTTCGTTCATAAAATTTTTGACTATGCACTTGATTTTGCACTAATAAAAAAACTTAACATAGCCTCAACAACTTTTTTTTATTCGCAAATCCTAAACCGTACACTTGAACTTCACATTAAAGAAAAAACTTAATATAATCTCAACAACTTTTTCTCTTCGCAGATCCTAAACCGTACATTTAAACTTCACGTTAAAGAAAAACATTAATATAGTCTCAATAACTTTTCTTAGTGAACCTTAAACCGTATGTTTAAAACTCGCTCTAAAGAAAAAAACATAGCGCAGTCACAACAACTTTTTTTCTCAAAAAGTTATAGACTGCGCAATAAAGTTTTCTTTGGTTTCTTTCTTTTTCAAAAGAAAGAAACTAAGGGCGTTCAGACATTGGGACATAGGATTTATGAACTGCTACGCTTTTATATGCTGGTCTAATAATTTTCCCTGCATTAGCAAGTTCCTCTATACGGTGTGCGCTCCACCCTGAAACTCTAGACACCGCAAAAATTGGTGTATACAATTCAATTGGCAAATCCAACATTTTATAAACAAATCCGCTATAAAAATCCACATTAGCGCTTATTCCCTTATACATCTTCCGATGTTTAGCAACTATTTCCGGAGCAATTTTCTCTATATTTCGGTACAGATCGAACTCCTCTTTCAAGCCCTTCTCCTCTGACAACTTTTTAGCAAACTTTTTCAAAATTACTGCTCTAGGGTCAGATTTCGAATATATAGCATGTCCTATTCCATATATCAATCCCTTTTGATCAAAGGCTCTTTTATACAATATATCCTCTAGATACTTTGCAATTCCGTCCTTATCATTTGGCCCTTTAACGTAATTTTTCAAGTCATCTACCATTTTTATAACCTTTATGTTAGCGCCACCATGTTTTGGCCCCTTCAAAGAACCCAAAGAAGCCGCAATTGTAGAATAAGTATCCGTTCCCGAAGAAGAAACCACATGTGTAGTAAAAGACGAGTTATTACCTCCACCATGTTCCGCGTGTAATACCAGTGCCAAATCCAAAATTTTTGCTTCAAGATCAGTATACTTACTATCGGGTCTAAGCATTCTCAAAATATTTTCAGCGGTAGAAAGTTCCGGCAATGGACGATGTATAATCAAACTTTCATATAATTTATAATGCCTATAGGCTTGATACGCGTATACTGCAAGCAAAGGAAATATTGCAATAAGTTGTATACACTGTCTAAGCACATTCGGTATAGAAATATCATCTGCTTTATCATCGTACGAATACAAAGTTAATACACTACGTGACAGCATGTTCATCATATCTCCACTTGGGGCCTTCATAATAACATCTCTGACAAAATTAGGAGGCAAGTTGCGGTATTTTGCCAAAAGTTTATCAAAAGACTTAAGGTCTTCCTCATCTGGCAACTCACCAAACAGCAACAGATATACAACCTCCTCAAACCCATATCTATCATCTGACACAAAACCCTGCACTATATCATTTATATCTCTTCCACGATAAAACAGTTTCCCATCACAAGGCTCCGTGTTACCGTTCTCATCAGTTTCGTGTGCAGTAATTTCAGAAATATCTGTAAGCCCCGTTAAAACTCCTTTTCCGTTAACATCTCTCAACCCTCTATTAACCTTATACTTTTCATACAAGTCAAGATCGATACGGCCATTCGCTATACAAACTTTGCTCAGTTCCATAATTTGCGGAGAAATCTCCGAATAATTGTAGTAGTTGACATCCGACATAATAAAATCCTCCTTTACTTTATCCAACAATAACTCTTGCCTCAGGGAAAATTTTGTCTTTGCGATCCGACTTTCTCTTGATAGACATTGCAAATATTGTTGAAATAATACCCACTCTACCTATAAACATAACAAGTGACAACAAAATTTTTGAGAACACAGACAATTCAGGAGTAATCCCAAGAGATGTTCCCGTAGTAGAATACGCTGAAACCACTTCAAATATTATTTCTAGCATAGAAAACCCTTTTCCCATCTCCACTCCATCTATCAGCAAAGATGCCAAGATTATAACACCTATAGCCAACGCAAACACTGTAAGTGATTTATACACAGTACTTTTAGATATTCGATGATTTTTCAAAACTGTTTCATTTTCACCTTTCAGCACACAAAACACCGTCACAAGTAAAACCACAATTGTAGTAGTTTTCACACCTCCTCCGGTAGACACCGGGGACGCACCAATAAACATCAACAATATTGAAAGAACCTTTGACACATCTCTAAGATTAGCCATCGGCATCGCATTAAACCCAGCCGTACGCAGCACTGATGATTCCAAAAGTGAAGCAAAAAAGCCTTCCCCTAAGCTCATATCCTTAAGTGTATTATCATGCTCCACCATAAGAAACATAAAGGCTCCTCCAAAAAGCAATATCAATGACGTAACTAGTACAATAACGGTATGCAAATTAAGGCGCTGGTGGCTTCCTTTTAGTTTAATTTTTCTATTCATAACAGAATATATGTCACTCACAACCAAAAATCCCATACCACCAAGTGTAATCAAAAGGGTAACAGTTACGCTTACAACCGGATCCGAAGCAAATCCAATAAGACTATTTCCCGGAACATCAAATCCAATCACATCAAACCCCGCATTACAATACGCAGATATCGCGATAAATGACGATGCCCACACTCCACTTAATCCATACTTTGGTACAAACCTGAATCCTAGGGCAATTGCTCCACATAACTCACAAAACAAAGTCCAGTAAATAATCGTCTTAATAAGAGATGCCGCATCTTTTATTGATGCACCCGTATACTCCTTAACTATTTTCATATCACGAAGACCGATTTTCTTATGTAAAAACAGAGTAAAACCGGTAGTAAACGTAACCATACCAAGTCCACCCACTTGGATCAATAAAATAATAACAAGTTGACCAAAAGCAGACCAATGCGACCAAGTATCAAAGGGCGTCAATCCAGTAACACAAGTTGCAGACGTTGCTACAAAGAACGAATCAATAAAACTAGTAACACCCCCATCTCTTGCAGATATCGGCAAAGTTAGCAAACCTGCCCCACAAAATATTACCGCAGCAAAACTAAGTACAATCAACCTAACTGGCGATATATTTTTAAATCTATGCGAAAAATTCTTCGGGTTACTACCATAAGTCTCTTCATCATTATTCAAAATAATCCCTCTATTCATACCAAAATTATATTTTAACACTAAATCTGACGTACTAACATCATAGAGATATTATAGCACAAAAGATAATTTTGTCAACTCCTTTTTACCGCTCATCAAAAACACTCATACAATGCTCAAAGTTCAAAAAAATAAAAACATTTTAATGTATCATATCATATTCTTATATTTTTTCAATATCGTCATCAGTACATACTATTATCAAAAAATAATACGATTTTCCATTAAACTTAAAAATTAAAAAAATTTCAACTTCATTAGTTATTATAATAAAATCAAATTATAAACCGACATACACAAAAAAAAACAATAAAATTTTTTAAGAATATTTTTTTGTCACAGGGACACACTAAACATATATATATGAAAGGACTTGTGTAATATGGATTATGTAAAAGCTTTCGTAGTAGGTGGACTCATATGCGTAATCGGCCAAATTCTGATAGATAAAACTAAAATGACACCTGCTCGCATACTGGTTTTATTCGTAACTTTAGGTGTAGCATTAACCGCAGTAGGTTTATATGAACCAATTGTCAAATTTGCAGGGGCAGGCGCCACTGTACCGCTCACTGGGTTTGGTTATACTCTCGCAAAAGGCACTATGGAAAAGGTAAAATCAAGTGGACTTTTAGGAGCAATCACTGGCGGAGTCACTGCTGGTGCCGCCGGAATCGCTGCTGCCGTTTTTTTCGGCTATATTGCCGCGTTAGTTTCCAAACCTGGTGATAAAAGTTAGTATTCCAACAATTATTTCAAATATCTACAACCTATCAAAAAGATACCGTATAAGTTAAAACACTACATACGGTATCTTTATTTTTTAAAAGAATATTACAGGATCATTTTTCCTCATTTTTTTTCTCATTCTCATTCTCTTTTGGCTTAAATATTGGTATAATATCACGTATAAGATCCGTAACTTTTACTACTATATTATATACATCGTCTCGAGTAAGTGCTCCTCCCGATACCGCGTCTAATTCATCCATTGATAATTCATTGTTTTCTCCCACCATTACACTTATAAGTTCATCAGTAGTAATATCATATCCAAAATTTTTCGCTACATCAACGATCTTATCCAATACTTTCACATCTTTGGATTCCAGAGCCTCATTTATAGCAGCACTTTCATTCTTTAATGCCTCCTTAAGTTTATCGTCAGTCTGGATCTTTTCTAAAAATAGTTTAACATTTTCTTTTGACATAATAATCAGCCCCTTAAAAAAATATTCAGATGCTTTTACATCTGAATATTTATACGTCAAAATAAAATATTTACATCAATTATAACCTAAATCTATCCAAATTTCAACATATTACAATAAAACCAATTAAATAACAAAACCTTCAAATTAATAATTACACTAAATATTATTCCATTTGCCTACCTAAAAAACTCGCTGCTGCTTGAACAAGTTTGTCCTCAATCTCACTTGCGCACCTATCTGCGTCCATCTTCAATAATACAACAGCACCTGTAACGTCTCCTGCAGATATAATTGGATATGCTATCAGGGCCTTTTCCTCCACATTTTCAACCGGCATAAGGTCTTTTGTATCATTTTCCTCAGCCATAAAACTCTGTCTTGATTCCATAAGTTCCTCCAGAGCCGATGAAATTCTTCTTTCCTGAAACTCCTTTTTAGAAATCCCTGAAACTGCAACTACATGGTCTTTATCTGTAATTAAAGCTGGAAATCCAGAAGTTTTCCACAGCACCTCTGCATATGGATTTACAAGCTGAGAGAGTTCTCCTACTGGAGAATACTTTTTAAAAATAACTTCACCATTTACATCTGTATATATCTCGAGAGGGTCACCTTCTCGTATTCTTAAAGTCCTTCTGATTTCCTTCGGTATAACAACCCGACCTAAATCATCAATTCTTCTAACTATACCTGTAGCTTTCACATTATTTCCCCCTTTTTTAATGTCATTTTTAAAGTATATCTGCTTTGTTATTATGCTCCTTTGAAAAAATAATATGCAAACTTTAGAATAAGATTTTTATCATAAGCTGACAATTATGTAAATATATATTACATATAGAACTATTATAAAATGGAGGACATGTTATGCTAACCAAAGCCTTAAAACAAAACAAATTGAAATCACCTGTAGTAAATACAGAAAAATTAAGACAATTCACATGCAAAAAAATTTCTAACACATATTCCACTATAAGACAAAATTTTGCCGTTTTTCTATTATCCGTATTTGTAGTAAGTGGACTCATTCTAGGTGCAATTATATCTAAAGCCTGTTCCAGTGATACATTTTCACTACTGGACATTTTCTTCGCTAGTAATTTACAAAAAAGAATCTCTGACCCCATCGTTGGAAATTTCACTTCTTCTGTCTCATCTCAATTTATATTTCTTTTAGTCATTACACTACTTGGATTTTCATTATGGGGATTTGTCATCACATGGATCATCCCCATCATAAAGGGTTTAAATATCGGAATTTTGGGTGGATATCTGTGTCTAAAATACAGTTTATCTGGATTTCTTTTTTACATACTAATTTTTTTACCAGGTGCTTTTGTGTCAGCACTAGTAGTTGTCATCGCAACAAAGGAATCCATGAATCTTTCACTTTCGTTATGCGATACGTGCCTAACACCAAAACTAAAAATTTCTCATACTTACATTTCAAACAAAACCTTCTCCAAAAGAATAGGTATACTTTCAATCGCCTCAATAGCATCTTCTGTTTTAGATGTTATACTTACACTGTTTTTTTCAAAATTCTTTCAGCTTTTTTAATTTTTCAGTTACTCCAAACTCTCAGTAAATTTATGCAAATATCAAAAAAATTAAACCTCTCTATACTACTCACAAAAAAGCAATCGTCTTTACAAATCCAGTTGCAGCTGTTGAATATTTACTAATATCTATAAACTCGCATTCTATCTTCCTAATCATAAATTTTTCGCAAAATATTAAACTATTGCAAAAAACTAAATATTAACAATAATTCCATTTAAAAAAACTCAATATTTAATCTTTTAAACACACAATAGATATAAACCAACTACATACATAAATTTAACCACTAAAAGCTTTTTAAACTTTTAGTGGTCATTTATGTTATGTTATTATTTTTCAAATTTTCTCTTTCTTACAGTTAATGAACCCAGTGCTAACGCTAAAAACATAAGTGTTATTAAAAACATTATATTGTTAGTGTCACCCGTTTTAAAATTATCTGTAACTTGATCCATAGTTTTATTTACTTCCTCTTGCTCAGCTTCGATAGTATCTTCAGGCAACCCTTCCTTAGTTTCAGGTGTAATTATTTCACCATTTTCATCCTGATTAATTTCGTCAGAATCCCCCGGCCATTCGTCTCTATCTGAACGTGTAATCATTTCAAATTCTTCATTTTGTTCAAAATCATCAGGCCATATCTCCTTAAATTCAAGTGTTATTAGATCGCTATCTTTATCTACGCTACTTTTTATAATCTCAAATGGAATTTTTTTGTCATCCACAATATACACTTTACTACCGGATGATAATATTGATTTCAATAATTTCGACTTTACTCTTATTTCTTCCATACCCGTTAAATCCTCTTTAATTTTCACTGTAAAACTACCACTATCATTTTTTGTTATTTCTCTATCATCTATAGTATAGTACACCCCTCTTATCTCATATATAGAAAATTTTGTAGACTCAAACGCAACCCAAAACCTCCCATCCTGCTCTTCAATATCAAATTTCTGAATTTTTGATTGTTTCCCATCGTGCCAACACCATAACTCAGCCCCACGTGGATTACGTCCTCCAAGAGATAACTTAAATCTTACAGGTTTTTCAAACTCTGTAATTTTACTGCCATCTCCACATGTAAACGTAATATCAAAGTACACTGCAGTTTTAATTGCTCCTTCTACTTGAGACGCAGATTTTTCCTCGACTTTCACTTCTACTGTACTTCCTCGCTCAATTACAGAATCTCTACCTACAGGTGATAAACAATTCATAAGATTAGTGTTAAACAAGCCGCCATTACTATTTTTATGAGTATTAACTGTAAAATCCTTTTTACAATACAAGCAGCGGTAAACTGTAGAAATCGCTGTTTGTTTCTCAATCTTCCATTCATGTGGTAATCGAGGAATACAAATTTCTTCATTCGAACATTTTAATGTACCATCATAAAAACACGTAGGCTTTTTTAACTCATAATCACTATGAAATTCTAATTTTGAACCGTTTTTACCAATAGCCCGAGAAAACATATTTTTTATAACATCATTAGCTGCTTCATAAAAACTTACTTTTACATTTGCATTACAATGCCAAAATGTCTTCCAGCTTAATTGTTTGCTTGATTCTTTGCTAAATGCACTACCAGATAAAAATACTAACTTTTTAAGCCCCCTACAGCCAGCAAAAGCATACTCATCAATAAAGTTCACATTTTTTGAAATAATTACTGTTTTTATAACGTCATTCTGAAATTTTAATGCATTACCACAGATTTTTGTAACTTTATATGCTTTACCTACACTATCATAAACTTCTTCTGGAATTATAATTGTTTCTCTTGCGCAATCCTGTTTTTTCATATGAGCTTCACCATTACTTTGCAACTCATACGTTATCCCATACATGTCTTCGCATGATCCTAACACTGATAACTTATACCCACAAACTTTACAACGAACATCCATCTTCCCCGAACCTGACATATCAAAATCATGTATTTCTGAAATCTGCCCATCACAATTACTACATTCTTTCCAATGGTATGTATCATCATTTTTCCATTTGTACCTCTTATGATCACACGAGTTCATAGTTAATCCGCAATTAGTACATATTTTCTTCCTGCTACCATCATCTAAATATACCCATTTAAATTGACCTTTTTCATGTAGGCACAGCACATACTTTCTACATTTCTCACAATTAAATTCTACCCCATCTCCCAAAGCCTTCCTTTTTCCATTTTCATGTGTACACACTTCCATCCTTTTGCAAACAGTACATTCACGCGTACTTGCCTCTTGATTTAAATGTCGCCAATCACTATACACATGTACCGCTTCATTTTTTCTTGCTGAACAACCATCATGTGTGCATTCAAGCCAATGAAATTTATCATCTGATTTCAATTCTCCCCAATCATGCCCTATGGCATCTAAATTTTCACCACAAATTGAACATTCTACGCTTTTCGTACATGTTGAGACTGTTTTAGATTTACTATGGTCGCATTTTATTTCAAATCTTACTCGTAATTCACAACCTTCTTTTATCTGCAATCTAGCTTCATATTTACCAACATCTATAGGTGCATATTCTATTTTTTCAAATGAATCATTCCCACCTTGACCATTATTCACAACTCGATAATAATCTATTTTAAGATTTTTTTCTTCAATACCATTATTTAATAAAATCTTTTTATCTCCATCCTGGAAAATCCAAGAAGCTTTCTTAGGATTTCCGTCATAAAATACATTTCCAGGCCCATTAAGAATAATTACGCCACACTGTTCACATTTACTACATATCCTCATATAAACATTATTCTCCCAATTTTCTTTAAAATCAACTTTTTCTAATTTGTCTTCGCATCCTTCTCTTATGCATTTATCTATATGTTTACCATCTTCACTCCATTTTGTAACGCAAATATGCCCCAATGGGTTATATTCAAACACCCCGCAACAATTATCCCCATCATTACAGGAACCTACTCCACTACTCTTACACCCAGCATCCTTAAAATCAAACTCATGTACCTTATAATCTATTTTATTTACATCCTTAAACCTTTCCCTTACTTTATTAGAACCAACTGAATTTTCATGCACACACACCTCGACTATTTTTGCTACAGTATCATCAAACATACCCTTACCTAAATAACAATCAACATTATTACTAGCTAACGCACTATTTGGAGCAATCATAACTTTTTTTAAATTCTTACATCCTTTAAACGCTGTATCTGAAATATAACTTACATATCTTTGAACTTTTAAATCCTGCAAAAACCTACAATTGTAAAATGCACCATCACAAATTTTTGTTATCCGATACCTTGAACCTAAATAAGATACTATTTCAGGAATTTCTACTACCCCATTCGGGCTGTTTCTCTCTAAATTTCCAGTATAGCTACAAAGATATGCTGTAAAATCTTTATTTAACGTATATACAAAGTCGCCTATAACAACCCCCTCTTTTATTTCAAAAGTTACACTAGCTCTTGCTACGTCATAAGTAACCACCGCATCATACTTTCCCGGTTCTACTGGTGCACTTGTCAATAGAATTCCATTTTTATAGTAATCAACCTTCAAGTCTTCTTTACATCCAATAAAGTTCTTAAACTTTTCGATACCATCAAACATTGCTTCCTTTGGCCCTTTATCATAATATAAATTTGCAGGCTCAACTAACTTAAGTGTTACACTTTTTATCTGACCGTATATAGCAGCAACATAACTCACTGTAATTTCGGACCCATTATTACTCACCGCAGATAAGGAGTACTTTACTATATTTACATTTCTAAATAAATTACAAAACCCTTCATAATCACCTTCAAAAACAAAAACGTCCGTTAAATAACGATTAAATATGCCATTTGCTTCTGTTAAGTTACTGTTAGGAGCAAATATCAATTTTAAATTTCCACGTATGTAGAACGCCTTTTCCCCTATTTTTTTCACACTACTCGGTATCGTCACAGATTTTAAACTAGTACAATTTTCAAATGCATTAGAACCTATATAACTTATAGGATAAGTAGTACCATCGACCTCAATTTCTTCTGGTATTATAAGATCTGCACTTAATCCCTCTCCGTACCCAACAACATATACAGACGAATAATCACTAGAATATACATACCTTAGACCGTTAAATTCAAACTCCTCCGCTCTAGCACGCAATTGAAGCGCTGGCAGCATTAACGTCATTATTACCAAAGACAAAAATAGCGACCAAGTTTTACTTTTCATCCATAAACCCCTCCTGACAAAAGCTATTATTTTGTTAAATTAAAGCTAAAAATCCGAAACTCTGTTTCATAATAAATTCCATATACCAAAATTAACATAATAAAACCAAACACCAGACCATTATCAATATCTGTTTTCAATACCTTAAACCAATGTCATATATTTTTGTACCTCCTCCCATACTAAATCGCTACGTAAACAACCTTACCCTACCCTTTAATTTCCATTTTGCACGAAACATACATCCTGCTATAAGAACGATCACAGAGAGTTACTTTATTTTATAAATCTAAAAATTAAATTCCATATATGTATTATATTACACACTATTACAAAAGTCAACAAATTATTACTGTAAACTTAATTTAAATTATCTTTTTGTCATTTTGTTAAAAAAACACAAATAAAACAATGTTATTTCACTAAAACAACTGCCAACAATTGAGTTTTAATATGTTTATTAGCAAAGCAAATTCTTTTATATTTTTAATTTATTCAGATATCCCTTTAAATTACTTTGTTAACTTTAATACTTCTTAATAACTAACTAGATATAATTTCAAGCACTTCAATATCATCCTCTGTTTTAGATGTTATGCTTACACTGTTTTTCTCAAAATTCTTTCAGCTACTCCAAACTCTCAGTAAATTTATGCAAATATCAAAAAAATTACACCTCTCTATACCACTCACAAAAAAGCAATCGTCTTTACAAATCCAGTTGCATCTATTGAGCATTTACTAATATCTATAAACCTGCATTCTATCTTCTAAATCACAAATTTTTCGCAAAATATTAAATTATTGCAAAAAACCAAATATTAACAATAATTCCATTTTAAAAAATTCAATATTTAATCTTTTAAACACACAATTACCCGACTTTCAGCTACTCTGTATCTAATCATAAAATCCATAGATATAAACCAACTACATACATAAATTTAGCCACTAAAAGTCTTTTTAAACTTTTAGTGGTCATTTATTTTATGTTATTATTTTTCAAATTTTCTCTTTCTTACAGTTAATAAACCCAGAGTTAACGCTAAAAACATAAGTGTTATTAAAAACGCTATATTGTTAGTGTCACCCGTTTTAAAATTATCTGTAACTTGATCCATAGTCGTATTTACTTCCTCTTGCTCAACTTCGATAGGATCTTCAAGCAACACTTCTCTAAATTTAAGTGTCATTAACTTACCATCTTCATCTACACTATTTTCTATAATCTCAAACTTGTTTTCTTTATCATCTACAATGTATACTTTACTTCCAGAAGATAATATGTTCTGCAACAATTTCGATTCTGCTCTCATTTCGTCCCTATCCGATAAATCCTCTTTAATCTTCACTGTAAAACTGCCATCATCATTTTTTATTATCTCACCATCATCTATCGTATAGTACACCCCTCTTATCTCATATACAGAAAATTGTTTAGACTCAAATGTAATCCAAAACTTGCCGTTTTTCTCTTCAACATCAAAATTCTTAATTTTAAACGGTTTTCCATCGTGCCAACACCATAACTCAGCCCCACGTGGATTATGCTTTCCAAGAGAAAGTTTAATTTTTACAGGTTTTTCAAACTTTGTAATTTTACTGCCATCTCCACATGTAAACGTAATATCAAAGTACATGGCATTTTTGCTTGCTCCTTCTACTTGAGACACGGACTTTTCCTCTATTTTCATTTCTATTGTATCTCCAATTACCTTTGTTACATCTTCTTTTGATAAACAATCAATAAGATTAGTATTAAACAAATCACCATTATTTTTAGGGGTATTAACTGTAAAATCCTTTTTACAATACACGCAGCGATAAACTGTAGAAATCGCGGTTTGTTTCTTAACCTTCCATTCATGGGTTGATTGAGGAATCCAAATTTCTTCATTCGAACATTTTAATGTACCACTATTATAACACGTAGGCTTTCTTAATTCATAATCACTATGAAATTCTAATTTTGAACCGTTCTTACCAATAGCCAGAGAAAACATATTTTTTATAACATCATTAGTCGCTTCATGAAAACTTACTTTTACATTAGCATTACAATGATTAAATGTATACCTGCTTAATTTTTTGCTTGATTTTTTGCTAAATGCACTACCTGGCAAAAATACTAACCTTTCAAGCCCCCTACAACCAGCAAAAGCATATCTATCAATGTAGTTCACATTTTTTGAAATAATTACTGTTTTTATAACGTCATTCTGAAACTTCAATGCATCACCACAGATTCTTGTAACTTTATATGCTTTACCTACACTATCATAAACTTCTTCTGGAATTATAATTGTTTCTCTTGCGCAATCCTGTTTTTTCATATGAGCTTCACCATTACTTTGCAACTCATACGTTATCCCATACATGTCTTCGCATGATCCTAACACTGATAACTTATACCCACAAACTTTACAACGAACATCCATCTTCCCCGAACCTGACATATCAAAATCATGTATTTCTGAAATCTGCCCATCACAATCACTGCATTCCTTCCAATGATACGTATCATTTATTTGCCATTTACAATTAGGATGATAACACAAACCCAGCTCGATTCCACATTTACAGCATTTTTTCCTTCTTACATAATCATCTGAATCTTCCCATTTTACATTTTCATGTTCACATTTTTCGAATTTCATTTTACAAACAGTACATGTTAACCAAATACCAGATGATGCCTCTGTAAAATCCATCTGCCACTTAGTGCTACCAACATGCTTACATGTTTCCAGCACTCTTTGGCATGTACTACACTTCTTTTCTCCCGTTTCACTATCCCAACTATAATTTTCATGCAAGCACGTTTTTACGTATCCACAAACAGTACATGTTCCTTTATCCGTTTCACTATCCCAACTATACTTTTCATGTGGGCACGTTTTTACGTATCCACAAACAGTACATTTTCCTTCACCCGCTTTACTATCCCAGTTAATCGTTTTATGCGAACATGTTTCCATTACTTTTTGGCATGTGCTACACTTCTTTTCTCCCGTTTCACTATCCCAACTATAATTTTCATGTAGGCACGTTTTTCCATATCCACAAACAGTACATTTTCCTTTACCCGTTCCACTATCCCAGTTAATCGTTTTATGCGAACATGTTTCCATTACTTTTTGGCATGTGCTACACTTCTTTTCTCCCGTTTCACTATCCCAACTATACTTTTCATGTGGGCACGTTTTTTCATATCCACAAACAGTACATTTTCCTTTACCCGTATTACTATTCCAGTTGATCGTTTTATGCGAGCATGTTTCCATTACTTTTTGGCATCTCGCACACACCTTCTGGCTTCTACCATCAGCTAAAACTTTCCACTGAGCATCATCATGCCCACACACTTCTATCTTTTCGCAAACAGCACATTTGCGCATTCTTTGTCCCTTAGTCCCATCCTGCCAATCACTATACATATGTACCTCTTCATACTTTTTGTCCGAACAACCATCACGTGTACATTCACGCCAATGCTTTTCAGCATCTGATTGCCATCTACTCCAAACATGCCCCACAGCATCCATATCCTTGCCACAAACTGAACATTTTCCTTTTTCCGTACATTTTGAACCTGTTTCAGATTTGCTATGGTCGCATTTTATTTCAAATCTTACCCGTATATAATCTTTTCCTATCTGCAATCTAGCTTCATACTTACCAATATCACTAGGTGCACTTTCTAATTTTTCAAGTAAGCCATCCGATACAATTTCCCCCTGATTATTATCCTTAATTTGGTAATAATCTATTTTAAGTTCTTCTTCTTTAATACCGTTCTTTAATAAAATATCTTTATTTTCTTCAAATAAATAAACATAAGCCTCTTTAGGTTTTCCATCATAAAATACATTTTCAGGCCCCAACAGGGCAATTACACCACATTTTTCACATTTACTACATGTCCTCGTATAAACATCATCATTCCAATTTTCTATAAAATATACATTTTCTTCATCTCCACCTTCATTTTCACACCCTTCTCTTGTACATTCATCTATATGTTTACCATCTTCACTCCATTGTGTATCACAAATATGCCCCAATGGGTTATACTCAAAATCCCCGCATGAGTTACTATCGTCATGGCATAAACCTATTCCTTTATGCTTACAAGTTGCCTCTTCAAAACCAAACTCATGTACCTTATAATCTATTTTGTCAACATCTTTAAACTTTGCTTCCATTCCAGCCGCATTATCTGAATTTTCATGCACACACACCTCAACTTTATATGCTGCAGTGTCATCAAACATACCCTTACCTAAATAATAATCGCTGTCTTTATTAGCCAGCACACTATTTGGAGCAAACATAACTTTTTTTAGATTCTTGCATCCTTTAAACGTTGTTTCTGCGATATAATTTACATGCCTTGGAACTTTTAGTTCTTTTAAAAAACTACAACCATAAAACGCGTCATTACAAATTTTTGTTACTTGATACCGTGAACCTAAATAATATACTGATTCAGGGATTTCTACTAACCTGTTTTCGATGTCCTTTTCTAAATTTTCCGTATAGCTACAAAGTTCCATACCACTGCTACCTAATGCATATACAAAATTTCCTATAATAACTTCCTGTTTTATTTTAAAAGTTACACTAACTCTAAATCCATCATAAGTAACTACTGCATTATACTCCCCAGGTTCTATTGGTGCACCCTCCAATTTGCATCGAGTACCCTTTTCATAATAATCAACCTTCAAGTCTTCTTTACAGCCAGTCAAAGCCTTGAACTTTTCGACACCCTCAAGCGTTGCTTCCTTGGGTCTTTTATCATAATATAAATTTATAGGCTCCGCTAACTTAAGTGTTGCACTTTCTATCTTACCATACCTAGTAACACAACTCACTGTAATTTCGGATTCATTGACATCATCCATTGCATATAAATGGTACTTTATCATATTTATGAATCTATTTTCAAATAACTTTTTCAACCTTTCATAATCACTTTCAGACACGTAAATATCAATGGGATAATTAATAAAATTTTGATCTATGCTTTCTAATTCACTATTAGGCGCAAATATCAAACTTAATTTTTCTATTCCATAAAATGTTCCATTACCTATAACTTTTACACTACTCGGTATCGTCACGGACTCTAAACTAGTACAACCACCAAATGCCATATTTCCTATACTTTTCACACCTTC
>CATZCM010000019.1 GCA_958417225.1 uncultured Eubacteriales bacterium | reverse complement strand
TTTACCACAGAATATATATTTCGTGGTAAATGGGAAAATGCAGTAAATTAATTTATTCCTTTCTTTAAAGGACAAAGAAGGTGAAAGAGGTGAAAAAATGATATTGATCTGTATAGCTATAATTTGCAGATATTGTAGGGCAAAGATGAAAATGAAAAAACAATAAAATGAATTTATTCAATTAAGGTTTAATTAAAACACCACTTATTTAAGCAGAAGTTCACAGTAGGATTGAGAACGGGAGTTTTAGAGTAGGAATTTAAAACAAGTTAAGATTGATTTGAGAAGATAATTTATAGTATATGATTTTAAAATTAAGAGAAGTTTTTAAATTTTATTTGTTGAAAGGAATGTTGATTAATATGATAAAAGAACAAAAAAGATTATGTGAAGCAATAGATGATTTAAATTTAAAACCTACTCCATTTGAAGGATGTGTAGTTGTTATGTTAAGTACATCCGACGAGGTTGAGCAATATGCAACAGCAAGACGTATGCCTAAATGTGTAAGAAAGCGATGGCTATATAATGTTGCACACAATACACCAATAATATTAGGATATGCCAAAAAAGAGAAATTAAAGCAATCAGTGAGTTAAAATAGGTATGTATGAAAGTCTATGAAATAAAACATATTTTAATTAAATGATTGGTTTGTTCAGTGCAATTAATAAGTTTGGTTTATGTGAGAAAGCACAAAATTTAGGGAATATTAAATTTGTTCATTGAGTTTTGTGTTTTTTTGTTTGGTGGTAGAAAAAGGTTAGCAAGAAGTAAAAATTTAGATGAAAACATTACCGTAAGTTAGGCGAAAAAATGTTATTTTAGTGTGAATCAATGAGTTTAGTATATTTTTTTTACTATTCGGTTACTTAAACCCCATATAACGAATACATAGTTTTCTAGAATTGCTGTTGACATTTGTGGGATAAAAGGGTAAAATATTATAGTGAATAAAAATGTTTGAGGGTTGAGGTAATGTGAAAAATGAATACGACAAGCTTTGAAGACTTATTTAAAAAATACACTAAAACTAAGCTACCAAAAGAAATTAGTGATGCAAGTATTGCTAATGTGGAACTTGGTTCAAATACTCGGGATATGAAAATTAAATTAAATATGTCACAATATGTACCGATTCAAGTTTTTCGTGAGGCGGAAAAAATTTTACAAGGTTCAAGTTTAGCACTTTCTAAAGTGAAGATTGAGCCTTTTTTTGGTGAAAGTAATTTTTCAGAAGAATGCTATCAAGATTTGATAAGTGAATTGTCATCTCAGTTTGCAAGTATAGGTGGAGTAATTAAGGATTCTGCTGCAAATTTTAATGATGGAGTCTTCACTATCTCATTGAAACATGGTGGTGCAGAACTTGCATATAATAAAAAATTCGATTATGCACTAAAAAAACTTATAAAAGATAGATTTAATATTGCAGTTGACGTGAAACTGAATGGAACCTTGCACGTCGATAATATGTCAAATGAATATATTGAAAAGAAAAAAATCCAATTGGAAAAGGAAGCAAGAGAAAATGCGATAGAACGCGTTGTAAAAGAAGAAAAATTGTTTGAAAAAAAAGAGCTTTTGGTTAAGGAAAGCTCTAAAACAATAGAAATTCGCACAGATGATAATATGTATCCACAAATTGATTTGGATAGTGCCACGCAGATTTTTGGTGGGGCAGTGAAAGGTGAGATAGAAAAGGTTTCTTCGGTGAATCAGGAGAGTGGGAATGTAGTTATATGGGGTGATGTATTTTCTGCAGAATGCCGTACAGTGAAAGATGGTACGCTTAATATATTTACATTTTACGTGACAGATTATACTGGATCAATTGCGGTGAAAGTTTTGGTTGACGTGAAAAGAAGTCAATCACTTAATGACGTGAAATCAGGATCAACGCTTTTGGTTAAAGGGGAAGCGTACTATGATCAGTATGCTCGTGATGTTATGTTAAAGGCAAAACAAGTGTCTTTTGTCCAAAAAGTTAAAGTAGTAGACCTTGCTGAAAAAAAACGGGTAGAACTACATTTACATACCAATATGTCGTCTATGGATGGAATGAGTACGGCTACGGCTTTGATAGAAAGAGCACATGAGTGGGGGCACAATGCAATTGCTATAACAGATCATGGAGTTGCTCAAGCTTTTCCGGAAGCGATGAATGCTGTTAATAAAATAAAAAAATCCGGCTCTTGCATGAAAGTTATTTATGGAGTAGAGTCGTATTTTGTAAACGACGATGAGGGTGGGTCATATAAGGACTTGAAATCGTATCATCAGATCATTTTGGTGAAAAATAAAATTGGGCTTAAAAATTTGTATAAATTGATTTCAATGGCACACCTTGACTATTTTTATAAAAAACCACGAATACTGAAAAGTCAACTTCAAAAGTATAGAGAGGGGCTTATTATCGGGAGTGCATGTGAAGCTGGAGAGGTTTTTCGAGCAATACTTGACAATGTACCTAGAGAAAAACTCTTGAGTATCGCTAATTTCTATGATTATCTAGAAATCCAACCCATAGGTAATAATGCGTTTTTAAAACGTGCAGGGTTTGCCAACAATGATGATGATCTTATGGATTTTAATAGGAAAATTGTTGAGCTTGGTAATGAACTTGGAAAACCTGTAGTAGCTACTTGTGATGTGCATTTTATGGATCCTCATGAATCTGAGTATAGAAAGGTACTTATGGCAGGTCAAGGATTTACTGATGCAGATATGCAACCACCTCTTTTTTTCAGAACTACTGCGGAAATGTTAAAAGAATTTGAATATTTAGGTGAGAAAAAGGCGTATGAAGTTGTAGTTGAAAATACAATTAAAATTTCGCAGTTGGTAGAGGAAGTGAGTCCAATTCCTCCTGGAGTATTTCCGCCATTTATTGATGGTGCAGAGGAACAACTTGTGAGCATTACTTGGGAAAGGGCTAAGAAAATTTACGGTGATCCTTTACCCAAAATTATATATGATCGCCTTGATAGGGAACTGAGTTCTATTACAAAACATGGATTTTCTGTTTTATACATGACTGCACAGAAACTTGTAGCCGATTCGGAAGCTCATGGGTATCTTGTTGGTTCAAGAGGATCAGTAGGGTCTTCATTTGTTGCGACTATGTCCGGTATATCTGAAGTAAATCCGCTTTGTCCACATTATGTTTGCCCGAATTGTTGTAATTCGGAGTTTATTACAGATGGTAGCTATGGATCGGGTTTTGACTTGCCAGCGAAAAATTGCCCGAAATGTGGAACACCATATAATCGCGATGGACATGATATTCCGTTTGAAACGTTTCTTGGATTTGACGGAGATAAAACACCTGATATTGATTTGAATTTTTCCGGAGAGTATCAATCTCAAGCACATCGGTATACAGAAACGCTTTTCGGAAAGGATAACGTATTTAAAGCGGGCACAATTGCAACGGTAGCAGAAAAGACAGGAATCGGTTTTGTAAAAAAGTTTGCTGAAGAAAGAAACATGGTTCTTAGCAAAGCGGAAACATTGAGGCTTGCTTCAGGCTGCACCGGGGTAAAACGTACTACTGGACAACATCCGGGTGGAATGGTTGTTGTACCGAAGGGGATGGAAATATATGACTTCTGTCCAGTGCAAAGGCCGGCTAATGATCAGAAGTCAGATAATATTACAACCCACTTTGATTTCCATTCAATTCATGATACGATTTGTAAACTTGATGAACTAGGTCACGACGTTCCGACAATGTATAGATATTTGGAAGACTTTACAGGGATTCCGGTTATGGATGTGTCTATGAGTGATGAGAAAGTAATGTCACTGTTCACTTCGACAGAAGCTCTCGGGATTAAACCAGAAGACATCGATTCACAAACAGGAACTTTTTCACTACCGGAAGTAGGTACAAAATTTGTACGTCAGATGATGATTGATGCTCAACCGAAAACTTTTTCTGATTTGTTGCAAATATCTGGCCTCTCTCATGGTACGGATGTGTGGCTTGGGAATGCACAGGATTTGATTAAATCAGGTACATGTAAGATTTCGGAGGTTATAGGTACGCGTGATAGCATTATGACGTATTTGTTGCACAAGGGTTTGGACTCTAAAATGGCGTTTAAAATTATGGAAATAGTGAGGAAAGGCAAAGCTACGAAACTCCTAACAGAAGAACATATAAACGCTATGAAGGAACATGGAGTCCCAAGTTGGTATATTGACTCGTGTATGAAAATAAAATACATGTTCCCGAAGGCGCATGCTACTGCATATATGATAGCTACTTTACGTCTTGGTTGGTATAAAGTGCATAAACCGTTGGCATACTATGCTGCGTATTTTACTGTGCGACGTGGTGAACTTGATGGTTCTGTTGTTATTAAGGGAAGAGATGCGGTTAGAAGAAAAATGGATGAAATATTGCAAAAAGGCAAGGAAGCAACTGCGAAAGAAAATGCTGACTATGCTATGTTTCAGATTGCGAATGAAATGCTTGCGAGAGGTATAGAAATTTTACCAATTGATCTTTACAAATCGGATGCATATAAGTTTTTGATTGAAGATGGTAAAATTAGGCTTCCGTTTTCTGCGGTGGATGGTGTAGGTGATGCTGCTGCGCAAAATTTACAGGATGGTCAAAGCGGTGGAAAATATATTTCAATAGATGATTTACAAAATAGAACTAAAATATCAAAATCAGTTGTTGATATGCTGAAACAAGAAGGGGCACTTTTAGGATTACCGGAAAGTAGCCAAATGACATTTTTTTGATGTTTTGAGAATGAGGAGGACTTTGCTATGAAGGGTGAGTCTTTTAAGAAAAAATTTTTATTGGTTACGTATGCGTTTATATTAGTTTTGGTGCTGTTGAGGATCCAAGTGATATGGAACTTTATTTTGGGGATAACAGTTGCAATGATGCCGTTTGTGTATGGAGTTGCGATGGCGTATATTATTAATTGGATTTATGGTTTTATATATCGCAGGTCGTCCAAAGTTAAAGAAAAGTATCGTAAATTATTTTCTTTGCTTTTTTCTTATGTTATTATATTAGCGTTAGTTGCATTTTTGTTTGTAATTGTAGTGCCGCAGGTGATCAACAGTATTACTGGAATAGTGGATAAATGTGTTAGGCTATTCCCAGAATGGAAAGTGCAAATAGAAAAATTCTTTGATGGATCACCTCTTGATGATGCTATATCAAAATTTATGGATAAGTGGGATTCGTATCTGACGATGGTTGCGACGCCTCTTGTGAACTTTACAAAGGATTTTGCAGTAAAACTTTATAACTGGGTAATTGGGTTTGTAATTTCTATATATCTTGTTTCAGAAAAGGATAAGTTAATATCACAGTTTAAAAGGATATTGAAATCTATCATTCCGAAACGGATGTATTTAGAAATTTTGGAAGCTTCGAGCTCGTTTCATGAAGTATTTGGAAGGTTTTTGAAGGGAAAACTTTTGGAAGCTTTGCTAGTTGGAATTTTATGTTTTGTAGGTACGATAATTTTGAGGTTACCATATACAGTTTTAATTAGTGTGATTGTGGCGGTGACAAATATAATCCCATTTTTTGGACCTATTATTGGAGCAGTACCTTGCATACTTATACTGCTTGTTGAAAATCCAATGCAAGCACTTTATTTCTCGATATTTTCTCTAGTGTTGCTTCAAGTTGACGCAAATTTGATAGGGCCCAAAATTGTTGGTAATAAAGTTGGGATGTCAGGTGTGTTTATGATTTTTAGTGTGTTGCTTGGTGGTGCGCTTGCTGGGTTTGTGGGTATGGTGCTTGGAGTTCCGGTTTTTGCAGTGGTATATAGTTTAGTTGGAAGATTTGTGAGAAAGCGTGAACGTCTTTGTCAGGATAATTAGTTTTGTAGTATAATATTAAAGTTTGAAATTATAAAATAATTGTTATTTTTTATAAATGTGTAAATTAGCAAAAAATATGGAACTGTCAATGCATAAGTCCTTTTTATAAACTTATGCATTTAGACAGTTCCTTTGTTTATATATTAACTTATTTCATTGTTGATTCATACTGTTGAATCATTTTCTTAACCATCTGTCCTCCGATAGATCCTGCCTGACGAGCAGTAAGGTCGCCGTTATAACCTTGCTTTAAGTTTACGCCCATTTCATTTGCAGCTTCCATCTTGAACTTATCAAGAGCTTCTCTTGCTTCTGGTACTATAACTGAATTTTTAGACATATTTTACACTCCTTACATAATTTAATAATTATTCGCTAAATATTTAACGTCTGCAATGCTATTTTATGTAGTGAAAAAACATATATTCTAGGTATTTTTTGGATTGTGGAAAAATAGTAAGGAATGTATATTTTAAAAATTAATTTTTAGAGTAGACTTCTGAATATAAAATATTTTTAATTTTTTGAAAATCATTAAAATAAAGTTTTTTTGGATAACTCATTATTTTTAGTTCAATATATTGTGAATCTTTTCGAAGAGGTGGTTGAATGTAATTGTATTCATTTAATAGAAATCCAAACCGTTCATAAAATTTTATTCGTTTTGTGGATATAGAGTCATGTGCAGGTTCAACTTCTAATATTATATTTTTTGATGTTTGTGCTAAAAATTCTTTTAACATAGTTGAACCGATTCCGTGACCACGCATGGACTGATCTACAGCGAAGTGCTCAACAAAAACAAATGCAGGGAAATTCCATGTGGACATGAAAGCTATTATTTTATTATCTTGATTTAATTTTGTAGTGATGTGGTAATTGCTGTTTTGAAGTAACGATTTTTGTCCACTATAATCCCTAAACTCTTCTCTTGGAAAAGATTGTTGCATTAGAGTAAAAATTTGATTAAATTTCATTGTTATCATCTCCTACACATATTCTAACATAAGATGTCAAGTGCATACAATGTGGTATGTTAATTTTTTGGAAGGTAGCGTAATGAAAAAGAAAATTTTTATAAAAAACACAAGTATACTTACGGGGACTAGTTGTATAAATAGAGTATTGGGGCTTGGATTTAGGATATATCTTACGCATATTGTTGGAGCGGTTGGTATAGGTTTGTATCAGCTTGTATCGGTTGGATATTCATTTGCAGTTGTGTTGACAGCGTCTGGGTTGAGTTTTGCTGTAACTCGTATTGTGAGTGTGTATCATGCTAAAAAAAGCATATCTGAATCACAACAAGTAGTTAAGGTGTGTACTATTTTAGGGGTGTTTATAGGAATTGTAGTGGGAATATGTATGTTTTCACTGTCTCCGATATTGAGTAAATATGTATTTCAAAATTATCGAATAGAGCTTTCACTTAGGATACTATCACTTAGTTTGCCGTTTTTAGCAATTTCAGCGTGTATGAGAGGTTACTTTTACGCTTCTAAAAATATATTCGCTGTGGCGTCAGAACAAATTTTGGAACAAATAATTGAAATTTTAGTTTTTTCAGCGATTGTTGCAATTTACAAAGTGAGGTTGCCGGAATACATTTGTGCAAGTGTTGTAATAGGGACGGTTTTAGCTGAAATGATATCGTGCTTATATTCTTATTTGTTTTTTTATAGAAGGATGAGATTGAAGTCATCAAATAACTCGATTTTGCGAAAAAGCATATTAAAGGAGGTCGTTTCTATATCAGTGCCGATGACGTTGAGTTCCTGTCTTAACAATGGCCTTAGTGTATTTGAAAACATATCAATACCAAGAGGTCTTCATCAATATGGTTTGGCTTTAGATAGATCTCTTGGTGATTATGGAAAATTAACTGGTATGGTATATCCAATTATATCTTTTCCGGCTAGTGTATTATTATCAGTTGCCCTTTTGATTATACCAGAGCTCTCAGCTTTGTACGCTTTGAGGGATTACAAAACTATACAACGTATTGTGCGTAAGTTAGTGTTTGTTTCTTTAACTTTTTCAATTTTTATTGCAGGGTTATTATTTTTGTGCGCAGATTGGGTTGGTTTCGCTTTTTACAAAAATGATTGTGGAATGTACATACGGATACTTGCTCCGATAATACCTATTATATATGTAGATGTGATTTTAAGTGGAATTTTAAAGGGAATAAATAAGCAATTGCAGTTGATGTCGTATGACTTTTTGAATGCAATTATACGTGTAATATTAACTTTAGTGTTAGTACCTATTTTTGGAATAAAGGGTGAGATAGTAATTATATTTGTGAGTGCCATTATGATGCTTACTTTAAATTCTATTCAACTTATAAAATTTATGAATTCACTTATTAAAGATTTATAATGTGAATTTATTTAAATATGGTTAAATTTTGGGGCAATTTTAATAGGTGAAGTTATGAATAAATTAGAAGTTATTGATATGCTAAATGATGCAGGGATACGATATAATTTTATAGAGCATCCGCCGGTAGAAACAATAAAAGAAATTAAACGATTTGATTTACCTAATCCTGAGACGATAGTTAAGAATCTTTTTCTTCGGGATGACAAAAAGAAGAGTTATTATTTGGTTGTAGTTCGTAGTGACAGGACAGTAAATCTAAAAGAGCTAAGTAATTTATTAGGATCAAGGCCACTTAGTTTTGCATCAGAAAATGATCTTATGTACTATCTTGGTTTGAAAAAAGGATCGGTTACGCCTTTTGGGATATTTAATGATGTACAATGTCGTGTGAATCTTGTTATAGATGAAAGTATATTATCTTTTAAAATGATAGGGATTCATCCAAATGAAAATACAGCAACTTTATGGATTTCACCGTTTGATTTACAGACAATTATTGAAAAACATGGAAATTCGATTATTTCGTTAAAAATATGAAATTTGATTGTAATTACCGTGTGATTTAAATATTCGTGGTTCAGTAAAGTTTGGATGTTTTGTGTTAAAAGTAGCATAAAAATACTTAGCACTTATTTTATTGCTCAAAGTGTAATTAAGTGCTAAGCTTTGTATGTAAATGATATTTTTATCTAAAATCCATTTTTGTGTGCTTCACGCATAATTGAAGGATAATCTTTATATGCGTAATCCATATCAACATTTCCCCTAATTCCTGGGACTTGTCCTGTGCTACTAAATTGCCACAAACCAAAACATCTTGAGTATTCACAACGAGAATACCACTGTGCAACCCATTTATCAAATCTATCAAGACGGTTAAGGTCGAGTTTGTTATTTAACCAGTATAAGTTTGAGTATAATGATACGTAATATCCTTGACTTTCTACCCTTTCCATAAAGGTGTATGCGATGTCAGTTAATACAGTTTTAGGAAGGGAACTTTGGTATTTTGCATCTTCTAAATCGAGACATACTGGATATTCCCAACGGGTTTTCTTGAGTTGTTTAAGAAAGAAATCAGCTTCTTTTATTGCTTCGGGTATGTTCGTCGCGTAACAGTAATGATATGCGCCAATTGGCATATGCACTCTTTTGGCTTCTCTGATATTGCGCTCTAGTTTTTCATCAACGGCGCCTTCACGAGGAGCTTCATATCCCCACGATGTCCTTAGCATGGCAAATGATATACCGGATTGTTTTACTGCGTCCCAGTTTATGTCACCTTGCCACTCCGATACATCAATTCCTCTTGTTACAGCGTGTGCAGTAGATATGGTTAATGCTACGGCTGAAAACAAAATTACAAAAATATACATCCACTTTTTTCTTATTATTTTTAACATAATAAATCACCTCTTGCTAAATTTTATTTTTTAAAAGATGTTGTAAGTATAATTCGAAAAAAGACAAATTTCAAGATCTTTTTTGCGCAAAGCTAAAAAAATGTCTATTTTAATAGATTAAATTGGATTTTTAGTATGAATTATACAATCGAATTTTAGCTAATTGGGTGACATGAAAATGAGAAAACTGAAATTTAACTTGTAATTACATTCTATATCATGTATAATAAATATGGATAAAAATTTAGGATTGGATGTGTTATGATTGATATCTTTATTTCGTAGTGGAAATTTTTCTTTGATAGGAATTTTGATGTGGCTTTTAGTTGCTATTATAATGATGTTTACTGTTATGCCATTGCATGAATTTGCACATGGCTATGTAGCGTACTTGCTTGGCGATAGAACAGCGAAAAATAGTGGAAGACTTACTCTTAATCCTTTTGCACATGTGAATTTGATTGGTTTTCTCATGATGCTTTTTCTTGGATTTGGATGGGCAGAACCCGTACCGATAAATCCTAGAAATTTTAAAAAACCTAAACTTGGTATGGCACTTACCGCTCTAGCTGGGCCTGTTATGAATTTTTTGGCTGCCTTTTTAGGGACTATTATTTATGCTAGCATGTTTATTGCAGGTGCGAATGCTAATACGGGAAATTCTAGTTTGATTTTATCTTTTTTTCAGTATTTTATCATGATTAATATTTCTCTTGGTATTTTTAATTTGATACCAATATATCCACTTGATGGATCTAAAGTACTTTTAGCGTTTTTGCCACCTAAGTTTCAATTTATGTTTTATCAAAATCAAAGGCAAATGGGTTATATTTTAATTATGGTAATATATTTAATTACACGAACTGGATTATATAGCTTAGTTGTAGATTCGGTAAGCTACGGAATAGTAAAATTAGGTTTTAATGTTGTGAGTCTTTTTATGTAGGAGTTTGTTATGGAGCAGATTTCTTACAAAGTGGCTGAATTCGAGGGTCCACTTGATTTGTTACTACACTTGATTGCTAAAAATAAACTTGATATATATGATATAAAAATTTCTCTAATACTTGATCAATACCTTGAACATATCGGACTTATGGCAGAATTTGATATGGATGTTTCAAGTGAATTTTTGGAGATGGCTGCGCGGCTTGTTTATATAAAAACAATTAGTCTTTTACCGAAGCACGATGAAGTTGAAGTGCTTAAAAGAGAATTAACTGGTCAACTTATAGAATATCAAGAGTGCAAAAGGATAGCTCAGTTGATGACGGAAAAGCTAAGTTTTGATATGTTTTCAAGGCCTGAGGAAACAGTAGAATTTACTACGGAATATAATATAAAGCATGATTTAATAGCATTGGTGAATGCGTATAATGTAGCGGTAGGACGGAAAAATATCAAAAAGATGCCAATTAATAAGGAATCATTTTCTGGTATCGTATCTGTGCAAATGGTTTCGGTTACATCAAAAGTTGTTTTTGTACTGAGGAAACTCTGGAACAATCAAGAGGTGCGTTATCTTGATATATTTGAAGGAAATGATTCAAAATCAGCTAACATTGCGACGTTTCTTGCTATACTTGAACTTACGAAAAGTAAAAGAATAGTGTTAATTGGTGAGGGAGATAGCTTGAGAATTAAACTTGTAAAAAGGGAGAGAAAATAGTGGACAAACAGGATGTGAAAAGTATTCAGTCTGCAGTTGAATCGATGTTGTTTGCAAGCGGTGAACCTGTGAGTGTAGAGAAAATTTCAGATGTGCTTGATATTGATAAAAAGCTTGTAAAAAAAGTTATGGAAACTATAATTGATCGTTTTGAAGTTAGTGAAAGTGGTATACAAATTGTATGTGTTGATAACAAATACCAGATGTGTTCCAAATCAGAAAATGCAGATTTTATAAGAGAACTTTTAGACGTCCGTAGAAAAATGCCGTTGTCTTCTGCTGCTATGGAAG
Organism: uncultured Eubacteriales bacterium; assembly: GCA_958417225.1. Taxonomy (GTDB): domain Bacteria; phylum Bacillota; class Clostridia; order Oscillospirales; family Acutalibacteraceae; genus CATZCM01. Next base: position 21,335 of record CATZCM010000019.1, on the reverse strand, counting down.
TGCTGGCGATTATCGCTTATAACCAACCTATAACAAAAGCGTTTGTTGAACAGGTACGTGGAGTGGATTCGTCGTCAATAGTAAATAATTTATGCCAAAAGGGTCTTATTGAAGAAAAAGGGCGTTTGGAGTTGCCTGGAAAACCAATTATGTATGGGACCACCAGTTTGTTTTTAAGATGCTTTGGAATAAAAACCCTTGATGATTTGCCAGAAGTTAAAAGTAGTTCGGAGGAATAATGAAAATTTTTTTAATTGTTTTGCTGATTATTTTCCTTTTTTTGTTTTGTGTTTTGTTAAGCTGCGTTCATGTTTACATTGGTTTTTCAGAAAATTTTAAATTTAAATTTAGATTTTGGTTTTTTACGTTTGATTCCTGGAATACTAAAGAAAAAAGGAAAAGACCAAAAAAAGATAAAGTTTTAAAAAAACGTGACTCAAAGGATTTGAAGGAAAAATCTAAAACACATAGTAAATTAAAAGTGAAAAATGGTGTAGAAGGTTTTTTAGAACTTACTAAAAAGATAGTGAGTAGTGGAATGAAAATTTTAAAAGACGTAATGAGAATAATAAAAATTGATCTTTTTAAATTGAATATTAAAATAGCTTCCGATGACGCAGCCAAAACAGCACTTGATTATGGAAAAGCCTGTGCAATTATATATCCTGTTGTATCTGTGATGGCGAAAAATAATAAGTGCATAAGAGAAAATGTAACTGTTATTCCTGATTTTCAAAGTGAAGATGGATGTGTTGACTTTGAAATGAAATTTCATGTAATGATTGTAAAAATATTGTGGGTTGCTATTAAAGCAGGAATAGCTTTTTTGAAAATTTATAAGAAAAATATTGAAATAAAGGAGTCTGATGATCATGTCGGAAAACAAAGTGAAAGATTTACTTGGAGTGTCAATGGACAAAATTAAAGAAATGGTGGATGTAAACACTATTGTGGGAGAACCGATAGTTGTAGGGGAAACTACAATTATTCCAGTTTCAAAGGTTTCTTACGGATTTGCTTCAGGAGGTTCTGATTTCCCGACGAAAAAGTCTGAGGGACAAGAACTCTTTGGAGGTGGAAGTGGTGCAGGAATTACAATTACACCTATTGCATTTATAAGTGTGAGCAGTAGTGGTACAGAACTTCTACAAGTCCAACCGTGTAATAATTTTGCTGAACGTGTTGTGGAAATGGTTCCTAGCTTGATCGATAAGGTCAGTAAAATGAAAAAAGAAAAGAAGGAAAACAATAAGACGTAATAAGAAAAGTATTGGATTGGCTAGCATCTTTTGTGCTAGCTTTTTTTGTTTTTTGAATTTAATTGTGGGAATTCTATTTTTACGACAATTGGAATATGTATTGTAATAAGATTTGATTTTAAATTTGTAAGGAGAGATAAAACAAAATGAATTTAAAAGTGATAGGGTGTATTTTTATATTTGGGTGTAGCGTAGCATCTGGGATGACTTTTGTTCATAAATTGAACTTACATACACGATTCTTGGAAGATTTCATAAAGTTTATAGCATATGCTGAGACAAACTTGCAATACTCACTTACTTCTATTCCGGATCTTATGAGTTCGTTTAAATCAGATAGTTTAGATTACGTGTTTTTATTGTTTCAAAATGAATTTTCATTAGGTACAACGCTTAAAAGTGCATGGTCAAATGCTATGGGAAAATTACCAAAATCATACGGTCTTGATGATGCTGATAAAAAATTGATAAATGACTTTGTTTTTGGACTTGGGACAAGTAATGTTGAAGGACAAGTTTTACATTGTAAACTTTATAAGGAACTGCTTATGAAAAATTTGAGTGATGCGAGGGAAAATCAAAAAAAACTTTCAAAGGTATATTTAACCTGTGGTGCGGCTATTGGTGCTTTTGTTTGTTTAATTTTACTGTAGGCACTTTGTGTACGAAATGGTATAATCACCATTATTTTAGTGAAACTATAGTCGAGGTGATTTTTGTGGCTATATCATTTATACGTACGATTATATTATACACTTTAATAATTGTTTCTGTTCGAGTTATGGGTAAGCGCCAGATAAGCGAGCTTCAAACAAGTGAACTAGTAATTATGCTTTTGATTTCCGATATAGCGTCTATACCTATGCAGGATACAGCTCAGTCTCTTGCAAGTGGTGTGATCCCCGTGCTTACACTTGTTGCAATAGAGGTTTTACTTTCAATACTTATGCTTAAAAATTCTTGTTTTAGACGAATTGTGTGTGGAAGACCGATTATAATTATTGACGACGGAAAAATAGATCAGTATCAGTTGAAGCGTCTTAGAATGAGTACGGAGGATTTATTTGAACAATTAAGACAAGTGGACATTTTTAATGTCGATGATGTTGCGTATGCGATAGTTGAAACAAATGGAAAAATTAGTATTATGAAAAAATCTGAACAACAAGAAGTTACGGCTGCGATGTGTAATATTCATCCTCAAAAAGTAATATTGGATGTGGTTGTGGTGAGTGATGGAGAATTTTCAAAATCTTCTATGAGATATTGCAAAGTAAGTGAAAAGTGGATACTAGAAGTTTTGTCAAAGGAAGGTAAAAGTTTGGATGATGTGTTTATTATGACCGCCAACAAACAAAAAAAGTATAAAATAATTGAAAAGGAGAAAATACGATGAAGAGGCTTATTGTATCATTATCAATTTTTGCGTTTATTATTGTAATATGCGTAGCGGAATTTATGGTTGTTAATATTGGTACTAATTCTATAATTTCCAAAATAGATGACTTAGAAGAGGTTTTTATGAGTGATGATGTGGATTCAGTGAAAGAAAAAGAATCTCTTTTGATAAACGAGTGGGAAAATCATGAAAAATTAATTGAACTTTTTGCTTCACATATGGCACTAGTTGATATTGATAGGTCTTTTGCAGTGATGTGTAAATGTATAGAAAGTGATGATAAAGATAATTTTTTAGTGGAAAGCGCGAGTGCCAGGTCCGGTTTAGAACAACTTCAGGATGAAGTTGTGTATGACATTCACAATATTTTGTAGTTGTTTTGTAACTTAATCCCTTGATAGAAAAATTGATTACCGGTATTATCAGGTTTTTAGAAAAAAATTTTTTTCAATAAAGTTGATTTCAAATGGTATTTAGTCAGAATTGTAATAAAATTGGTAAAAAAAACGATTTTTATCAGGGCTGATTCAATGATGTAATTGTGATAAAATTAAATGTGACAGGTGATAAAATTTGTGACAAAGCGAAATTGTTTCTTTTTTTTAACTTTTTTGCGAAAAAACCCTTGAAAAGCAGTTTGAAATGTATTATAATAAATATAGTCTAAATTACTACTTGGTAATTGTGTGCTATTTTGTGTAGGCACGTGGGTGCTGTGCGGCAAAGTCCTGCGAACCATGTCAGGCGGGGAACCGAGCAGCATTAAACAGGGTGCTTTGTGCGATACAGTTAGTCTGCGTGCTTACATAAAGTAGCACACCTGGACTAATTCTCTTCTAGAGATAAAATTGATACTGTGTGAAGTATTAACTTTTAAGGAGGCACGAGGGTGTATCAGGTTCTGTATCGCAAATGGAGGCCAAAATCATTTGATGATGTTGTGGGACAGCCCCACATTACGACAACTTTAAAAAATGAGCTTAATCAGGGCAGAATTGGTCATGCTTATTTATTTATTGGGTCGAGAGGGACTGGTAAAACTACATGTGCAAAGATTTTAGCTAAGGCAGTGAATTGTTTGCATCCGATTAGTGGAAATCCTTGTGGTGAGTGCGAAGTGTGTAGAGGAATTGATAGTGGTGCTATAATGGATGTTGTGGAGATGGATGCTGCTAGCAATAATAGTGTGAATGATATGCGCTTATTATGTGAAGAAATGGTTTTCACTCCAGCAGTAGCAAAATTCAGAGTGTATATTGTAGACGAGGTACACATGCTAACACAAGGTGCTTTTAATGCTTTGCTTAAAACGTTGGAGGAACCTCCGGAACATGTTATTTTCATACTTGCTACTACAGAGGTTCATAAAATTCCAGCAACTATACTGTCACGGTGTCAGAAGTTTGAGTTTCATAGAATATCTCCAGAAGATATATGCCAAAGGTTGCAGTATGTTGCTGCTGGCGAAAATGCAAAGATTTCAGATGATGCTGCTTTACTGTTAGCAAAAATTTCGGATGGAGCGTTGAGGGATGCACTGTCGCTTCTTGATAAATGTATGAGTTCTTCAAAAGGAATCACAAGTGATGTGGTAACAGAAGTTGTAGGTCTTGTCCCCAAAACTCATCTTTTTGCATTGACCGAGTCTATAGCAACTGGTAATGCGTCTGCTGCTCTTGATGTGATAGATAATTTGAGTAAGAAGTCTAAAGACATGGCCTTTTTATGTGATGAACTTATGGAACACATGAGAATTTTAATGCTAACACTTACGATGGCTAATTCAAAAGAAGTTGCGGTGATTTCTGAAGATGAGTATTTGAAATTTCGCGATCTTTCCAAAAGTTTTTCAGTTGATCAAGTGATAAAGGTTATGGATGTGCTAGCAAATGCTCGCGATCATATGTCTTTTGGATCTGATAAAAGAATTATTTTGGAAGCTGCTATTGTTAAATTAGCGTCTGATTTTCGAAAAAGTGCTAATGAGCAGACTATTGTTGCAAGAATTGAAAAACTTGAAAAATTAATTGAAACAGGATTAGCAAATGTTTCCGTGACGAATTCAAAAATTCAGAACAAGATGAAATCTATTCCATTAACGGAACCAGTTGAGTCTAGTGATAAGTCTTGTGTGGATATTGAGGATTTAACTAAAAATGCTAAACCATTTGAAAAATGGCATGATGTATTATGTGAATTGAAAAAATATTCGCAAACTGCAGCGTTAGCTTTCGCGGAATCAAGCGCATATGTGAGTGGAGGTTTTATATTAATTGATACCAATAAGGAAACCGCACTTGAAATGCTCAGACAATCGAATCAAAGAGAAAAAATACGAAAAGCAATTAGTAATGTGACTGGCAAAGCATATAAACTTGGCCCGTATAAAAAAGTTGTATCAGAAAACAATTTGAAAATTGACCCACTTGATGAATTTGCGGAATTTGCAAGGAAATCAGGGGTAAATGTAGAAGTAAAATAGGAGGAATGTTTATGAAAGCAAGATTACCACGAAATTATTCTAACAAAGGTGCAGGAAATATGCAACAACTTGCATTGCAAGCACAAAAAATTCAGGAGCAAATAACAGAGGCAACAGAGGAATTAAAACAAAAAGAGTATAAGGCTTCATCTGGTGGAGGCGCTGTTGAAGTTGTTGTTAATGGTGATTTAGAGGTTAAATCGATCGCTTTAGATCCGCAAATTATTGATCCGGAAGAAAGTGAAATGTTATCTGATCTTGTTATTGCTGCAGTAAATGAGGCGCTTAGAGAGGCAATAAATGAAAAAGATCAAGTAATAGGTGGCATATCTGATGGATTAAACGTTCCAGGTCTATTTTAATATGTCTGAGTACCATATTGTGTTACTTGATGTTTTAGCAGAACAATTTGAAAGACTTCCGGGTATAGGTAAAAAAACTGCTTATAGATTAGCTTATCATGTCTTGAAAATGCCGAGAGAAGATGTAGAAAAATTTTCAAATGCAATCTTAAATGCAAAAGATAAGATAAGGTATTGTAAAGTGTGTTGTAATTTAACCGATAAGGAAATTTGTCCAATTTGTTCTTCTGAAACCAGAGACAAGAGTATTATTTGTGTTGTGGAAGATCCGCAGGATGTAATGGCTCTTGAGCGAACCGAGGAATTTAATGCATTATATCATGTGTTGCATGGAACTATTTCGCCATTGAATGGAATTGGACCTAGTGATATAAAAATAAAGGAACTGCTAAAGCGTATAAATGAAGGAAATGTGAAAGAAGTAATTATGGCTACGAATCCAACGGTTGAAGGGGAAGCAACATCTATGTATATATCAAAACTTTTGAAACCCATTGGTGTAAAAGTTACACGATTAGCGTATGGAATACCGGTGGGTGGGGATCTTGAGTATGCGGATGAAATTACGTTGTGGAGATCGATCGAAGGGCGTAGTGAAATAACTTAAAAGGTATGAAATTATGACTCAATCAAATTCAGTGAAAACAGTGGCATCAAATAAAAAAGCGTATCATGATTATTTTGTAGAAGAATCATTAGAAGCTGGTATAGAGCTTTTTGGTACGGAAGTGAAATCTATACGAAGTGGAAGAATTAATCTTAAAGATTCATGGTGTTCCATAAATAATGGCGAAGCTTTTGTGAATGGAATGCATGTGAGTCATTATGAACAAGGAAATATTTTTAATTGTGATCCCATGAGAGTAAGAAAACTCTTGTTACACAAAAAGGAAATTATGAGACTATATGGAATAATAAAGCAGCAGGGGTATGCATTAGTACCGTTGTCTGTATATTTTAAAGGATCTAGGGTGAAAATACAAATAGGTCTTTGTAAGGGAAAGAAACTATATGATAAGAGAAGATCACTTGCAGAAAAATCAGCAAAACGTGACATGGAAAGAGCTATGAAGGAAAAAGATAGAATTTAGTCTTTTATATGGATCTTATAACCCTATTGTGCTTTGGGGATGTAAAGGGTTCGACGAGGATTGTAAGCTTTAGTAAGCGAGTAGTGGTGCGAAACCACTTAAAAATTCGCATTTAATAAATTAAACAACAATAATTTTAATAACAGAGAAATCTGTTTAGCAGCCTAATTTTGGCTCTCGTCTTTGCATTAAGTACCGCGGTTTTGTGAAGGCGTCGATTAGCGGTGAACGTGAATTTTAGCTTGCCTTGGCTAAAATCATGACTTAAAGGCTACGGACTCAAGAAGTTTGCTAATAGACGTCTTGAAGAAGGATTTTTAAATATTAGCTACACTCGTAGAAAGCTTTAGTAAATGATTTTCGGACAGGGGTTCAATTCCCCTCATCTCCACCACGGGGTTTGAGGATATATTTTTTAGGTAAAACGGAGGATATTTTATGGTCGGTATTTATAAAATTACAAACAGGATGAATGGCAATGTGTATGTAGGAAAAAGTGAAAATATATTTGAAGTGTTTAGGCAGTATCAACGTCAACAAGGTGATTTTTCCGAAATGCCAATGTCAAGAGATGTGGCTCTATACGGTGTCGATAAGTTTGATTTCGATGTTTTGGAGGAATGCCCCCTTCAACAACTCGATGCAAAAGAATCCTATTATATTAATTTATATGGTCTTCAAACTAAAAAAAATAATAATAACATGGGAGTAATCCCTGGGAATGGATTTATAGGAGGTAATTATATTTTGGATGAAAAAAAGAAAGTTTCAAAAGGAAGAAAAAATAACCCAAATGTAGGACTTGGTCTGAAAAGACACATAGAAAAAATGCGCAATGACCCGGAATATAGGGCTCAAATGGTGGAAAAATATAAAAATAATCGCCCAAATGCAATTGCAGTAGATATGCTAAATATCGAAACTGGGGAAATTATTATGTCTTTTCCTAAAATTATGGATGGGGCGAAGTGGATCCGTGAAAATACTAAATATATAAAAGCGGATTATTCTACCATAAATAAGGTGTGCAAAGGTAATGGTAAAACTGCTTATGGATATAAGTGGCAATATACTAGAAATCGTAAAGTAGATTAATTTCACAATGTGTTTTATGTGAAACATAATTTTTATTTTCTCCCTTTTGTAATAAGGGAGAATTTTTAGTTGAGGGGGGAATTGCATGTTAAGTAAAACAGAAATGTTAAAGATTGCTAGGGATTGTAGGCTGGAAATACCAAAAGAGAAAGAAAACTTATTTTTGGAACAAATCAACAGTATTGTGTCGTTTGTGGACACTATCGAAATGAATCAAGAACCAAATTATTTGTATGATGGTAGTCAACTTGTGAATATTTTTAGGAAAGATGAAATTAAGCCTAGTCTCGATAGATCTGAATTTTTAAATAGTGAATATTTTTATTGTAAGGCTGGTGATTAGATGAGCAAGATTAGAAAATTACATAATCTTTTAAAGGAAAAGAAGATTTCGTGTGAGGAATTGACGAGAAAATATATTGATGAAATTGCTACGGTTGATAAAAATTTAAACTCGTATGTACTAGTTACAGAAAAAGAAGCTATTGATTGTGCTAGATCGGTAGATAAGAAGATTAGTAGAAATGAAGATATTGATTTGTTGGAAGGTATTCCAATGACTTTAAAAGACAATATTTTAACTAGAGGAATCAAAACAACGTGTTGTTCTAAAATATTATCAGGGTATGTTCCAGCATATGATGCAACTATTTATAAAATTTTGAAAAGTAAAAATGCTGTATTGCTTGGAAAAACGAATATGGATGAATTTGCTATGGGATCTTCGTGTAGAACGTCTGCTTATGGTGGGGCTAAGAATCCTTTTAATTTAACAAGAGTGGCTGGGGGAAGTTCAGGTGGAGGTGCTGCTGCTGTTGGGGCTAATCTGGCAGTTTATGCTATAGGTTCTGATACGGGCGGGTCAATTCGCGAACCAGCTGCATTTTGTGGTGTGGTTGGGTTAAAACCTACATATGGAAGTATATCAAGATATGGGATTATTGCGTATGCTTCCAGTTTGGATCAGGCTGGCCCGATTACTTCCACTGTTGAGGATGCAGCGATAGTGTATGATGCACTTTCTATTCAGGATCCTCTTGATTCCACGTCTAGAGGAAAAATTCACGATTTTTCTTTGGAATCACTCAAAAATGAAATAGGTGGAGTGAAAATTGGAATAGTAGAGGAGTATTTTGATGGTGCTAATGCTGATGTACATAATAGAGTTCAAGATGCAATTCGCCTTTATGAAAAACTAGGGGCTAGGGTTGTGCATTTGAGTATGCCACAAGCTCAGAATTCATTGAAGGCGTATTATGTGCAATCATGCGTTGAGGCAGCGTCAAACTTTGCTAGATTTGATGGAATTAGGTTTGGAAACTATAATTTTTCAAGTTTAGATTTAAATGCTGAGGATTTTATGACTAAAGTTAGGTCGCAAGGTTTTGGCGATGAAGTTAAACGTAGAGTTATTTTTGGCACTTATATTTCAAGGGGTGATAATTATAAAAAATATCACTTGAATGCTCAAAATGCAATAAAGGGGATTAGGGCTGAATTTGACAACGCATTTTCTCAGTGTGATGTCCTGATATCACCCACCGCTACAAAGACAGCATTTTCATTTGATTATGAAATTAAGGATCCAGTGGAGGGATATAAAGCTGACATTTGTACAGTGCCTGTTAATATGTTAGGGCTTTGTGCAATATCAATTCCGTGTGGAGTTGGAAATGATAAGTTACCAGTTGGATTGCAAATTATAGGAAATAAATTTTGTGAATCGAGAATTTTAAATTTAGCGTATAATTTTGAACAGAACTTTCAGTGGTCTTTACCAAAAATGGGGGTGCTGGTATGAGTCAATATGAATTTGTTTGTGGAATTGAAACTCATGTGGAACTTAACACGAAATCAAAACTTTTTTGCGGATGTGAGAATTCTTCCCAAAAGGGAAACGGCCCTAATACCAGATGCTGTCCAGTATGCCTTGGAATGCCAGGAACTTTACCTGTATTGAATGAAAAAGCTATTGAACTTGCAATTAGAGCTAGTTTAGCTTTGAATTGTGCAGTGAATTATAAATGTAGAATGGCTCGCAAAAATTATTTTTATCCTGATCTTGTAAAAGGCTATCAAATTTCACAGTCTAGAAGACCAATTGGAGGAGAAGGATTATTAGAGTTACCTAGTGGAAATTGTGTTAGAATAAAAAGAGTACATCTGGAAGAAGATGCGGGAAAAATTTCGTATGATTCAGGAAAAATGTTGATTGACTATAACAGAAGTGGAATACCCTTGGTTGAGATTGTTTCGGAACCAGATTTAGTATCGCTTGATATGGTTAGGGAATATCTTGAAACAGTTAGACTTTGTATGATTTACGCGGGGGTTTCGTTATGTGAACTGCAAAATGGACAAATGCGTTTTGATGTGAACATCTCTGTGCGCAAAAAAGGCGAAAAAACTCTCGGAAGAAAGGTTGAGATTAAAAATATAAATTCGGTGAATTTTGTTGTATTGGCGATTCAATATGAATTTGAACGTCAAAGTTCAGTGTTATCGTTGGGAAGTGAAATTTGTCAGGAAACTCGTGGATTTGATGAGCGTTCCGGAGAAACCTTTTTGAAGCGAAAAAAGGAAACTGAAAGTGACTATAGATATTTTGCGGATCCTGATGTTCCAACATTTTATATTAGTGAAGATAAGGTTGAGAAAATAGAAGAATCTTTGCCAGTGATGCCTGTACGAATGCTGAAATTGTTTGTGGATAGATTTGGGGTGGATAAGGCGGATGCACAGATGCTTATTAAACATAAAAGTTTTGCTGAGTTTTTTAGAGCAGCCTCACAATATACCAAAAATAAAAAATTTCTTGCAAAGTTCATATTAAATCAGATAATTCCGAATTTAAAGCAAAATTCGGAAAAAGATATTTTTGATTGTAATCTTAGCAGTGAGTTTGTTGGAAGGCTTTCGGAAATGTTAGAGGAAAATTTGGTTACAACGTATGATGCGAAAGATATTCTTAAAAATGCTTTCGAGGGGAAAGTGTGTGATCTCAGTTCCATTAGAAAAAAGCAGGTTGATGAACTGAAAATAAAAGAAATTTGTCAAGAGGTTATAACAAAATGTCCTGGTGCTGTGAAAGATTTTGAAAATGGAAAGAACAACGCACTTGATTATCTTGTGGGTAAAGTTTTGCAAAATTCTGACCATAAAATAAACCCTAGTATTATAAAACAAATTTTAGTGAAGATATTAGATTTGAGGTAATTTTTGTAGTGAATAACGTGTTATTTGATCGTGGTTTAAATGAAAATACTATTAAAGAGAGCAAAATTGTGTGTGTGTTTGTTGCACTTATCGCAACTTAACGAATTAGAACTTTTTAGCAAAATATGAAGCGCCACCTATAACTTTGAAAAATGAAAGGTTATAGGTGGCGTGTTTAAGCTTTTTTTAGTTGTTTTGTTATAGTAAAGTAGTGATTCATTTTATTCACTTGCAGTGGCAATGTTTTTATTTTTACTAGCAGTCCTTCTGGAAATTACGTCCAGTATTTTATTACGATCACTTTCGGATAAAAGTCTAAATTTCATAACGAGCTCTTTTTCTTGTGAAGACAGTACATTTGGAGATCCAAAATCGGCAAAGCTTATTCCACATTCTTCGTCTTGAAATATATCTGAGAAAGAAACTTTTAAGATTTTTGATAATTTTATGATAGTATTGGCATCAGGAGTAGTTTTTCCAGTTTCGTAATATGCATACGTTGATCTGTCAACACCAAGTTCCTTAGCGACTTCTTTTTGAGTATATCCACAATTTTTTCTTAATTTCTTTAAAGTACGTGATAGCATTTTTTTCACATCCTATACTGAGATTTCTAATACTGTTTTATACAGCTCTTCATCAAAAAGTTTTTTCATCTCCAAGGCTTCATGGATAGCGATGTCAGTAATTTTGCCATCCTTTTTTATAATTACTTTATTTTTTTCACCTGATAGGAATAAATTAATTGCGTGGCAGCCCATTTCGCTAGCAGCAACTCGATCAAGCAAAGTAGGAGAACCACCGCGTTGTACATGTCCGAGTACGGTAGAACGTGATTCTATTCCAGTTGCGTTGTATATTTCTTTTGCAATTTTTTCAATTTTTCCCACACCCTCAGCTACTACTATGATAAAATGCTTTTTACCGAGTATGCGAGCACGTTTCATTTTCATGATGATTTCGTCTAAACTGTACGGAACTTCTGGTACAAGTATGCACATAGCGCCGACAGCAATGCCTGTATGAAGGGCTAAATCACCGCATTTTCTACCCATAACTTCTACAATACTACACCTTTCGTGTGATTGAGCAGTGTCGCGAAGTTTATCAACCATTTCCATGGCTGTATTCATTGCGGTATCAAATCCAATTGTATATTCTGTACATCCAACGTCATTATCTATTGTAGCCGGTATGGCTAAGCATGCAACTCCAGCTTCAGATAGATCTTTGGTACCTCGGATGGTGCCATCTCCGCCAATAGCGATTATGCCATCAATTCCAAGTAATTTACACATCCCAGCAGCTTTTTGAACGCCTTGTGGGGTTTTGAACTCGTCGCTACGAGCAGTGTACAAAATTGTTCCTCCACGATGTATGATTTCAGATACACTTCGCAGATTCATTTCAAAAATGTCACCAGTAAGTAGTCCGCTATATCCTCTTCTTATACCGATTACATTTAGGTCATTACTAATAGCAGCTCTTGCAACAGCACGTACAGCTGCGTTCATTCCTGGGGCGTCGCCTCCACTTGTTAAAATTGCGATAGTTTTTTTTGTATACAATACAATCACCGCCTTTATGAATATTATATTAAAAAAATTCACAATAATCAAGTACTATTTTAATTTTTTGTAAAATTTAGGAGTCCTCCCGCCAATATGATTTTTATTTGTCGATCGCTTAACGTTACATTTGTAGTGAAAGTTATGTCATTTGAAAGATTTTTTACTTTGATAGACTTTTTTTCAATTAAGTCAGTATCTAGATTTAAAAATAGAAGTGAGTCATTAACGTTAATTAAGTTATAATCACTTTCGGTTATAAATTCTAAAGGTAAGATCCCGGCATTTACTAAATTGGCAGCGTGGATGCGTGCAAATGATTTTGCAATGACAACTCGTACGCCTAGGTATAGTGGAACTAATGCGGCATGTTCCCGAGATGATCCCTGCCCATAGTTTGAACCGGCTATTATAACGGATGGTGACCTTTTTTTGCATCTTTGATTAAATTGCTCATCTATTGAATAAAAGCAGAAATTAGAAAGATACGGAATATTGGATCTATATGGTAAAATTTTTGCGCCAGCTGGCATAATATGATCGGTTGTGATATTGTCTCCAACTTTTAAGTTTACAGTAGCAGATAACTTTTCATCTAAAGCTTTTCCAATAGGTATTGATTTTATGTTTGGTCCACGAAAAACTTTTATGTTATCATAATCTGATTCATTTGCAGGGGAGACAATCATGTTATCATTGATATGAAATCTATTTGGCAATACTATATTATATGAGCAATCCTCTTCTTTAGGTTCAGTTAATACGCCGTAAATTGCAGATACGGCAGCTGTTTCAGGACTAACTAGATATACTTGACCACTGTGCGTACCAGATCTCCCTTCAAAGTTTCTATTGAACGTTCGAAGTGATATACCATTTGTATTGGGTGACTGTCCCATTCCAATGCATGGTCCACATGCACATTCTAGTATTCTCACTCCAGAATCAATTAAATCTGCAAGAGCGCCATTTTGTGCAAGCATATTGTAAACTTGCTTTGAACCGGGTGAAAGTGATACACTTATGTTAGGATGAACAGTTTTTCCTTTTAAAATTTTTGCAACTTTCATTAAATCCAAGTATGATGAGTTTGTACATGATCCGAAACAAATTTGATCGATTGGCATTCCCGCAATGCTTGATACAGTTTTGATATTGTCAGGACTATGTGGGCATGCAACGAGTGGTTTAAGTTTACTTAGGTCAATATAAATGTGTTCGTCATATTGTGCATCTTTATCAGGATACAGTTCGATGAAATCTTGGCTGCGGTTTTGTGATTCCAGAAATTTTTTGGTTATTTTATCTGATGGGAAAATTGACGTAGTTGCACCCAATTCTGCGCCCATGTTAGTGATGGTTGCTCTTTCTGGGACAGAGAGGTTTTCTATACCGTTTCCGCAATATTCAAATATTTTTCCAATGCCGCCCTTAACACCAATTTCGCTTAAAATGTAAAGTATTATGTCTTTTGCAGAGACGTTTTTTGGCATTTTGTTTGAGAGATGAACACATGTAATTTTGGGCATTGTAATGTGGTATTCTCCGCCTCCCATTGCAACGGCTACATCTAATCCGCCAGCTCCAATAGCGAGCATGCCAATTCCACCGCAAGTGGGCGTGTGGCTGTCAGATCCTATAAGAGTTTTACCGGGAGAAGAAAATCTTTCAAGATGTACTTGATGACAAATTCCGTTACCAGGCCTCGAGAAGTAAATACCATGTTTTTTTGCAATACTTGCAATAAATTTATGATCATCTGCATTTTCAAATCCAGTTTGTAAGGTGTTGTGATCTACGTATGCAACACTTTTTTCGGTTTTTACGCGAGGGATACCCATAGACTCAAATTCCAAATATGCCATGGTTCCTGTAGCGTCTTGAGTTAAAGTTTGATCTATTCGTATGCCAATATCGTGTCCTTCTATCATTTCCCCAGATACGAGATGAGATTTTATTATTTTTTGAGATAAAGTTAGGGGCATATTAACCATCCTTTCAGGTTTTTATATATTTATTATACAATATATAATGTGTTTTTTCAAAGCACCTTTATAGATAAATGATATGTAGAATTTTATATTAATGAATTTTGTATTTAGCATTTAAAATGACAAGGGGATGCTTGAGATACAAAGAAATAAATATTATTATATTTTAAAATAATGATTTAATATGACAGAGGATATTTAATTAAGAGAAAAATTTATGTTTTCTCTTGCTGTATATCGCTGAATTACCTTTTTGAAAAATTTAAAAATTATTATTTTATTTTGAAAACGAAAAAAATTGCTAGTATATTTATTGCATTTATATTTTTTGAAATTTAGGGCTGCCACTTATGATTTTACTCATCTGAGGCAGCCTTGTTTTGGTGGTATATTGTTATTGTATTTTTAGTTTTGTGGAGGTAACTGTATTGGCCTTGTGGAGCAACCTCCCACAGAAAATGTGAAATTTGTTTTTAAACTACCTGAACAGATGTGACCGTTATACAATCCGGGAGATAAACGATCAAGGCATACATATGCAATTCCTGTAGGAAGGGTGTGAGTTCTATATGAACGGTGGCAAACGTTAAATTCTACAGGGAATCCACTTCCGTTTCCGCTAGTATATGAAACACGCGCTATTAGTATTATGCATTCACATTTTTTAAACTGGGTTTTCCCGATATAACTAATTCCCGTTGCTGCTAATGGGTAATATCCTGGTTGTGGGTCTGGTAATGTCGATAGAGGCCAACAAGTGGATGTAACTTGACTATCAGGATCTATTAAATTTTGTGATATATATGGTGCAACCGTGACGGCTCCAGAAATTTCACCTGAGTTTCCAGCTACACCAAGTTCACTGTCCCACCAGTTAAGTGTTGCATTAACTGTACCAATTCCGTCATTAATTATAAGATATCCTTTGCTGTAATCTGGTGGTGTGGATGGTCCGATATTGGAATTTAGAAAAGCGTTTTCGTTAATGTTAATAGTGTATGAAAGTGAGCCCGTTCTTATTTTTATACCAAGTCCAAACACTTCATCTGAAAAAATGTTATTTGTAATATTTAAATTTGCTGATGGTCTTGTGAAACCGTATTCTGTACCCCATAGGTTAAGATGCCCACCGTTTATAAAATTATTATCAGTAATTGATCCGCCTGATATTCCGATTGTTCCAACGGTGTCTTCAACTACGTTGTTTGTAAATTCACCATTTAAAATATTACCAATATTGAAATTTGAACCAGTTGAAGTGTTTTTGAAGTGGTTGCATGAAATAGTAATTCCATTGATTAGATAGGAACTTGGGTCAGCACCAGCAAAAATTCCATATTCGTTGCTTAAGTTGGTAATTGAGTTATTTGATACCGTAACATTCTCGTACGTTGGAGAGGATGTAGCTCCTCCTGAAAAACTTATAGCAGCTAGTGCGTAAGGATCATCCGTATTAGTGGTGCTGCTTACAAATATTATATTGTGTGATATTGTATAATTTCTTAATGTGCCCGGTTCAGCATTTATGCCAACCCATGCACCAGTAGAATGAATCCAGTTATAGCTGATATTAATATTTTGTAGCAAATAGCTTGGTTCAGCAAAACCGCTGGAGGGGATGTTAACGCCATATCTAAAGCCTTGAATTTCAAAACCGTTTAATGTGACGTCGCTTGCAGTAATTGTAACGGGATAAGTACCTGTTAGAATACTTTCGCCGGTAGATCGTCCGCCCTCAATTGGGTTTATGTTTGCACCTACACCCAACAGTGTTAGTGATTTGTTTATTGTTATAGCTTCATTGTAAGTTCCAGAGGACACTGTTATGGTATCGCCAGCTTTTGCTGCATTTATTGCTTCTTGAATTGTACTGTAATTTGCAGTTGTAGTATTGCCTACTGTTATTGTAGCCATGCTTATAGTCACTCCTTTTATAGTCATAATACAGTATATGCGGTTATGGAACGGTGGGATAATTTTTTTAATATTAAGGTTTGAGAATCGTGAATTTATTTTGAAATATTATTACTTGCTTAGAAAATACATTTTATGATACAATAAGAGTAATGATACGATTGAGTATTAAAATGACGCAAATAGATTTTTTGATGGAATAACTACAAAAATAGAAAAAGGAGAAATATTATGAATCATGAAAGCTTAATTTGCAAATCTTTAGATAAACACTGCAGAGCATTAGAATTAGATAAAATTTTGATTATGCTATCGGAAGAAACCGCATGTGCCGATTCAACAGAATTAGCATTAAACCTTAAACCATCAACTGATGAACAGGAAGTAAAATCTCTTTTAAAAGAGACAGATGATGCGTATGTACTTAGTATGAGGTACCAAAATCCAAGTTTTTCAGGTCTTTGCAACATAGACAAATCACTATCTAAGGCAAAATCAGGAGGAACACTTTCAACTTTGGAACTTTTAGAAATTGCAAAGGTTCTTAGAGTATTTCGTATGTTGAAGGATTGGGAGTCCCGTGTGGAAAAAATGCCAGATTCGCTTAAGTGGAAGTTTTCTGACGTATCACCCAATAATCACCTTGAACGTGCAATATCTGAAGCTGTTATAGCTGAGGATGAGATTAGTGATAATGCCTCAGATAATTTAAATAGGATCCGTCGAAAAATTCGTTCAACATCACTTCGAATACGAGAACAATTAGACAAAATGATTCATTCGTCCCGGATGCAAAAAATTTTGCAAGATCCGATTGTTACGATAAGGGATGGTAGATTTGTTATTCCAGTGAAGGCAGAGTATCGAAATGAAGTTTCAGGGTTAGTCCATGACACGTCTGCGAGTGGGGCAACTCTTTTCATAGAACCTATGAGCGTTGTGGAGGCCAATAATAATATCAAAGTACTTAAATCGGATGAGAAAAATGAAATCGTTCGTATTTTGTTTAATTTGTCGTCTTTAGTAGGAGAATTTGTATTATCTATTCAAAAGAGCTATCTTGTGTGTGTTAAATTAAATGTTATATTTGCAAAGGCTAATCTTGCTTATAAGATGAAAGCAACAGTACCTGAAATAAATATAAATGGAGAAATACTGTTACGCAAGGCTCGGCATCCACTTATAAATAAAGATTTAGTGGTTCCGATTGATGTGAGTTTAGGAAAAGACTTTGATACACTAGTAGTGACTGGGCCAAATACAGGTGGAAAAACGGTTTCTTTAAAAACAGTAGGTTTATTGACACTTATGGCAATGTGTGGGTTAATGATACCAGTAGAATCAAAAAGTTCAATTTCTATATTTGATCATGTTTTTGCGGACGTAGGCGATGAACAAAGTATAGAACAGTCATTATCTACATTTTCATCGCATATGATTAATATAATAAAAATATTGGATGAATCCCGGAAGGATATGGCAGGAAAAAAATTGATTTTATTAGATGAATTAGGATCAGGGACAGACCCCGTGGAAGGAGCTGCTCTTGCAACTTCTATTTTGGAAGAACTCCATGCTAATGGTGCGAAGGTTTTAGCTACTACGCATTATGCTGAATTGAAATCTTATGCAATAAGAACTAATAGAGTGGAAAATGCTTGTTGTGAGTTTGATGTAAAAACTTTGCGCCCTACTTATAAACTTCTCATAGGAGTGCCTGGTAAATCAAGTGCATTTGAAATTTCGAAAAAACTTGGTATTCCTGAACGTATTATTGTACGAGCTAAGGATTTTATTACAGAAGAGAGTATGTGTTTTGAAGAAGTGCTAGGGAATCTTGAAGAAAATCGCCAGGAACTTGAATTGGAAAAGAAAAAAATATTGAAATTTAGGTCTGAGGCGGAACGTATGTACACTGAGGTACAACAGCAGTATGATCGTATTGAACTGGAAAGGAAGAAAATAGAACGAGATGCTCATGAAAAAGCAGCACAGTTAGTTTCCAGGACAAAGGCTGAGGCTGACAATATTTTAGATTTTTTGAAGAAAAAACAATGTAATCAGGAATTTCTTTCAAGTGACGATCGCGGAATGTTGAAGAGAAAAATTGCAAATTTAGAGAAAACAGCTGATCCTGTTACGAAGATAAATCAAAACACATATGTGCTTCCAAGAGAACTTAAGGTGGGGGATACTGTTCTTATTATTGATCTTGACAAAAAAGCAACTGTGTTGACACCAGTAGACGATTCTGGCAATGTGCTCGTTCAAGCGGGGATAATAAAAACGCGTGTTTCAATTAAAAATCTCAAGTTAGTTGAAGAAAAAGCGAAAAAAGTAGTAGGATCATCTACTCGTTCTGTAAAATCAAGGGCTGATAAAAAAATTGTCCGTGAACTTGATATACGAGGATGTGATTCTATAGACGCAATTATTGAACTTGATAGGTTTATAGACGATGCAGTACTTTCAGGAGTGAATCAACTTACTATTATTCATGGTAAAGGAACGGGTGTTTTGAGAAAAGCTGTTCACAAACACTTGAAATCTCATAAATCTGTTAAAAGCTATAGATTGGGAACGTTTGGTGAAGGAGAATCTGGAGTTACTATTGTAGAACTGAAGGGATAATTTTGTACGAAAGTGGGCGTAAACTTGAAAAAGTTAACTAAGGTATTGTTATGTACTCTAATGGCAGTTTTGTTTCTTGTGGGTGGGACTTATTGTTTAGCATTTAGAGATCCGTTGAAAAACAAATGCGTTATTAATCAATATAAGGTTCCTGTTTTTGATATAGCGACGTCTATTCTTTTGAAAAAAGAAGTAGAACTATCTGCAAATGATATTGCAGGGCTTATAGTAAGTAATGTTCCTGATAATTCGGATAACATTTCAGTTATGGGAGCACACGTTGATTTTATTGAATCCAAGAAAGTACTTCGTACGTATGTTTCGTTCAAGTATAAAAAGAAAAAATTTGTGATCACGTTGGATTTAGCACCAAAATTGTCAAAAAATAGAGAATATTTGGTCTTTATTATAAGTCGTGTTAGGATAGGAAGTTTACCAGTACCAACTAGTTTTGTACTTTCTTTAGCGAGAAAACAATATTATGTCGATGATGGCATTTCAAGTATAAATATTAAAAATTCATTTCCGTTTTCATTAAAAGGGTTTGAAGTTTGCATTAACGTACAAGATATATGTGTTGGAGATAATGTAGTAAAACTTAAATTAGGATACTGTAAATGAAAAATTAGTTTGATATCAGTTAGCAAAAAAGTCAGATTTTATACTTTGACATAATAAAATTACGGAAGGGGAAATGAATTACAGGAATTCAGTCTGCTATTGATTATGTGGAAGAATGCATACAAGAACAATTTGATTATGAAAAGGTTGCAAAATGTTCTTGCTCATCAAATTTTCATTTTCAACGAGTGTTTAGTATTTTTTGTGGATATGCATTGGGAGAATACATAAAAATGAGAAGACTTTCATTAGCAGGGCAGGAGCTTGTTACTTCGAAAGAAAAGATAGTGGATATCTCGTTAAAATATGGATATGATACGCCGGAAAGTTTTTCTCGTGCGTTTACAAAATTTCATGAAACTTCACCATCTGTGGCGAAACATCATGCTCATATAAGATCTTTTTCACGATTTTCCGTTAAACTGATTTTATTCAGAGGGGACATTATGTGCTACAGAATTGAAAAAAAGAGTGCGTTCAAGGTTATTTGTAGGTTAGAACAAGTTGCAAAACCGAACCCAGATTACCAATGTGAGATTTGGGTTGCAGTAAATTAAAAATTACGGAGTTCTTAATAAAAAACTTCTGATTAAGTTTTTACTTAATCAGAAGTTTTTAGTTATTGGTTATTTTAAGAATATATTGATTTTATTTAAGTTTAATCAAATCTATCCCTAGTGCTCTGAGATAGATCGCTACCCACAACAGGATGAGCATTTTGATAGTCGGGATTTGTTGATATTAGATCTTTTACTCCACTAGCTACGGTGCCCGCTCGAACACCAAATTCTTCCCTAGCTTCTCTACCAGTTCGACGTTTTAGTTTAAAATGTTCCTCTTTTACCTTCGGTGGTCTAATCCCTTGTAGTTCATAATTCTTATAAGTATCATTCCAATAAGACTGATAGCCACTCCCAACCGGAGGAGGGAACATGCCTCCAGAAACTTTATCAGTGTCTTTTTTTATTTCTTGCTTTTGGTCTTTGTTGATTTCATTTTTCTTATTTTCCATAATAACTACCACCTTTTTTAAAAATTTGTAAGTAATTCACTTACAAATATATTATATACAAAATAATAAATAAAATCAAGAGTTTTATAATGAGAAAATGTAGTATTAAATATGATTGTTTTTGGCAAATTTATAAAAAACAATGTATTTATTTATCGAAAAATAATTTAAAGAGCTTTTTTGATAAAAATTCTAGTATAGTTATACGTGCTCTATTGTTTGAAAGTTTCTATTTTGATGAATTCAATAAGAATTTTAAGGAGATGGTAATAAAGGCGATTTGCTATGCTGATGATGTTTTGTTGTTAGTAAAAGAATTTCGTGTGACAGAAAAATTGCTCGGAACAAGTGCGACATATTTTAAAAAGAGTTTAAAGCTCAATATGGATATTGAAAAGAGTTGGGTAATTAGGGTATTGTCAATCTTTTATTTTTGCATTGAAAAGGAATAGAAATAAGACAATACTTTAGTTAACGCAAAGTCGGAAAAAGATCAAATACAAACTGTGGAAACTAACTTTCTGTAGTCAGTGCAGGGAACTCGATACCGTGTTATACAACATAAAGGTATATATGAGAGGATGGCTGAATTACTACGCTGTAGCAGAAATCGAAAACCTAATGAAATAATGGAACGGATGGTTGCGGCGAAGAATACGAATGTATATCTGGAAACAGTGGAAGAAGCCGAGAA
>CATZCM010000018.1 GCA_958417225.1 uncultured Eubacteriales bacterium | reverse complement strand
AAACTCGGGCAGTATCGGACTTTGTTTTGCAAACTCGTCCATTTCAAAATGCCTTTTATGTAGTTTCTGTTCGTCTCAGACTCCGCCTCACGACGGACTCCCTTGTCTGCGGCTAACAGTTCCTACTGCCAAGCCTGTAGTGGACTTTCACCACCTAGTTATTACGCGTGCCGAGCACACCAACAACAAAGCAGGTTTTCTTTGCAACTGAAAACTTGCTTTATCTACAGGCTTATTAGTTAATATATCATCAGCAAATAAATATATCTCAATATTAATATTCTAAAATTTAAAATATCTAAATTTCCAATTGTGTTAACTTTTCCTGTCGGAGGATATTGGTTTTAACATGTAATGAAAAAATTTCAAAAAAATTGACAAGACAAAGAAAAAGGAATATAATAAATGTTAAATGAATTATTTAAAAAACATATTTTAAGCGTAAAAGGAGGCGTTATAGTGTTAGATGAAAATACTAGTTCTTTATTGAAACTCACTGGATTTGTAAAACACATAGTATTTCGAAACGAATCAAACGGATACACTGTACTCGAACTTACCGTTCAGCAGGAAACTGTTATGGTTGTTGGAATAATGCCCCTTGTAAACGAAGGTGAAGAACTTGAATTAATAGGATCATGGAAAACACATCCCACTTTTGGAGAGCAGTTTTGCGTAGAAAGCTTCGATAGAAAATTACCATCCTCCACTGAATCAATCCTTCAATATTTATCATCAGGTGCAATCCCCGGAATTGGGAAAGTACTTGCCAAAAGACTTGTAGACATATTTCAAGAAAAAACCCTCGAGGTTATTGAAAATGAACCTCAACGATTAACTGTAGTTAAAGGTATAACACCAAAAAAAGCAGAAACAATCGCAACTGAGTTTAAAAAAATATTTGGTATAAAAGAACTCATTACATTTCTGGAACGCTTCTCCATCACAGCCCAAGAAGCAATAAAAATTTTTCAAATTTTTGGCACACAATCCCTTGATATAATAAAAAGCAACCCCTATGTAATATGCGATGAACCAATATCAATTAGCTTTGATAAAGCGGATCTAATATCAATTCACCTCGAGTGGCCTAAAAACGACAATTTCCGTATCAGGGCTGGAATTGTCTATGTTATCACACATAATATGAATAATGGTCACACTTGCCTTCCGATTGATAAGTTAATTCCCGCAACCACACAGTTTCTCGAAACTGACGAACAAAAAATATCTGATGTTTTATCCGAAATGAAAGATGATGGTACCCTTGCGTTTGATACATTAGGTGACCGTACATTTGTATTTACAAATGAAATGCATACATGTGAAACTTATTGTGCCGGAAGATTACATATGATTAAAAAATTCCCACCACGGCTAATACCCAACATTGAAGATCAAATAACTGAAATTGAAACCACTGTTGGCATACAATACGCAAATTTGCAAAAAAAAGCTATAAAAGAAGCTTTAACTAAGGGTATACTAATTTTAACTGGAGGTCCTGGAACAGGAAAGACTACTACTTTAAATGCAATCATACAAATACTTGAACAAAATGGGGAAAAAGTATTTTTAGCAGCCCCAACCGGGAGAGCCGCTCAACGCATGTCCCGACTCACCGGCCATGAAGCTAAAACGATACATCGCCTCCTAGAGGTTGACTGGAGCGATGACGACATGAAGATTTTCAAACACAATGAAAAAAATTTGCTTAAATGTGACGCATTAGTTATAGACGAGGTTTCTATGGTAGATGTTACCCTCTTCGAAAGTGCACTTAAAGCATTACCCCTTGGATGTAGAGTGATCCTGGTCGGAGATTCTGATCAATTACCGTCAGTGGGTGCTGGTAACGTACTTGGTGATTTAATTAAGTCAAATGTACTTCCAGTTGTTCAATTAACTGAAATCTTTCGACAATCAATGAAAAGCTTAATCATCACAAATGCTCACAAAATTGTAAATGGAGAAAATCCTGATCTTTTTGTTCGTAACAATGATTTCTTTTTTATGCCAAGAACTACTGCAGAAGAAACACGTAATACTATATTAGATCTTTGTGCTACTAGGCTACCACATACATATAACTATTCCCCTATCTGTGACATACAAGTGCTTTGTCCTGGTAGAAAAGGTGTCCTAGGCACAAATGAACTTAACAAATACCTTCAAGACAGAATAAATCCACAAAGCATTAGTAAAAACGAACTTATGATAAATGGAATCTTATTTCGTGAGGGCGACAAGGTAATGCAAAGTAAAAACAACTACGATATCCAGATCACTAAAGACGATGGAACTTTAGGTGAGGGTGTGTTTAACGGAGACGTAGGTACATTAATTGAAGTTGATAAACGTTCATCATCAATGATAGTAAAATTTGACGATAAAACAGCAATGTATAACATTGAAAATGCATTCAACCTAGAACTAGCCTATGCGATAACAATACATAAAAGTCAAGGAAATGAATTTCCTGCCGTAATCGTACCCACAATGGCTGCTCCTAAACCACTCTGTTTCAGAAACTTGCTTTATACAGCAGTTACCCGTGCAAAATCCCTTTTAATACTTACAGGAAGTCAAAACACAATTTATCAAATGGTGAAAAATGATAAAAAAACACGAAGATATTCTGCACTATGCGATTTTCTCATAAGGGGTGATTAACGTGCTAGAAAACATTCTCTCTTTCATATATCCGGTAAAATGTCCATTTTGTTCTTCCAGGATAAAAGTTCAAGATTCCATGTGCGATGCATGTTCAGAGAAAATAACAACACATTCATTCAAAGTAAAAGTTTTACCCGAAAACTCTGAAAATGAGTTTACTGTCGTTTCCCCATTTTTATACGATACAAACGTTAAACAAGCCATTTTGGCATTCAAATTCAATAACCGAGAAGATTATGCCACACCTTTCGCAAATGCCATTTTCAATACAGTTATTAAATATTACCCTGATACTACATTCGATGTGGTAACTAGTACCCCACTTCATAAAAGTCGACTTAAAGAACGTGGATACAATCAAGCAGAACTTTTAGCAAAGGTTCTTGCAAAGAAACTTGGGATTAAATACAAACGCCTAATAGTAAAAGTTAAAAATAGTCTCATTCAACATGAACTTGATTATGAAAAACGTAAAACAAATGTAATTGGAGTTTATAAAGCCAATAATGAAACACACATAAAAAATAAACGGATACTTTTGTGTGATGATATTATAACTTCAGGCAATACTATGAATGAGTGCGCCAAAGTTTTAAAAGACGCTGGAGCAAAAGACATAGTCTGTGCAGCTATAGCAGTAGCACGAAAAATATAAAAAGAAAAGGTGAATAACATGAGCGTTGATATCGCAATCGATCTTGGAACATCCCGTACAAGAATCTGCATTCCTGAAAAAAAACTAATTATAGATGAGCCATCAGTTATAACAATAGACTTGGAAAATGAAAAAATCATAGCCGTTGGTGATAAAGCTTATGACATGCTCGGTAAGACTTCCGAGCGATTCAATGTAATGTACCCATTAAGTGGTGGAGTAGTATGTGATTTTGATGCAGTACATGATATGATCACGTATTTATTAAATAAAATCGGGCAAGGCAAATTCACTATGCCACGCATCGTGGCATGCATACCTTCCGAAATAACAGATGTTGAAAAACGCGCTGTTGTAAATGCAATTAGTTCAACTGGGGTACGTAAAATTTATTTAATCGAAGAACCCGTCGCAGCAGCACTCGGGTGCGGATTAAAAATTGATGAACCTGAAGGGTTCATGGTCGTAAATATTGGCGGTGGTACAACAGAAATCGCAGTTTTATCACTCGGTGGTCTTGCAAGCTATAATTCATTAAAAATTGCAGGGGATTCGTATGATGATGAAATAATAAAATATATGAAATCTCAATATGGACTCTTCATCGGAAAACGCACTGCCGAAAAGGTAAAAATGACAATTGGATGCACTATACCATTTCCTGAAGAAAAGTTTATGCAAGTAAAAGGGCGAGACATGATCTCTGGATTACCAAAGGGTATCACTATCGGATCAAATGAACTTATAGAAATTCTAAATATTCCTACTAAAAAAATAGTCATCAAGTTAAAAGAAATCCTTGAAAATACCCCACCAGAACTCATTGGAGACGTTTTTGCTTCAGGTATACACTTTTCCGGTGGTATCGCAAACCTTTATGGTTTAGACCAGATTTTCGCTCAAAACACAGGACTAAACGTACACGTACCTAAATCTCCAGAACATTCTGTCATTGAAGGTACATGCACTAGCCTTAAATATATTGGAGATCTCGATAATAAGTCCTATGGTGCAATAAATCCCCTCGTTGAGGAATTTTAAAGGAGGAACAATATTTTGATTCAATTTGAAGATTTACTGTTACAACTTGAATCTCTGAAACCTGACATTGATGATTTAAAAGATGCTTTAAATTACGACAAAATGGTGGATGAGGTTTCATCACTTGAAAAAGCATCTATGAAAGAAGATTTCTGGGATAACGTAGAAAATTCACAAAAAATTTTACAACGTACAAGTTCATTAAAAAACAAAATAGAACAATATGATAAGTTATGTGAAAATTACGATGATATTCACACATTGGCGGAACTTGCCAATGAAGAAGAAGATCTTTCACTTGTTACAGAAGTTGAGCATGACTTAGAAACATTAAAAAATAATCTTGAAAAACAGCGTTTAATCACACTCCTTTCTGGGGAATTTGATTCAAAAAATGCAATACTTACATTTCACGCCGGAGCCGGTGGTACCGAAGCTCAAGATTGGGTTCAAATGCTCTATCGAATGTATTGCATGTGGGCAGAAAAACATAATTATAAAGTAAAATTACTAGATTGCCTCGATGGTGACGACGCCGGCATAAAAAGTGCATCAGTTCTAATCGAAGGAGAATATGCATACGGTTACTTAAAGGGTGAGTCTGGTGTTCATCGATTGGTAAGAGTATCACCATTTGATGCCTCTGGCAGACGTCATACATCATTCGCTTCACTCGAAGTCATCCCGGAGATAGATGATACAATAAAAGTAGATATTAATCCAGATGACATAAAAATGGACGTTTATCGTGCAAGCGGAGCTGGTGGACAACATATAAACAAAACTTCGTCTGCAGTTAGGTTAACACACATACCTACTGGAATCATTGTTGCTTGTCAAAATGAACGTAGTCAGCATCAAAACCGTGAAGTTGCAATGAAGATGTTAACATCAAAATTAATGGAAATAAAAGAACGTGAGCACTTGGATAAAATCGAGGACATAAAGGGTATACAAAAAGAAATCGGTTGGGGATCCCAAATACGATCATATGTATTTATGCCATACACACTTGTGAAAGATCACCGAACTGGTTATGAAATGGGAAATGTTAATGCCGTCATGGATGGTGACCTAGATGGATTTATTAATGCGTACCTCAAAAATCTAAATAAAACATAAAATCGTACAAAATGATACCAATTGAATACCCGTCCCTTAATCGTACGGTGTGTATTGTTTGATACATATCATATTAATCATATTGAAAACAAAGACTTGTATACAGATAATATTATTATATATCATCTGTGTACAAGTTTTCTTTTTTATGGTATTAATTTTCTAAATGTCCAAGCAATATTTTCAAGAATTTTGCTTCAATGCGGCTACAAATATAGATTTTACCCATAAAGTCAAAGTTTCGCATACAGAAATATAAATTCTCGCATTCAACTTATTTCAATTATAACGTCTCAAAATGCACTAAATCAAAAGGTGCAACTTTATATCCTAAAGTTACACCTTTTCTAACGAAAAACTTTCTTATTAATGCAAAGCTAATATGATTATCCTCTTAAATCATTTCAAATAAATCTTCAAAATTAACTAAGTTCAAACACACCCGTATACAATTGATAGTAAACACCTCTTTGACTAATCAAGTCATTATGTGAACCACGTTCTATAATTTTCCCATGATCTAAAACCATTATAACATCTGCATTTTGAACAGTAGACAATCTATGTGCTATAACAAAAACCGTCCTTCCCTTCATTAATTTATCCATACCATCCTGAACAAGTGCCTCAGTACGTGTATCTATTGAAGAAGTGGCTTCATCCAATATCATAACGGGAGGATCCAAAATTGCTGCACGTGCAATTGATATAAGCTGACGCTGCCCTTGAGACAATCCACTCCCATCGCCTTTCAAAACAGTATTATATCCATGTGGCAACATTTGTATAAAGCTATCTGCATTTGCAAGTTTTGCCGCATTCATGCACTCTGCATCTGTCGCAGATGGATTTCCATATCTAATATTTTCCATAACAGTTCCAGTGAAAAGATTGACATCTTGTAAAACCACTCCAAGGGACCTTCTCAAATCAGTTTTTTTAATTTTATTTATATTAATCCCATCATACCGTATTTTTCCATCATCTATATCATAAAATCTATTTATTAAATTTGTAATAGTAGTCTTACCTGCACCAGTCGCACCTACAAAAGCAATCTTTTGACCTGGTTTCGCATATAACGATATATCTTTAAGAATTTGTTTACCTGCCACGTAACTGAAATCCACATGATCAAGTATAACCTCACCCTGCAATTTCGTAAAAGTAGTCGTACCGTTACTATGCGGATGCTTCCACGCCCACACCCCAGTGTGCTCTCGTACCTCGATAATCTCCCCATTTTTCTCTGATGCGTTCACCAAAGTCACATACCCATTATCCTGTTCTTCTTTTTCATCAAGGAATGCAAAAATCCTCGCAACACCTGCAAGCGCTGTAATTACTGAATTAAACTGATTTGATATTTGAGCAATCGGGTGTGCAAATGATCTAGTCAGTGATAAAAATGACGCAATCATTCCAAAAGTAAGTAATTTCGATCCTGTAATCGACAAGTTCATAGTATGTGATATAGTCATGTATGCACCAACTACCGCCACTACCACAAATAAAATATAACCTAAAGCATTTAGCATCGGCATCATAGAATTTGCAATGCCATTAGCACTAGATGCACTTTCACGCCAAAACTCATTTTTCTGCTTAAAGATTTCCTTACACTTACTCTCATGACAAAAAACTTTTACAACCTTTTGTCCACCGATCATCTCCTCAACATATCCGTCAAGATCACCAAGCGCTTCTTGCTGATGTACAAAATGAATCGAACTATCTCCAGCAACCTTTTTTACAACCTGAAGTATCAAGACAATTGCAATTACAACAATAAGCGTTAACCATAAGCTAATATATACCATACAACAGAAAACTGCAATAATAGTACAAAGTGACGTAACTAACTGAGACATTGACTGAGCTATTAACTGTCGCAATGTATCAGTATCATTCGTGTAGAGACTCATAATTTCGCCATATGTGTGTCCATCAAAGTACGGAACTGGAAGTCGCTGCATTTTTTCAAACATATCATCTCGGATTTGTTTAAGCGTACCTTGAGCAACAGTGACCATAAATCTATTGTATACCCAGGTCGCCAATATTCCGATAATATACACAAAAGCAATTAAGAAAATAGTTTTAATAAGTCCTGAAAAATTTGGGTTCACTGTACCGAGCATGGGAGTAATATAATCGTCAACTAAAATTTGTAAAAACATCGACGATACAACACTAGCAATCGCGCTTATCACAATACACAAAAAAACTATAATCAATACACGTCTATATTTTTTCATATATGATAACAACCTTTTTACAGTTTTCATACTAAACTGCCCTTCTGGTTGATTGTGAAAATTAACCTTGCTATTTTTTTTCATCAGGCTCATCTCCCTTCTGCTGTGATACATACACCGATCTGTAAATTTCATTTTTTTCAAGAAGTTCGCTATGAGTACCAATCATATCAACTTTACCATCATTCAAAACAATTATTTTATCTGCGTGCTGAACTGAAGAAATTCTCTGTGCTATAATAAATTTCGTCGTATTGGGCATATATTTGCAAAGTGCCCGTTGGATCAACATGTCTGTCTTCATATCAACTGCACTTGTGGAATCATCTAAAATAAGAACTTTTGGCTTTTTCAAAAGCGCACGTGCGATACAAAGCCGTTGTTTCTGTCCCCCGGATATATTAGATCCACCTTGTTCTATGTACGTATCGTACTTATCTGGCATCGTATTTATAAATTCATCTGCACATGCAATTTTACACGCATTAACTATTTCATCATCAGACGCATTTTCATCTCCCCAACGAAGATTTTCTTTTATTGTGCCTGAAAACACATCATTTTTTTGTAAAACCATCGAAACAGCATCACGCAATACAAAAAGATCGTATTCCCGCACATCGCATCCACCAACCAAAACTTGTCCTGCACACACATCGTATAACCTCGGTATCAATTGTACGAGTGATGTTTTAGATGAACCTGTACCACCTATTATCCCCACAGTCTCACCAGATTTAATATTAATATTCACACAAGACAAAACTTTTTTATCTGCATTTGAAGCGTAAACAAAATCAACATCCTTAAATTGAACGTCGCCGTTTACAACACACTTAATTGCATTACTTGGGCTTTTAATATCAGTTTCCTCCTGTAAAAGTTCTGCTACTCTTTCCGCTGATGAATATGATATAGTTAACATTGCAAATACAAATGAAAGTATCATCAAACTAGTAAGTATTTGAGTCGCATACATAATAAGAGCAGTAAGTCCACCGGTTGTAAGGCCCAAACTTGCATTATTACCACAAGCAATAATCTCTTTAGCACCAAACCAAGATATCCCAATCATACTAAGATACGCAAAAAACTGCATTAATGGCGAATTAAGGGAAATTAAACGTTCACCCTTCGCAAAATCTTGATATACCTTTTGAGACACTTTTTCAAATTTTTTGATTTCATTATCCTC
This sequence comes from uncultured Eubacteriales bacterium, assembly GCA_958417225.1. Taxonomy (GTDB): domain Bacteria; phylum Bacillota; class Clostridia; order Oscillospirales; family Acutalibacteraceae; genus CATZCM01. The sequence continues at coordinate 24,669 of CATZCM010000018.1, read as the reverse complement.
CTGATTAAACGATTTCACAACACGGATTCCTCGGACATTTTCCTGAACCACATTATTGAGATCATCGTACGTATGAAAGACTCTTTTAAAAATCGGATGGACACTTTTTACAATCCAGAATAACCCCAGCACTAAAAACGGAACCATAATCAAAAACAAAAACGAAATTTTCCTGCTAATCCCAAAGGCTGCAACAAAAGAAAAAATTGCCATCACTGGCGCACGAATTGCCATTCTAGTTAACATTTGATAAGAATTTTGTAAATTAGTCACATCTGTAGTAAGGCGAGTTACAATTGACGAAATAGAAAATTTATCAATATTGGAAAACGAAAATGTTTGGACGTTATTATACATATCTTCACGCAAATTTGAAGCAAATCTTGAAGAAGCTGCAGATGCCGTATGTGCGGACAACACCCCTGTTAAAAGTTGAAATAGGGACAATCCAAAAAGAATACTACCATACATCCAAACGCTTCTCATATCACTCCCATTTATGCCATTATCTAAAAGTAACGACATACACATAGGTATAATAATTTCAAAAGCAACTTCTATCACAGATAACAATATAGTAGCAAATGAACTTTTTTTACATCCACGTAAACTTTTTGCTAGTGTCCTTAACATAATATCACTCCTTAAAATATTCTAAAACCGCATGAGCTATAGTTTTTGTCATCCCGGGAGCCATCATAAGTTCATCTATTGACGCACACTTCATATTATCTATGTTACCAAAGAATTTCAAAAATGCCTGTGATTTCACCTTTCCGATTCCCTTTATCCTTGTAAGTTCCGAATTCAAAGTACTCTTTTTTCTACTCGTCTTGTGATACGATATCGCAAATCGATGAACTTCATCCTGAACCTTAGTAATAAACGCAAACAATTTTCGATTCGAACGTATCTCAACTTGACCAGTTTCACTAGTTATTGCGCGTGTCTTATGAGATTGATCTTTTACCATACCAAATACCGGTATCGATCCAAAACCTCGTTTTGTCAAAAGTTCTTTAACTACATGTACATGACCTTTACCACCATCGAGCAAAATAAGATCTGGGAGCCGATCAAACCCAAGTGATCCCTTTTCATATCGAGTAAAACGTCGTGAAATGACTTCGCACATCGAAGCATAGTCATCCTGACCATCGACATCTTTTATCTTAAATCGACGATATGCACTTTTCAGAGGAGTTCCATCTGCAAATACCACCATACCAGCTACATTATCGGTTCCAGCAAGGTTTGATATGTCGTACGCTTCAATGTATGACGGAGCTCTTTCAAGACCAAGGCACTTTCTAAGCTGATCAATCACAGATCCCTTTGCAATTTCAGTAAGATTCCTCATAAGGTTTTCCTCCGCGTTGCTTGTACACATATCCAATAACTTTTTTTGCACCCCTTTTTTAGGAACATTAACTTTTACTTTTTTTCCTGAGTACTTTGACAACCACTGCTCAATAGTTTCCGTCTCATCAGGGTATGCATTGACATTTACAATTGGAGGAATATCCTTCTTATTGCTATAATATTGCTGAATAAATTCTGTAATTGAATCTTGCACATTTACAGGTTCATCAAACACAAAACTTTCTTTGTTGCAGAGGTTGCCGTTTCTGACGCGAAACACATCAAAACAAACCTTTCCACTAAAATTCACAAGTGATATAATATCCTGATTTTTAACATTTATGTTTACAACCTTTTGGCGTTGATGCATTTTACGTATAGCAAAAATCTTATCACGAATCGCTGCCGCTTGTTCAAATTGCAATTTTTCCGAAGCACTTTTCATTTTCTTCTCAAGCATCTCAATAGTACTTTCACTGCCTTTTTTCAAAAAATCAATTGCTTCAAGAACTTGATTCTGGTACTCAGATTTTTTTATTTTACCAATACATGGAGCCGAGCACTGATTAATGTAGTAATTTAAGCACGCACGTTGTTTAAACTCTTTTTTAGAAAAATTCTTGTTACATCTAGCCAACTTAAATATTTTGCATGCCTCATCAACACAAGCTTTCACGTCATGTGAACTCATATACGGACCAATATACTGCGCACCGTCATCAGTAATTTTCTTTACTTCAGATATCCTTGGAAAGCTCTCCTTTGAAACACGCACGTAAGAATATCCCTTATCGTCTTTGAGTAAAATATTATACTTTGGCGTATGTTGCTTTATCAAATTACATTCTAACACAAGTGCTTCAAATTCGCTGTCAGTAATAATATAATCAAAATCAAACACCTGTGAAACCATTTGTCGAACTTTTTCCGCATGGTTTTTTTGTGAACCAAAGTACGTACTAACCCTATTTTTTAAATTTTTAGCTTTACCAATATATATCACTTCATCCGATTTATTTTTCATAATGTACACACCAGGGGCATCGGGCAACCTCATTGATTTTTTCCGCAATCCACTCAACATTTCGATTTCCTCCTAAATCACTATACCTGTAATTATTATAACACAAAACTTATTTCTTGAAAATATTTTTTATTCTTGACTAAAAAATTTTGTTATGATATCATTAGTTAAATACACAAATAGAAGCTAAATTCAATAGGAACTATAAAAATAGCCTATTGTTACTACACTAGTCAAAAATCCCAAGTTAAAAACACAATTATTTTATTTTGTAAAACTAACAGTTTATCAACATTATAAAAAAAATTGCAAAAACTAGGAACAACAAAGATATGACAACTTTAGCATCACTAGTTTCATATAATGTAAACGTAGCTAAATTCACTTCAAAGAATAAAAACCTTTATAAATAATAACTTAACAAAACAACGTACATGACGTTATTTTATAGCAAGAACCTCTGCTTCACATTTGTAGAGGACTTTTAAAAGGAGTGTATTAAAACTATGACTAAAGAGCAAATTTTAAACACGGTTGAAAAAGAAAATATCCGATTCATTCGACTGCAATTCACTGATATATTCGGAGCATGCAAAAATGTTGCAGTAACTAGAAGCCAACTCAACAAAGCACTGGATAACAAATGTATGTTCGATGGATCTTCCATTGAAGGTTTCGTTAGAATTGAAGAATCTGATATGTATTTGTACCCAGATCTTGATACTTTTATGATATACCCATGGCAGTCCAGTGAAAGTAAAGTAGCTAGAATTATCTGTGACGTGTATACACCTGATCATAAACCATTTGAGGGTGATCCACGCTGGATTTTAAAAAAAGTTTTAAATGAGGCAATGGAACTTGGTTTTCAGTTTAATGTTGGACCTGAATGCGAATTCTTTCTGTTCCAAACAGACGACAAGGTTAACCCAATTGTGGAAACAATCGACCAAGGCAGTTATTTTGAACTCGGCCCCATCGACAAAGGTGAAGAAGCTCGACGTGATATTTGCTTAACCCTTGAAGATATGGGATTTGAAATCGAGGCCTCTCACCACGAATGTGCCCCAGGTCAACATGAAATTGATTTCAAATACAGTGAGGCCCTTCACGCTGCAGATAATATCATGACTTTTAAGCTCGCAGTTAAATCTATCGCTAATAAACATAAATTATACGCGACATTTATGCCAAAACCACTTTACAATGAAGCTGGTTCAGGAATGCATATAAATATTTCACTTAGTAAAAATGGGAAAAATGTTTTCTGGGATCCTAGCGATGAACTTGGACTCAGTACACTTACAAAACATTTTATAGCTGGGATCACCGAGCATATAAAAGGTATGACATGCATTATGAATCCACTTGTAAATTCATATAAAAGACTAGTCCCAGGATATGAGGCCCCACTTTACATTGCATGGTCAACTAAAAATCGCAGTCCTCTTATTAGAATTCCGTCAGCACGTGGGGAAAGTACTCGGATCGAATTACGTAATCCTGATCCATCAGCAAATCCGTATTTAACCTTAGCAGTATGTCTCGCAGCTGGACTTGACGGCATCAAAAAGAAGCTTATCCCTCAAAATCCAATTAACAATAATATATTTGATCTTAGCGAAGACGAACGCGAGCGGTTAAAAATTGACAGCATCCCTCTTTCCTTGGAAAGCGCTATCCGCGAAATGAAAAATGATGATTTAGTACGTCAAACTCTTGGTAATCATACTTTTAACAAATACATCGAGTATAAGCAAAATGAGTGGAATTCTTATCGTAATTCAATTACTCGTTGGGAATTTGAAAATTATTTGAATCGATACTAATCTATAAACGCGATCTTTAATAAAAAGCTGTTTCTATTATACGTTCTTGATAGTAAACATAATAACAGAAACAGCTATTCATTTTTATTTTTCATTTAATCATATTAATAGAAAAATATACTTTTTGACTTTTCAGCAAAAAAATCCACAAAATATAAAGTGATACTGAAAATTGAAAGTATCATCGTTATATTCCTAAGTAAACCTAACACTGAAAAATATACTAATAATCACAAATTTAAATTAATACAAGAAAAAACATTTTGGACAAGGCTATGCAGCAAATAACTAAATAGCCCTTACGACATTATAAATGAAGCCGAAACTGAATTTTTCGCTTATCTTTCAAAGCTAAATTGGAGTGATTAACATGAAAAAATCAAAAAAAATCGTTCTCTCTATTATAATTACACTTTTGGTCATTATTGTTGCCATTCTTGCCTGTGCATGGAGTATGTTCAAAACCCAATTCAAAGCAATGAACACAATAAAAAAACTGGATAACAATTTTTACTTTCTCGAGTACAAAGGAGATTACGGGTTCGACGAGTACATCAAATCTGGCGGCGGAAACTCTGATGAAAAAATGGCTGAATATATAAGCTCTTTCCTTTCACATGGATTCTATAAGCCCACTTTTTCAAAAAACAACTACGGATGCAGCGCTATAAGTGCAACCTCTACTAATGGTAACTTGCTTTTTGGTCGCAATTTTGACTGGAAAAGCTGCACTGCAATGATTGTCATAACACGTCCCGATAATGGTTATGCATCAATTTCAACTTCTAATTTAGATTTTCTAGGATTTGAAGAAAATTTTCTTCCTGAAGGCATGAAAAATAAAATGATGTCTCTCGCAGCAGTTTATGTGCCACTTGATGGTATGAATGAAAAAGGACTTTGTATAGCAGATTTGATAATAGAGGACGGCACTGAAACTCACCAAAATTCTGGTAAACCCAGTATAACTACAACTGCAGCAATAAGATTACTGTTAGATAAATGTGCAAATGTTAATGAAGCTATAGAAGAATTAAATAAATATGATATGAACTCATCTGCCGGTATGCAACATCATTTTGCAATTTCTGATGCAAATGGAAAATCCATCGTAGCCGAGTACATTGATAACACTTTATACGTAACAGACACAAAAGTAGTTACTAATTTCTACCTCACAGAAGGTAACCATTACGGAATCGGAACAGAACAATCTAAACTTCGTTATACCTTCATGCTAAAAAACCTTGAAACTTCAAATGGCACATTAACCCAAAATCAACTCACAGATTTACTTAAAGCCGTTTCAAAACACAACTATCCTGAAGGTGATGAAACAACTGAATGGAGTATTATTTTTGATACGGAAAACCTTTCGGCAACGTACTACCGTAAAGAAAATTTTGATAAAAATTATACTTTTAACATTTCAAATTAATTTAATCATAAAAACACGTCAAATAGATAATTCGCCTCTCAAGTAATGATTTAAAACACTATTACTTGAAAGGCAATTTTTCAAAAAAAATTTCGATTTGTAGTAGTGGTGCTTTTTTCTTTGCTCTCTGGATAAGATTGTCTAACCCTGAGTTTGATATAAATCTCGATAATAAAAAATTTGCAACCCTAACTTGTTAAATTTTCGGTTATAATTATCTCCACACTGTCAACTTTGGTTTTTTCAAATTCTCGCTAAAAGACGAGATTGTAACACACTATGAACGCATCAAAATTTATGGCCGATATACTTTTTAAGTATATCGACCACAAATAATAATTTTTAATCTTTAAACTCATCTTCTACCATTAAATGTCCCTTACAGCGAATTAACATTTCCTTTTTCTCTGGTGGAAAAACTGGGAATTGTGGATTGATGTTTTCTAATTCCTCCAATATTGCAGTAGAAATAAAATATCTTGCGAACCATTTACGATCTGCTGGTACAACATACCATGGTGCATATGACTTTGCCGTCGCATTAATTGCCTTTTCGTACGCATCCATGTATTCATCCCAATGACCTCTTTCCTTTATATCAGATTCGGATAATTTCCAATTCTTGGTACGGTCATCTATTCTGCTTAAAAACCTTTTACGCTGTTCGTCGCGTGATAAATTCAGAAAAAACTTTACTACCCGGATACCATTATTGTACAAGTACTTTTCAAAATTTACTATTTCTTCATAACGTCTTTCTATTACATCCCCTTTTAGGCATCGTTCAGGTAAGTTTTGATTTTCATACGTCTTATGAACTTTTCCGATGAGTACATCTTCATAGTACGATCTATTAAAAATCTCTATCATACCTCGTCTAGGTAATACTCTCGCTGCTCTCCATAAATAGTCATGAGCTAATTCCTCACTTGTAGGTTGCTTGAAATTGTGCACCATAATCCCCTGTGGATTTACTCCGCTCATAACGTGCTTAATAGCGCCATCTTTTCCTGCAGCATCCATTGCTTGAAATATGATTAGCAAAGACTCTTTTCCCTCTGAATACAATCTATTTTGGAGGCTTTGCATTTTGTAAAGATTTTCCTTGCTTTCTTCAAAAGCATCCCGGCGATCATTTGCAATTTTCTTACCAGACGTATCCATACCTTTCAGGGAAAGTTTTTCTTTTCCATCAAATTTAAATTTACTTATGTTCATAGACGTCACCTCATTTTCAAACTTGATAATTTTACTATTTATATTATGATACACCTTTTTACCCCATATGTCAACACTTATTTTTGTTATATTTTATTTTATGTTCGTAAATTTAACCTTCATTTTTTTCGTTTAGACACATAAAAACATGTTAAATATAAAAATTCCCACAATATTCTTAGAATCTTACGATTAGCAAGTACTACAAAACAATAGGCGTTTTTAAAATTCTTTAATTAAAAAAGGAGATTTGTTGTAAAACACTTGCAAGTTTGTCCCTCATGTGATATAATTAATGTAATTCTACTTCCTTTCTAATATTTTATTATGAGAGAAACGTGTTTTATTTTTCCCGAAAGCCGTTTCTCTCATATTTTATGTTGGACAAGATTTTTTATTCTAATTGTAAAAAACAATATGGACTTATATTTGTACTAAAAATATTGTTTGATTACCAAACTATCAATATCAAAACAAACATAAAATATTTACTCAAGTAGAAGCAAACCCTTTTAGAAATCATTACACTTATGTGATTGATATTTCGTTAGGAAGTAGCTAACATTTAAAATAAGAAAGCTGGATGAGAATAATGATACAAGAAAGAAAAAATCTACGAAACATTGCAATTATTGCACACGTCGATCATGGTAAAACTACTCTTGTTGACGAACTTTTAAAGCAAAGTGGTATTTTCAGATCAAATGAAACCGTTGCTGAACGAGTAATGGATTCAAACGACCTCGAACGCGAACGTGGCATAACTATTTTGTCAAAAAACACCGCAGTAATGTATAATAACGTAAAAATTAATATTGTAGATACTCCGGGACATGCTGACTTCGGCGGCGAAGTGGAACGCATTCTTATGATGGTGGACGGTGTTTTGCTATTAGTTGACGCTTTCGAAGGATGTATGCCACAAACACGTTTCGTATTAAAAAAAGCGCTCAAACTTGGAAAAAAACCTGTCGTAGTTGTAAATAAAATCGATCGACCAGGTGCATGTCCTATTGAAGTAGTTGATGAGGTACTTGATTTGTTTATTGAACTTGGTGCAACAGAAGATCAATTAGATTTTCCTGTAGTGTACGCTTCTGGAAAAGAAGGTTATGCTTCCTACAATATAGACGAAAAAGGTTCTGATATGACTGCTCTTTTCGAATCAATTATAAATGAAGTTCCCGCTCCAATCGGGGATCCAGATGCCCCACTGCAAATACTCTTTTCTAATATTGACTATGATGATTACGTGGGACGTATTGGTGTGGGACGAGTTGAAAGAGGCTCCGTAAAGACCGGTCAAAATATAACTTTGTGCCGTCAAGACGGAACTACAAAAAATGCCAAAATATCAAAATTATATCAATTCGAGGGATTAAATCGAATTGAGTCCGACAGCGCATCAATAGGCGATATCGTTGCTGTATCCGGAATTACAGACCTAAACATCGGTGAAACCGCGTGTTCTCCGGAGGTAATTGAACCTCTCGAATTTGTGAAAATTGATGAGCCCACTGTTTCCATGATGTTTATTGTAAATAACAGCCCATTTGCTGGACGTGAGGGAAAATACGTTACATCCAGAAATATACGTGATAGGCTCTTTAAAGAAATTCGTACAAATGTAGCTCTTAGAGTAGAAGATACTGAATCTGCAGATACATTTAAAGTTTCAGGCCGTGGTGAACTTCATCTATCCATTCTCATTGAAACTATGCGTCGTGAAAATTTTGAATTCCAAGTTTCAAGACCAAAAGTAATCACAAAATTCATCAACGGTGTGTTACATGAACCAATGGAAACTTTGATGATAGAAGTACCTGATTCATATGTTGGAGCTGTTATGGAAAAACTGGGACCTAGACGCGCTGAATTGTTAAATATGGTCTCACATGACACAGGTGCTACGCACCTTGAATTTAAAATCCCTGCCCGTGGACTTATGGGATATCGATCGGAATTTCTCACAGACACAAATGGCAACGGTATAATGAGTCATGTATTTGATTGTTATGAACCGTTTAAAGGCGAAATCGCTGCTAGATCACAGGGATCTCTCGTTGCACATGAAACTGGTACTACTACGGCATATGGCTTATTTGCTGCACAAGAAAGAGGCCGACTCTTTATAGGAGCAGGTGTTGATGTATATGAGGGAATGGTTGTGGGAGCAAGCCCTAAAGCTGAAGACATCGTTGTAAACGTATGTAAGAAAAAACATATAACCAACATGCGAGCAGCTGGTTCTGATGAAACTTTGAAATTAACTCCTCCATCTATTATGAGCCTTGAGCAATCTCTTGAATTTATAAATGACGACGAACTCGTTGAGGTGACACCTGAAAGCGTTCGAATTAGAAAAATTATTCTTAATAAAGAACAACGTATGAAGAAAAATTTCAAAAATTCTAAATAATAACCAAGGAGGTATGCACTATGGGTAATCGTCCTATTTTCACACTTGATCCTAGATTACAAGCTTGCTCTGAATTTGTTCGGGATAATTGTAAAATCGTAGATGTTGGAACTGATCATGCATACCTCCCTATTTGGCTTGCAAAAAAAAATAAAATTTCCCATGCGTTAGCTGTAGATATTAACGAAGCTCCACTAACAATTGCCGATAAAAACATTGCAAAATATCATGTAGAAAATAAAGTATTAAGTCGATTATCAAATGGACTCAATAACGTGTCCCCAACCGAAGTGGATGATATAATTATCTCTGGTATGGGTGGTGAAACTATTATACAAATATTACAAGATACCCATTGGATACGTAATACTGAAAAACATCTCATACTTCAACCTATGACTGCGGATCATCTACTTAGGGAATTTTTATTTAAAAACAACTTCAAAATCATAAAAGAAGTAGTGGTTAAGGTTAATCGACATGTCTATACGGTAATGCTAGCTAAATTTACAACTGAACCTGTAGTATGGAACAATATAGATATTTATACTGGAACTCTTTCAGAGTGTATTTCAAAATACACAGAAGAATATTTTCATCGCATCGTTCGGCATCTAACTAACCAAAAACTTGCCTCTAACTCCCCACCGTCTTTAGACGATGTAATAAGTACTTTAAACTCATTAACTAATCAAAATTAAATTAGGGGGAAATAATAAAATGACCAAAGTAAAAGACATATTTAACTTTATAGATACAATTGCCCCATTTAATAGTGCAATGGATTTTGATAACGTAGGGATACTCGTCGGAAACGAAATGGACATTGTCACAAAATGTATAGTTGCACTTGACATAACTCAAAACGTTATAACTGAAGCAGTTAATGCTAAAGCAAACCTCATACTTAGTCACCACCCAGTTATTTTTACTCCACTATCTACTTTAAAAAACAATTCTATCCCATATACTTTAGCACAAAATGGCATAAACGCTATATGCGTACACACAAATCTCGACATTGCACCAAACTATGGCGTTAACGCACGTCTTGCTAAAACACTCCAATTAAGACAAATTCAGCAAATTGACCCAATTGGAGCAATTGGAATGCTTTCACAAGAAATGACGGCCATAGAATTAGCACAGTTTGTTGAGAAAAAATTACATGCTATCGGCGTAAGACTAAATGCTATCGAAAAAAAAATAAATCGAGTTATTATATGTAGCGGCAGTGGAGGTAACCTTGTATCTACAGCAACTAAACTTGGTATGGATGCATTAATTACCGGAGAAATAAAGCACCATGAAATCTTATTTGCTAATGATCATAATCTGGTTGTAATTGATGCTGGGCACTTCGCAACTGAGAACGTTGTAGTTAAGCCTCTTACTACCCTTTTATCAAAGGAATTTAAAAATGTCCAATTTATTGAATCTACTACTTGCACTAACCCATATGCAAATTTCGCATCAATATAATTAAATTTACTCTTCATGTATGTATGCAGTGAGAGTACGTCATATTAAAGTAAAAGAGGGTGTTTACAATAATTACGTATTACAAAACTGTCAATGGTCACACTGAAAATTTAAAAACATACGAAAAAGGTTGTTGGATAAACTGCATTGCTCCAACTTACGCTGAAATGGAATTGCTTACAGATGAGCTTGGAGTTGAACCTGCTATACTACGCGCATCCCTGGACGAAGAAGAATCTTCTCATATAGATCAAGAAGAGGATAATACTCTTTTCATTATAGACATTCCTGTAGTGCAGCGCCAAGAAAAAAACCTAAGTTACATAACTTTACCACTTGCAATTATAATCACTAACAATAACATAATTACCATATCTCTTCACGATAACCCGATAATTGCAGAATTTGAGGAGGGTGTCGTAAAAAACGCTAACACTGATTTTAAAACCCAATTCGTGCTCCACATAATGGAACGTGTAACAGCCAAATATCTACAGTACTTAAAGCAAATCGACAGAATTACTCATAGAGCTGAACAGGAATTGCGTAAATCAATGAAAAACAAACAACTTTTACAGCTACTTGAGATAGAAAAATCGCTCGTTTACTTATCTGCATCCTTAAAATCTAATGACATAACTATGCAAAAAATCAAACGTGGAAGATTAATAAAGATGTACGATGAAGACGTTGAATTAATAGAAGACGTATTGATCGAAATGCGTCAAGCTATTGATATGTCTGCAATTCATTTAAATATACTCTCTAGTTCAATGGATGCATTTTCTTCCGTAATATCAAATAACCTAAATATCGTAATGAAAACTTTAACCTCAATTACCCTGATACTTTCCATCCCAACTATTATATCAGGATATTATGGAATGAACAACATTACTGATTGGGGAACTATTACCGGAACATGGTGGTTTCCATTTGCATTATCACTTAGTTTAATGTTAATTTTATACATAATACTTAAAAGAAAAGACATGGTATAAAAAAATATTTTATCGGAGGTAATTTATCATGAATAATCAAATTTCAAGTAATACTTACTATATCGGTGTAAATGATCACATCACTGACTTATTTGAGGGACAATATAAAATTCCCAACGGGATTGCATATAATTCATATGTTATCTTAGATGAGAAAATTTGCATACTCGACACTGTAGATGCGCAATTTGCCGACGAGTGGCTTCTAAATTTGTCCTCTATATTAAACGGCAAAACACCTGATTATCTTATCATCCAGCATATTGAACCTGACCATTCTGGAAGCATAAAACCATTTCTTGAAAAATACCCAAATACGAGAATTATAGCAAATGCAAAAACTTTTGTATTTTTAAAGCAATTCTTTGACATTGACCTAAAGCAAAATAAGTACATAGTTTCTGATAACGAAACATTGTCACTCGGCACCCATACACTTTCATTCACATTTGCTCCTATGGTACATTGGCCTGAAGTTATGGTTACATACGATCATTACAGCAAAACATTATTTTCTGCCGATGCATTTGGTAAATTTGGAGCACTAGACGTCGATGAAGATTGGGCTTGTGAGGCTCGTAGATATTATTTTGGTATTGTGGGCAAATACGGCGCTCAAGTACAAACTCTGTTAAAAAAATTATCTGATTTAGAAATCCAGGTTATTTGCCCTTTACATGGACCGGTCCTTCACCAAAATCTTTCATATTACATTAGTCTGTATAACACGTGGTCATCATACCAACCTGAAAATAAGGGAATTGTGATTGCATATACGTCTGTATACGGTAACACTAAAAATGCAGCTATGCTCCTTAAAGAAAAATTATTGGAAAAAGGTGCACCAAAAGTAGTATTAATTGACTTAGCACGATGTGACATGGCAGAAGCTGTTGAAGACGCCTTCCGCTATGACACGTTGGTATTAGCTACCACAACACATAATTCCGGAATATTTCCATTTATGCATGAGTTTATAACAGAGCTTGTTGAACATAACTATCAAAACAGAACAATAGCCTTAATTGAAAATGGTACATGGGCACCTACCGCTGCTAAAGTTATGCGCAAGTTGCTCGAAACTAGAAAAAATATAAAATTTGCTCAGAATACAGTTTCTATTAAATCTGCACTAGATAACGAAACAATTACTCAAATCGATAAATTAGCAAATGAGCTCGTTCTTTAACCTTTTAATATCTTTGGTTACTTTGATTAAACAGTCAATATTTAGCATAATCGAAAAGTATGAACAAAATTACTGACTTTACCATATCACGTAACCACTGTGTATATCGTTTTATGCATATTGATTCAACCACATAAAAAAGACTCGTAGTAGCTTGGTATTTCTAAATATCCTACTCCTACGAGCTTTTTTTATTTGTAAGTGTGTGTAAAGATACTTCTTCCAATAAACACTCAGTATTTCTTTTCAAACTTCCCACTTATTTAAACATTACACAGTAGTATTCCTAGGTTTTTCACACAAAACTTTACTTTTTCGTCATATTAAGATACATTCGCGCCCCTCTGTATAATAACAATCTAAATTAAACCCATTTGGGACAACAACGCTATTGCCTGTTCAGAGATTGCATCTTCAAATTGGGAATTTTTTTTCAAATAATCTCTCAAAAGTTCTTTTTCATCTACAGGTTTTTCCGCCTTCGAACGCCACTCATTTGCCTTACTAAGATCTTGAGCTACTCCTCTTCCATGCAAGTAACACTCAGCTACATTATACATTGAATCAGTATCTCCATTTTCCGCTGCTTTCAAGAACCACTCAAATGCCTTACTAAGGTCCTGAGTTGCTCCTCTTCCATACAAGTAGCACTCAGCTACATTATACATTGAATCAGTATTTCCATTTTCTGCTGCTTTCAAGGACCACTCAAATGCCTTACTAAAGTCCTGAGCTACTCCCCTTCCATACAAGTAACACTCAGATACATTACACATTGAACCAATATCTCCATTTTCTACTGCTTTCAAGAACCACTCAAATGACTTGCTAAAGTCCTGAGCCACTCCTTGTCCACCCTTATAACAGTTAGCTACCGTAAACATTGAATTTACATTCCCATTTTCCGCTGCTTTTAGGTCCCATTCAAACGCTTTGACTTCGTTCCGTTCAGTCCCTATACCAAATCTATAGCACTCTGCTACAAACGGTATAGCCATTACATGCCCTTTATCCGCTGCTCTCAAGAACCACTCAAATGCCTTACTAAAGTCCTGAGCCACCCCTTGCCCAAATTTGTAGCAAACAGCTATAGTAAACATTGCATCTACATACCCAGTTTCTGATGCTTTCGAGAAGTAATCAAATGCCTTTTTATCGTCTTTTCTAACCTTTTCTCCATTCGCATAACACTTACCTAAATTATACATCGCTTCTACATTTCCAATTTTTGCAGCTTTATTCCACCAATCTAATGCTTGTTTTATATCTTGCATTACACCTTGCCCCTCATAAAAACACGAACCTACATTATACATTGCTTTTGCCAAACCCTTATTTGCTGCCTTTAGATACCATTCAAACGCCTTGGTAATGTCTTTAGAGACACCACCTATACCATTTTCATAAAACGTACCTACATTAAACATTGCGCAAGGGATCCCTAAGTTTGCCGATTTTAACTCTAATTCAAACGCCTTATCGTCCTGATATACCACCTCACCAATTTCCAATTCAGGTATTGTTTTTACAACATCCGGCGACAACTCTACGTCACTGATTCCTTCTCCACGTAAATACAAACTCAAATTATGTATCCCCATTGCATCCCCTGCTTTTGCAGATCTTTCAATCCAATCAAACGCTTCTGCAAAGGATTTACGTACTCCTATTCCATCATGATAACACTTCGCCAGCCTATTCATCGCACCTGTATGTCCCGTTTTAGCTGCTTCTTTTAATAACGTAATTGCTTCTTTATACATCTTCTTATCCAAATAAAGCCTAGATAAAGCAAACATTGCATTTGTAAACTTTTTGTCTGCTGTTTTCTTAAACCATTCTAATGCTTTTTCTGGATCTCGTCTTTGTTCATAATATACCCCTACATTATACATTGCAACTACATGATCTTTTTCTGCTGCCTTCATATACCATTCAAATGCCGAACTATCATTTTGTTTTACACCCAAACCTTTCTCATAACACACGCCCATACTAAACATTGCACCTACATGTTCCTTTTCTATTGCTTGATTTAACCAAGGAATCGCTTTATCATAAACTTTGTCACTCGAATAACACATAGCCAAATTAAACATTGCACTTGCTTGTCCCTTTTTAGCCGCGTCACTTAACAAATTTATAATCCTTTTTTTGTCTACTTCAGTTCCCTTCATATAATGTGTATATAAACTATTTATCAAATCTTCACTTATTGTTTTTCCAAATGACTTTTCACTCTCAGACATTGCAGCTGCACAATCCACACCTGTTTTTCTCCTGATTCGCCTATTTTTACTTCCATTTGCCATTACTGTTCCTGGTAACATTGATACCAATGTTGCAATTGTTATAGTCTTTTTTAACAAACTCATTTTAATTCTCCTTTATTTTTCATATAACTACTAAATAAAAGTTTACCTTATAAAGTTACTCTTTTGGGCTATTTAAAACCCACATTAAAATACTTAAATTCAATATAATGAAATATTTACTATAGCTTAATATGCAATAACATTATTTTCTAAAAATATTTTCAAATTAATTGTATTTACTTTTTGACCAAAAATCTTTTCAAATTTTCCTTAGCTAATTCATGTCCTAAATTTGCTGCTCGATTCCACCATTCAAACGCTTTGCTATCGTTCTTCCCTATTCCTTTACCATTTTTATAACACTCCGCTACTTTATTCATTGCATCTACATTTCCACATTCTGCTGCTTTCAAGTACCACTCAAATGCTTTTACATCATCTTGAGATATTCCTTGGCCAACATCATAACTCATGCCAACATTAAACATTGCATCCGCATTTCCTGCATATGCCGCCCTCAAAAGCCATTCAAAAGCCTTACTAAGGTCTTGAGTTACTACTTTTCCGTTTCCAAAACACATCCCTAATTCAAGCATTGCACCTACGACACCTCTTTCTGCTGCAATCTGCAATAACTCAAACGCCTCTTTTTCTCTATCCTCACGTAAATACATACTCAATTTAAAAATTGCTTCTGCACTTCCCGCCTCTGCAGCTTTCACATACCACTCAATCGCTTTTTCAAAGTTTTTGCCTACCACTTGACCAAACTCATAATTAACACCTATATTAAACATTGCACTCGGATTTCCCGCTTGCGCTGCTCTTAATTCCAACTCAAATGCCCCATTAAGGTCTTGACAGACTACTTCTCCTTTTTCTAAACTCCCACCTAAATCAATAATTGCACCTGAATTACACCCTTTCGCTGCTCTATTCAACAACTTAAATGCTTCGCTACTCCCACCATCTTGTAAACACAACCCTAAATTATGCATTGCATCTGCACTTCCTGCTTCTACTGCTCTCACATACCATTCGTATGCCTCTCCAGCTGATTTACGTACTCCCTGTCCATTATCATAGCAAAGTCCTAAACTATTCATTGCATCTGCATGTCCCTTTTTTGCTGCTTCCTTATACCACTTAACCGCCATACTATAATCTTGCTTTACCCCATTTCCATCCATATAGCATACCCCTAAATTAAACATTGCATCTGCATTCCCTTTTTCCGCTGCTACCTTAAACAATTCTATAGCATTTCTTTTATCTTCCTCAGTTCCTTCCATGCAATACACACCTAAACTATTTATCACAACTGAATCTTCACTTTTTTCTATCTCACCCACTGACCCTGCCCATTCACCGCTAGCTATTTTAACTGCAACACCCGGAACATTTTTTCTCCTGTTTCGCCTATTTTTACTTCCATTTGCCATTACTATCCCTGGTAACATTGATATTAATAATGAAACTGTTATAATTTTTTTTAACACACTCATTTTCAACTCACTCATCCCCCTTATATAATAAATGCATTCCAAAAACTCTTTAACAAAACTATAATTATAGTTGTTTTAACTTGCTATGAATTAAATTTTTTCCCTACAACATGATGATTTTCGTAATGATTAACCTACCGTCTCTTTTTCAGTTCATTAATCAGTAAGATAACGCCCAACGATAATTAGAAAAAGGCTGCAAGTACCACTGACATCTATGGAACTAAACGATGTTATATCACGTTTGATATCGACTATGCAATAATTTCATTTTTAACTTTTCACAATCAGATTTAATTTCATCCTTATATCATGATTAACCATCCTTGCAATATCCTTTTTTTACAATATAATAATATTATATCATATTTAAATTGACTTGTCAAATATTTTTATACAATCTCGTTTGCAACTTTATTTTTATAAAACCAAATTTATATTTACACATCACAGAACAAAAATAAACTTCCTTAAAAAAACACTTTAAAGGAAGTTAAAAATTCATATAAATGTTGTTGTAAAATTTATTATCACTAAACAAATTATTATACCAACAATGATTAATCTTCGAAATATCATTAAAATTAAAGTTAATTATATAAAACTACTTTTTAACTTTGTTTTATATTTCGATAATTATGAATAGCACATTCGTTATTTTGCACTTTCGAGATAATAAAACCACTTTTTATTCAACTACATCTATTTTTCACTTTATATCCTAAGTCTCCTTGTTTATTATATTATTCAAACAATTTTCTAAAATATTAAATTGTCCTCTTCTTCGTAACATAAAACACCTTACTTAAACATTACATCTCCATTAAAGTTGCTACTTTCCTCAAGCGTTTTTTCACCTTCTAAATCCTTTCCTAACTCACAAAATAATTAAAATTTATTTTCTTTAAATTAACATCATAATAATTATAATCAATAGGAGTATATTCACCTACTATAGTACAATATTAACTCAGCTTGCGACAATCAAAAAGACTTACAAGTTATGCTCATTTATATCATTACTAAAAAAGTAATGATATTGCAACACTCATTAAAAACTTAGCATTCGTGAAAAAACGTAAGCCTTTTTTTATTATAAAAATTCTATTAAGCAGATTGCTCCAGTTTGAGAAATTCTATTTTTACCTATACTAGTACCAGTGTCCCTTCTTCATAACAATGCTTCAATTTATCAACTGCTCCCTTATGTCCTTTATCTGCTGCCTTCATACACCATTCAATCCCCTTTTTAATGTTTTTGCCTATATTTATTCCTTCTATATAATAAACACCTATACGATACATTGCCTCTACATACCCTTCTTCTGCTGCTTTCAAGTACCACTCGAATGCCTTTTGGCTGTTTATTGATGTTCCATACCCTTCCATATAACAAACACCTGCACAAAACATTGCCTCTACATACCCTTCTTCTGCTGCTTTCAAGTACCACTCAAATGCCTTATTAAAGTCTTGAGCTACTTCTTTACCAACCCTATAACTCTCACCAATATTAAACATCGCAACTGCATTGCCTTTTTCTGCTGCTCTCCTCCACCACTCAAACGCTAATCCAACATTTTTATCTACTACTCCTTCTAATCCATTCATATAATATACGCCTAAGTAATTCATTGAACATACTTCCCCATTTTCTGCCGCTTTCAGGTACCACTCGAACGCTTTTTTACTATCCTTTGGAATTCCCTCTCCTTCCATATAGCAATTGCCTACGCAAAACATCGCCTCTACAAATCCTACATTTGCCGCTTTCAAATACCACTCAAACGCCCTTTCACTGTCCTTTGGTACTCCATTGCCAACATTGTAACTTTTTCCTATATTAAACATTGCACCTGCATGTCCATTTTCTGCTGCTCGATGCCACCACTCAAACGCTAGCCTAACATTTTCATCTACTACTCCTTCTAATCCATTAATGTAATATATACCCAAGCAATTCATTGAGTGTACATTCCCATTATCCGCTGCTTTCAAGTGCCACTCAAATGCTTTTTTATCGTCTCCTTTTATCCCTATGCTATCCATATAGCAACAAGCTACCTTAAACATTGCATCTATATTCCCATTTACTGCTGCTTTCAAATACCACTCAAATGCCTTTTTAGCATCTTGAGCTACCCCTTTCCCTTTTATATAACAATCACCTACATGATACATTGAATCTACGCGACCATTGTTTGCTGCTTTTTCATCCCACTCAAACGCCTTTTTATCGTCCCTTGAAACTCCTCTACCTTTCTCATACCACATACTTACATTATACATTGCCTCTACGTGCCCTTTTTGAGCTGCTTGAAACACCCACTTGAACGCTTCATCTAAATTTTTCTGTACGCCTTCACCTTCGTAATAACACATACCTACCCTAAACATCGCTTCTGTACAACCTTTTTTTGCCGCTTTTTCATACCATTTAAATCCCTTTATAATATCTTGAGAAACACCTTTACCAAGTTCATAACACGCACCTACATTATACATTGCATCTAAATTTCCTGCTTGTGCCGCTTTCAACTCCAATTCAAATGCCTTATCGTCTTGACATACTACTTCAGCACCTTTAAGGCAGTTACCTAAATCAGATATTTCACCTATATGTTGCAACAATTCAAGTGCTTCACTGCTTCCCTCTCTACGTAAATACAAACTCAAATTATGTATACCCTCTCTATTTCCTGCCTCTGCCGCTCTCATAAACCACTCGAACGCCTCCGCAGAGGACTTTCGTACTCCTAGTCCATCATTATAACACACCCCTAAACAATTCATTGCCTCCGCGCTTCCCTTTTTCACTGATTCTCTTAAACATTCAATCGCTTTATCATAAATCTTCTCATCCAAATAACGCATAGCTAAATTAAACAATTCAGCTGCATTTATACTTTTTACTACTTCTGATAACTTTTCACTCTCAGACACTTCAACTGCAACGTTCGGAGCCTTATGCCTCCTGTTTCTCCTATTTTTACTTCCATTTGCCATTACTGCTCCTGGGAGTATTGATACAAATACTGTAATTGCTACAATTTTTTTTAACACATTCATTTTCATTCTCCTCTATTTTACATATAAATCATTACTTTATCAAGTTACTTTTTTGAGTTATTCTAGAGCCATATTAAAATAATTAAATTTAACAGTACCATACTAATTTAACGTTTTATGGCTAATTGCATAAATTAGTTATTTATTAAACTTTTTTAATTCCTCCACTTAATAGTACAACATCAACCGCATTACCAAACTATTTAGTTTATTTATCATCAAGTATATTTAATGCTATCGATATCAACTATATAATTAATTTTATTTTTTTAACTTTTCATGCTTAACCTATTCCTATCATGCCTTCGTATCATAGTCATCCTAAATTAATCTCTTCCTATAATCCCCTTACTTTTTATAACTTAATAATATTATACCACATTAAAATCAACTTGTCAAACTTTTTTAATATAGTATATATTTATTTGATCCACACTCATCTCATAAAGCAATATACCACAACAAAGATTTCCAATGTTGAAACATTGCACTATTCATCAAAAAATACGAGAAAACAAATCAATGCTAAAATATAAATCTTTGGTCCCCACTACTGGAAACGTACCAACCACCTTTCCAAACAACACTACATTTAAATACTGCAGTAACAACTTTTTTCAACGGTAACTTTATATTTCATTCAAATATTTAGTTATAAACTCTACTATTAGCGTAATATATCGCATAGAATACAGAATGTTTGCACATCAATAAATTGGAGCAATAATTTTAAACAGTTCTAAAAAAAATCCGTTACACTAACGAGTTGTAAAAAAGCAACTGCCTTTTTCGACAGTTGCTTTATATGTTAATATAATATTGCATTATTTATTATATTTTTTCTTTCTTGTATGAAACTTAGTTCACCGCTACACTGAAGGTACTCACAGGCAACAGACCACTCCAAAGTATCATGTGACTATAATCAACGTTCTGTGATACTTTGCTCTGATTATCAGGATTAGTTTCTAACAGGTTTAATCGGATCAATCAGCTTCTTTGTGAAATGATTTCAGAGGT
This sequence comes from uncultured Eubacteriales bacterium, assembly GCA_958417225.1. Taxonomy (GTDB): domain Bacteria; phylum Bacillota; class Clostridia; order Oscillospirales; family Acutalibacteraceae; genus CATZCM01. The sequence goes on along the minus strand of CATZCM010000018.1, from coordinate 3,798 downwards.
CTCAAAAGCTACTTTTTGTAATCATAAACTTTTGCATTACTCATACCTCGGTTGTTTTTTCTTCCTTATCTGCCACCCACTCAAATTTGAGTACAACAACCCGCAATTTAACCCTGCAGTTGTATTCGTAACAACAATTCATTTCGTTGTACTTTCACCCTATCCTATACCATAGTTGTGCGCACAAAAAGGTTTTGCTTTAAATTCAAAGTTCATGCTACATTCGCCATTAATATAAACTACAGTCAAACTGTGTTCCCTTACAGAAAACTTTTGAAACAATCGGCTTTCAATACAACTAAACATAGTTGCACTTGTTGGCGGTAATTGTACTACCGCCAACTTTAACGCTAGTTAACTGCGAAAAATCTTCATTGTCACGAAATATTAGTTTTTCGTTATTTTTCTTTACCCATAATCCATTGATTCCTTCCATGGTTTTAAGAAGAAATTCACCTCAAAATTCTCACTAAACAGCACTAAAAGAATCTCCTATATGACTTTTATTATTTTAACAGTACAAATACATTTTACTTAACAAGCAAACAAACTTAGTTTACTTATTCTCACTAAACTCAAACTATTTTTCTATCATTTCACTTGTGTTTTCAAAAAATTCCTATAATTGGTAATACTTAAATAATATACGTCTTGAGTAAACAAACTAAAGCAACTGATATGATAAAAGCAAGAACTGTTTCATCACTCGTAACATAATGACCTCAATTAAATATTACATGTCCATTAAAGCTGCCGCTTTTCTCAAGTATTCTTTTGCCATTCTAACATCTCTAGTCACTCCTGCCCCATGCGTATAACAATAAGCTAATTTGTGCATTGCATCTATACTTCCCATTTTTGCCGCCTTGCGAAACAATTTAAACGCTTTTTTATGATTTGATTCTCTCACCACCCTTCTATCCTTTCCTCTACCATGTACTTCTTCCTGAAGATAGTAGCAAGCTAATTCATATATGGCCTCCACACAATTTGATTGAGCCGCTAGGTTGTACAAATAAACTGCCTCCTCAAAACTCTGACTTACTCCTCTGCCATATTTATAGCAAAAAGCTAATTTACACATTGCATCTGTACTTCCCATATCTACAGCTTTTTTATACCAGTAAATCGCCTCTTCTTCATTTGTTTTTATTATTTTACCACAACACTCAATTAAATCACACATGGCTTCTATATGATCTTTTTTATCTTTTTCTGCTTCCTGATACAAATCAACGATTTCCTTATTATCTATTTTTACTCCTTTACCATATCTATAACACTCAGCCAATTCATACATCGCATCTTTACTTCCCATTTCTGCAGCTTTTTTGAATAGGTTAAAAGCCATTTCGTCATTCTGTTCTACAGTTTTGCCCTGTTTATAGCAACAAGCTAATTCATATATAGTCCCTACCCCTTTTAAACTCACTGCTTTTCGAAGTAATTCAAGCACCTTACTAACATCTTTTTTTATCCCTTTACCATATTCATAACAAAAAGCTAACTCGCACATTGCATCGGCATTTCCTAGCTCTGATGCTTGTTGAAATAGTTCAAATGCCTTGCTATCATCCTGTTCCACTACTTTGCCATCCTTATAGTAACAAGCTAATTCATACTTTGCACCTGTATTTCCACTTTCGGCTGCTTGTTGAAATAGTTCAAATGCCTTGCTATCATCCTGTTCTACTACTCTGCCATGTTTATAGTAACAAGCTGATTCGTACTTTGCACCTGTATTTCCACTTTCGGCTGCTTGTTGGAACAGTTCAAACGCCTTGTTATCATCCTGTTCTACTACTTTGCTATCTTTATAGTAACAAGCTAATTCGTACTTTGCATCTGTATTTCCTCTTTCGGCTGCTTGTTGGAACAGCTCAAACGCCTTACTATCATCCTGTTCTACTACTTTGCCATCTTTATAGTAACAAGCTAATTCGTACTCTGCACTTACATCTCCATATTTCGCTGCCAATTGTAACAATTTTACCCCTTTATCAATATTTTTTTCTACACCATTCCAACAACAATAAAGCCTACCTAATCTATATACCGATTCTGTATCTTTTGACATATTCACTGATCTTTGATACCATTCTTCTGCCTTATGAAAATCCTTTTTTACTCCTTTCCCCTCTTCATAGCAACTAGCTACTTTGCACATTGCCCTTTCATTTCCAGCTACTGCTGACTTCATATACCACTCAAACGCCTTTTCATAATTCTGTTCTACCACGTCACCTTTTTCATAACAAGAAGCTAATTCGCGCATTGACACACAGCATCCCTTTTTTGTCAGTTCTCGTAGCCAAAATACCATCTCGTTTGCATCCCGTGGTACGTCTCTCCTACCACTATAATAAGAAACTAACCGCGACATTGAATCTACATGTCCTCCTTTTGCAGCCTTCATATACCACTCAAACGCCTTACTATCACTCTTTTCTATGTTTTTCCCAAATGTATATTCATTAGCTAAAACGTACATTGCATCTTTATTTCCACTGTCTGCTGCTTCGCGTAAAATTTTTATCCTCTCATCTCCATTATAGCAATCCGCTAAACTGCATATGGCACGCTCGCATCCATTATTAACAGCTTTCTGGAACCATTCTATAGCCATACTAAAATATTCAGCCTGCTTTTCTTCAGATATTACCTCAGACATTGGCAATGTTCTAGGTCTTCTTGTCCTCGGACGGCCTCCTTGCCGAAAGTATATATTACCTAATTAATGCATGGCCTCTGGACATCCAGACTCTGCTAATTCTTTATAACGTTTTTCTATTGCTTCACATAGTTTTTTTTGCATATTGCCGTTCCGACTAGACAATTCGATTTCTGCCACTTTATCACCTTTTTCTGCTGCTTGTTGTAATAATTTCAGTCCCTTGTCACAATCTGTTTTTACTCCTATACCATCTATATAGCACTTAGCTACTTTGCGCATTGCATATGTATCTCCTGTTTGTGCTAATTTCTCATACTGATCAAATGCTATCCATTCAAACCCATTAACCACTCTATCATCAGACAATTCGATCATTGCTTTCGGATTTCCTTGAGCTGCTGCCTTTTGGAATAACTCTATTCCCTTATCACGATCCCCTTTCACTCCTCTTCCATACTTATAGCAATAAGCCAAATTGCATATTGCTTCTGCATTTCCAGCTTTTGCTGCTACCTCATACCACTCAAATGCTTTAACAATATCCCATTCTACTCCATCACCACATTTATAACACTGAGCTACTTTGCACATTGCATCTACATTTCCTTTTTCAGCTGCTTGTTGGTATAGTTCAAACGCCTTACCATCATTCTGTTCTACCCCTTTACCGTATTTATAGCAACAAGCTAATTCGTACATCGCATCTTTACTTTCCATTTCTGCCGCTTTTTTGAATAGATTAAAAGCCATTTCGTCATTCCGTTCTACAGTTTTGCCCTGTTTATAGCAACAAGCTAATTCATATATAGTCCCTACCCCTCTTAAATTTACAGCTTTTCGAAGTAACTCAAGCACTTTACTAACATCTTTTTTTACACCGTTACCATATTCATAACAAATAGCTAATTCGCACATTGCATCGGCATTTCCTCGCTCTGATGCTTGTTGAAATAATTCAAATGCCTTGCTATCATCCTGTTCTACTACTTTGCCATCTTTATAGTAACAAGCTAATTCGTACTTTGCATCTGTGTTTCCTTTTTCAGCTGCTTGTTTGAACAGTTCAAACGCCTTGCTATCATCCTGTTCTACTACTTTGCCATCTTTATAGTAACAAGCTAATT